>NZ_CP102280.1:2610802-2919963 GCF_025150085.1 Dorea longicatena
CACTTACGAAGTGCGGAAAGTCTTTCTGGTACTGTCATGTTTTTGTTCCTCCTTGATATATACAGTGTATTGTTATTATAACGCATTTCTTATCATTAATCTTCTATTAAATCAGATAATTTTTCTTATCTTTCATAAGTAATACTTCTTTTGAATGGATGACAAAAAAAAGACTTTGAAATAGATTTTTCCGAATCCCTTTTAAAGTCTTTTTTGCTAATATTATTCTATTTATTTTTATATCCGTCCTGCTTTTCCAAGTTCCACCATCACCGGTGTAAGCCCTGCAACATCCCAGCCTTCAAAACTGATCATACATAATGCACGGAATAATAACTTCACCGTCTCAGATTCTTCTGTCTGATCTGCATGATACAATTTTGCTGCAGTCTGGCAGATTACCATCAGGATTGTATTCTTAAATGCTCCGATTTCTTCGGATTCTTTCCACAGATTCTCCATATCATAGTCATCCGTATTGCCACATGGCGCTGCACATGTTACACATCCCGGTGAGACTGTATATTTTTCATTTCTTACCTTTTCTAACATCTCACTCATATCAAAGATACTTGCCGACCAGTCTCCGGCCACCGTCAGTGCTTCTAGGAATACCCGGTTAGTGTTCTCTGTCTTTTCGTTATTCTCACAGGTTCTTGCAAGTCCGATGACTGCCCCTGTCAGTTTCTGTCTGATCTCTTCTTTCACGATTTACCTCTCTTTCTTTGCCGGAATCACAAAGATAAATATCATAGAACTCACAAATAATAAAAACGGATAAAAAAGCTTCGGCATGATCTGAAATGCTGACACATTATATCCCAGTTCACTCGCCGCAGATATCGCAACCAGCATCTGTGCTCCATAAGGAATGATCCCCTGAAAAACACATGAAAATGTATCCAGTATCGAAGCTGCTTTTCTCGGTGTGATCCCATATTCTTCCGCCATATCCTTTGCGATCGGATTCGCCATTACGATCGCCACAGTATTATTCGCCGTTGCAATATCCATCGTTCCTACCAGAAGTCCCATGCCGAGCTGACCACCTTTGCGTCCTTTGAATACCTTATGGATTCCCGCCAGCAATGCATCGAAACCGCTATATTCACGGATCAGTGCACACATCGCTGCCACCAGGATTGCCACCATACTCGTCTCGAACATCCCGGAAGCTCCGGAACCCATATTGGCAAGCAGATCTGTCGCCGCAATGTGACCGCCGGCCAGCATAATAATAGAACCAGATACAATCCCGATCAGAAGTACCATGAATACATTGATCCCGATAATTCCTCCTATGAGAACCAGTACATATGGAATAATCTGCACTAAGTTATAACTCTTACTTACCCGTCCTGCAATATCCGTCTGAAATGAAAGAACCAGGATCAATACCAGGGTTGCAATCGCTGCCGGAAGTGCAATTCCAAAGTTCTCCCGAAATTTATCCTTCATCTGGCATCCCTGTCCGTTGCATGCCGCAATCGTTGTATCCGAGATAAATGAAAGATTATCACCAAACATCGAACCGCCCATAACCGAGCCGATACAAAGTGCCATATCAAATCCAGATGCCTTGGATACGGACACTGCGATCGGCGTGATCAATGTAATTGTCCCAACCGACGTTCCCATGGCAACCGACACAAAACAGGCTACCACAAATAATACCGCAACTGAAAATCTTGCCGGAATCAGTGACAACATGAAATATGCCACACTTTCCGCACTGCTTCTTCCTACCACTCCGACAAATGCCCCCGCTGTCAGGAAGATTAGAAGCATTGTAATAATATTCTTATCCGCAAGTCCCTGTGCCATAATTTCCAGTTTCTCGTCAAAACTCACCTTACGATTCTGCAGACACGCCACCAGAATTGCCGCAAGAAATGCGATAATGATCGGGACATTATAGAATCCCATCGGAATCTTCATCACATATTCGAATAAAATTCCAAGTCCCAGATAGATACACAAAAATACGCCGATTGGCAGTAATGCTATTGCATTTCCTTTTTTCATTCTTTATCCTCTCATTCTTTCCAATAAACTTTTATGAACATTTCTTGATCTTCCTTCGGCTTTTTCTACCCGATTCCTCCAAGTACAATTCCAAGAATTAACACAATAAAACATACCGGAACATAAAAATATTTACATACCGTATGATACCATGATACATATGGTTTCTCTCTCCCGGTATTGACCTGTTTTTCCACAAATGCCTTGCCACATACCCAGAAGAACATGATTCCCGCAAGTCCGGCTCCGAGCGGACAGATATAGATAGACAGTACGTCCATCCAGTCTGATACAATCCCCTGGATCAGGAGTGACACGACCACTCCCACGATCCCCGTAAGTGCACATGCCGGAACTCTTCCAAGCTTTAACTTCTCCTGCACTGTAGCAATCGGAGCCTCGTACAGATTGATCAGCGAAGTCATACCTGCAAGCAATACTGCGACAAAGAAGATGATCGCGATCAGCCATCCCCCAGGCATTCCTTTGATCAGATTCGGAAGGAAGATAAAGAGAAGTCCGGGACCTCCCTGATCCAACTGCGCTCCCGTTGTTGCCATCGCCGGAATGATAACGAGTGCGGCAAGAATTGCTGCAATCGTATCAAATAATGCAACTCTTCCTGCAGAAGCCGGAATGTCCTCTTCATCCGAAAGATAAGATCCATAGATCAATGTTCCATTTCCTGCTACCGACAGGGAAAAGAATGCCTGACCAAGTGCAAAGATCCACGTTGCCGGATCTGCAAATGCCTTCGGATCTACTCTGAAAATATAACGGTATCCTTCACTTGCTCCCGGCTGGAATCCGACATAGATTCCCAGAATCACGAACAATGCGAAGAATATCGGCATCATGATCTTATTTGCTTTTTCAATGCCGCTTCCGACACCTAACATCAGAATCAGCATACAGGCCACAAGCGCAAGTATCTGCCATATATTATTACCAAATGCTGACGCCATCTTACCAAATGCCGCCCCGAATTCATCCACATTTTCAGGCGAAAGTGTTGCTCCTGTAAATGTTCCAACGGCATATCTTAGGATCCACCCCATTACAACCGTATATCCGATCGCCATGGCAAGTGATCCGAATACAGGGATCATCCCCAGTGCTTCTCCGACTTTTCTCTTTCCTTTTTTCTCACAGGCAATTCCAAATGCATCGATTGGACCGGCCTTTGCCGCACGCCCAAAACTCATCTCCCCGATCACTCCCGTCGAACCGATCAGTATTACAAATATAAAATATGGTATCAGAAATGAACCGCCTCCATACAATGATACTCTTGTTGGGAACATCCAGATATTTCCCATACCGACCGCTGAACCGATACAGGCACAGATAAATCCCCATCTGCTGCTAAATGATTCTCTTTTATTCATAATTTTCCCTCTCCAGCCATTAGGGACGGGGTTTTTGGTCTTTTTACTGTCCCTGCCGGCTCAAAATATTCCATACACATGGTAGATTTCTCTATTTTAGCATGATTGCTATAAAAACGTCAAAAAAAAGGGGATATAAACTTATCCCCTTAGTGTCGCCACCATCCTTTTCGGCATTGCAAGCACATCCAGTGCTTCCTCTATCGATCTGGTACAGATATCAACATTTGCAATCAGTCTTCCATACGCACCTTCCGCCTCTATAATTCCAACACTGAGTTCTGCTATCCTGCACATAGGCAGGTCATTCCGTCCGTTTCCTACTGCAATACACCGTTTTCCACCCAGTTGCTCTATGATTTTTCTTTTTTCTTCTGCTGCCGCATTACCAGGAAATGTCTGTATCTTTAACGGTAGTCCTTCACATATCTTTCTCGCAGTTCCATGTGTATCTGCTGTCAGAACATAAATCTCATATATTCCACTCAGCTTTTTCAGCCGTTCCTTTACACTTTCGGGTATTATGCCATCTTTCGCAATAGTTCCGTTATAATCCAGAATCAGATATTTTAGATCCATCGTTTTATATCCGGGAATTTCTATTCTCATACGTTCTCCTTTACTCTTACATATACTGTATCTGCTCTCTCGCAGGTTCGGATGACGGATGCTCAAAGAATGTCTTTGTGTCTGTCACTTCCAGTACTCTTCCCTGATCCATAAAGATAATCTGATCTGCAATTCTTTTTGCCTGTGCCAGATTATGTGTTACGATCACAAATGTATATTTTCCCTTTAATTCCAGAAGTGTCTCTTCTATCGCAATGGTATTCTTCATATCAAGCGCAGAACACGGCTCATCCAACAGCAGAATTTCCGGATTCACACACAAACTTCTTGCTATGGCAAGACGCTGTTTCTGTCCACCGGATAATTTTTTTGCAGACTTCTTCAGTTGGTCTTTTATTTCATCATATAGTCTTGCTTTCTGCAGACACTCTCTGGTGATCCGCTCTATTTCTCTGGCTTCTCTAATTCCATGATATTTCAGGACGTATGACAGATTCTTCTCTATACTGTACGGAAATGCGATCGGCTGTTGAAATACCATTCCGATTCTGGTTCTTAATACTTCCGTTGAAAGTCCTTTAATGTCTTCGCCGTCAAGAATGATCTTTCCTTTATAAAAGCCGCCCTCCTCTTCTATCATTCGGTTTAATGTCTTTAAAAATGTTGTTTTTCCACAGCCGGATTGTCCTACGATTGCCGTAATCTTTCCTTCCGGTATCGTAAGACTGATATCATGCAATATCTCCTGTCTGCCGAATCCACAACTTATCTGTTCTATCGTTAACATATCAGTAATCCTTTCGTATATAAGTAATACATTTACATATGATCTGTATGAGCAGTAAGAATAACATCAGTACGAACGCCGTTCCATATGCATAATCCAGAGAAAATCCATTATTTACCAGCATATACAGATGATACGGCAATGACATAAATGGATCCGTAAGTTTTCCCGGAACATCTGCGACCATAACCGCACCCGTATACAAAATCGGTGCAACCGCTCCCATTCCGTATGCCATTCCAAGCGCCACCGTTCCAAGCAATTCCACTGCACAGACCGGAAGAATTAATCGTATGACCGCATATTCTCTGGACATTCCAAGTGCCAGTGAATTCTTCATGTATTCTGTTCCCTTTTCTTTCAGTATCTTTTCTGCACGGATTGCAATAAACGGCACGATCATAACAGCCACACAAATAGCTGAACATAAGAGACTTCTTCCCAGACCAAACTGATAGATCAACAATGTATAGCCGACCAGTCCGAACAGAATAGAAGGAATTCCGGACAGTCCTGTAATGCAGGCACTGATCACATGGTAAAATATACTTTTCCTTGTATAAAACACAAGATAAACAGCCACACCGATTCCGATGATTCCCCCCATGAGTGCCGAAAGTGCGCCAAGATAGATAGATCCCATCAGTGCCGGATAGATTCCACCTGCTGTTCCAAGCGGTACCCCCGCCGGCTTATCCAGAATAAACGAAAGACTCATCACATTCTTTCCCTTCCAGAAGATATACAGGAATAAGAACAACGTCACTGCAATTGTAAGAATTCCAAGGATCCCTGCCAGGATGCGTATCACATACTTTGTCAGTTTATTTTTCATGTTCTGCAAACCTCCTCTTCAACAACTGCCCTGCCAGTGTCACTACAACAAGTATCACAAGCAGCACAAGATTTGCCACATAAAGCACCGACAGATGTATACTTCCGTATTCAATGCTTCCCATCTCAAGAGCTGTCAGCGCCGGAAGCGTCTGCCCGCGTCCCAACAGCTTCGGGAAAATTGCAGAATTACCGATCACCATCATTACTGCCATCGTCTCCCCAAGCGCACGTCCAAATGCCATCATCGCACTTGCTACAATTCCCGGCCGGATTGCCGGAAGTATCACTTTGATCAACACATATTCTCTTGATAAGCCAAGTGCCAGTCCGGATTTTTCATATGTCCGTTTTGCATTTACTAGTGATTCCTGACATGTCGATACAACATACGGCAGAAGCATGATTCCCAGTACAATACCTGCCACCAGTACACACTGTCCCGCTGCCATCTTCAGATATTTTACAAATGCTTTTACCAGTACGGTTAATCCGATAAAGCCAAAGATTACCGATGGAATACCTGCTACCAGATCTATAAAGGCCAGGCAGACAGATGCAAGTTTCTTTGGCATGAAAAAAGTAAGAAAGCAGGCACATGCCACTCCCAATATCATCGCAAACAGTACTGCCAGTCCGGACACATACAAAGTACCTGTAACAGCCGGGAGAAGACCATACTGCGGAGCCGCACTTACCGGACGCCATTCCGATGACGGCAGAAACATTTTGATTCCTACTTCTCTTAATGCCGGAATACTTTCCTTCAAAATATGTATCAGCATAATCCCCATCAGTGCCGCTACCACAAAAGCAATCATATATATCAAGACTTTACAAAATGTATTTGCTATTTTTCTGTACATAACAAAGTCCTTTCTTGCATACTTTGGTAAAAAAAAGGATGTATCTATACGACACACCCTTTTTCATATTTTTCTATTTCATTGGAATGAATCCCATATCTTCTACAGTCTTTTGTCCTGTCTCTCCAAGGATAACATCCAGGAATGCCTGCTGAACATCTGTCGGATCCCCTGAACCAACGATCAAAAGTGGTCTCTGGATAATATAAGAACCATCAATGATATTTTCTTTTGTCGGCTCTACACCATTTACCTTCAGAGTAACTACTTTACCAGCGTTCTGATTTGCAACACCAAATGATGCATATCCGATTGCATATTTGTTATCAATGATATCCTGTACCAGTTCTCCCATAGAAGATGCCTGAATTGCTTCGCTGGATACCTCTGTATCACCCATGATGTTCTTCTGGAATACTTCATGTGCCCCACCATTGATATCACGTGTGATCACTACAACCTTTTCATCAGGAAGAGAAGGATCAAGATCCTTCCATGTTGCATATTTACCTGAGAATAATGAAACGATCTGCTCTGTTGAAAGATCATCCAGAACACCTGTTACAGGGTTTTCAGGATTAACAGCGATTGTTAATGCATCAATACCTACCTGATATTCTTTTTCGTCTTTAATTGCTTCTTTTTCCTCATCTTTTACACTTCTTGCCACCATACCAAATGTAGAAGTTCCATCGATGACTGCTTTTGTTCCCTGTCCGGATCCACCTGCTGATACATAGATGGCAATGTCTTCTTTTGGAAGTGATGAATCATATGCATCCCATGTTCCATATGTGTCGAAGAAATCTGTCGCAATCGATGTAATAACCGGTGCTAATGTAGATGATCCGTTAAATAAGATCTGGTTACTCTCTGTTTTCTTCTCTGTGCTCTCTGTCTTCTTTGTATCCCCAGAGTCAGAAGATGCCTTTTTGTCTGATCCACATCCTACAGCCATTGATGCAACCATGGCTGCCGCAAGAAGGACAGACATCAATTTCTTTTTCATAGATATTTTTCCTCCCATTAATAAATTTTATCTATATTGAATAGTATAGACTTGAATCCAATTATTTTCAAGTTAATAATGCCTATAAGTGCATCCACTTATAGGCATTATCAATATATTTATGTAAGTTTTTTCGGAATTTTGCCTTACTCTTTCAATTCTACCTTAAATTGCATCCAACGCATTCGAAATATCTGCAATCAGATCCTCTTTATCTTCCAGACCAAGACTGATACGAATCAGTTCAGCCGGTACTCCTGCTTCTTTCAACTGTTCATCCGTCATCTGTCTGTGTGTAGACGTTGCCGGATTCAGACAACAGGTTCTTGCATCTGCTACATGCGTCTCGATCGCACCAAGCTTTAATGTCTTCATGAAGATAGATGCTGCTTCTCTTCCACCTTTTAATCCAAACGATACCACTCCACATCCGCCGTTTGGAAGATATTTCTGTGCTCTTTCATAATATTTATTAGAAGGAAGTCCGGAATAGTTCACATATGCTACCTTTGGATGTGCTTCCAGGAACTCTGCAACTGCCTGCCCGTTCTCTACGTGCTTCGGCATACGTACATGCAGGGATTCCAGACCAAGGTTTAAGATAAATGCATTCTGTGGTGACTGCATAGATCCAAAGTCTCGCATCAGTTGAGCCGTACATTTGGTAATGAATGCACCTTCTTTGCCGAATTTCTCCGCATATGTAATTCCATGATAGCTTTCATCAGGTGTGCAAAGTCCCGGATATTTGTCTGCATGTGCCATCCAGTCAAACTTTCCGCTGTCTACGATTGCACCGCCAAGTGCAGCTCCGTGTCCGTCCATATATTTTGTAGTCGAATGAGTTACAATATCTGCTCCCCATTCAAACGGCCTGCAGTTGACCGGTGTCGGGAATGTGTTATCTACGATAAGCGGCACACCATGTGCATGTGCCACTTTGGCAAATAATTCAATATCCAGTACGGTAAGTGCTGGATTGGCAATTGTCTCACCAAACATTACTTTTGTATTTGGCTTAAATGCTTCATTTAACTCTTCTTCTGTTGCATCCGGTGACACGAATGTTACATCGATTCCCATCTTTCTCATCGTTACATCGATCAGGTTAAATGTTCCACCGTAAATGGATGAAGATGCTACAATGTGATCTCCGCACTCACAGATATTGAACAGTGCGAAGAAATTGGCTGCCTGTCCGGATGAAGTCAGCATCGCTGCCGTTCCACCTTCCATCTCTGCAATCTTTGCCGCAACCATATCATTAGTCGGATTCTGCAATCTGGAATAAAAATATCCTGACGCTTCCAGATCAAATAATTTTCCCATATCTTCACTGGTTGCATATTTGAATGTTGTTGACTGTACGATCGGAATCTGTCTTGGTTCTCCGTTTCCCGGAGTATATCCGCCCTGTACACATTTTGTTCCTATTCTGTATTCATTCATGAATTTTCCTCCTTAGTGCATGTTTTTTCACGCACTCGCTAAATCATACCTTTTTAGTATACTTTAGCACTATACCGAGGAAATTTCAAGGAAAGATAATAAGACTAATTTATCGTCTTCTCAAATCATACAATGGGTTCTTGCCGAAGAACATGGGAATAAAGAAAAAACTGCCAAACGTCTTGGCATAAGCAGAAGCACTCTCTGGAGAATGTTGAAAAAATAAAAAAAGAATCACAAACGGAAGAGGATGAAGTAATACGCCCCTCGTCTAATTAACAGGGAACATATTACTTCATCCTCTTCCACCTGTGATTCTTTTTATTTCATATTCATATTATTTACTCGATCGCATCCGTCTCAATCACAAATTTTACATTACCATCCATTGCTTTATCTTTACCGCTGAATGTACTATATTTGCAATTTTCTGATGTCAGTACATCGATTCTGTCAAGTACATCACCAAGTTCATCTTCCACGGTGCTCTTCAACTTGCTTGTTCCTTCTTTGTCAAATTTCGCCATGCCTTCTGCAAGTTCTTTTGCCCCTGACTGAAGTTCGGAAGCTCCGCTTCTAAGTGCACCGCTGTTGGCTGCAAGTGTTGCAGATCCGGAAGACATCTGGCTTCCCAGTGTGTTCAGTCCGCTTGCCAACTGATTCGTTCCACTCTGAAGTGTATTGACACCGGCTACTAATGTCGGACTGTTGGATTTCAGTTTATTTGCACCGCTTACCAGGGAATCATTGTATCCGCTTAACTGAGCGAATCCTTTATTCAATGCTGTGATTCCCCGGATTGCTGTCGGGAACTGAGCGGATGTTGCATTATTCAATGTTGCCAGATTGCTGTGCAGTGTTCCGATCGCACTGTTCAGTCCCTGCATACCTGCATTTAACTGATCTACACTTCCTGTCAGTGTACTTAACTGTCCTGCCTGTGCAAGAACACCTTCTGCATCTTCGATACTCTTCAACTGTTTTTTCAATTCCGGAAGAGCTTTTGACAATGCTTCCGAAGATTTCTGCAATGTAGCTGCATTTGTCATGATCGTTGCAGCACCGGCTTTTAATGAATCTACATCTATTGTCGGCATCTTTGTAGTATCAATGCCTGTTAACTCTTTGAGATTCTGTACGGAATCTGTGGAAGCTTTTGCGCTCTTCAGTGCACTGATCGAACTCTGTAATTGTTTTGCTTCTTCGGAATTCTTATCTGAAATTCCTGCATACTTTGCTTCCAGTGTTTTTATAGATGCTGCAATAGAATCGGAACTGTTCTTCGCTGCTGTCTTTGCAGCCTTAATCGTCTGATTATCAGAAGCAACTACCTCATTGATATTCTTGCATGCATTCTGTAATGCTGTCTGAGCTGCATCTATATTTTTCAAGGATTCCTGCATACTCTGTAATGTCTGGCCGATTGTTGTAAGTGGTTTTTCGATACCTTCCGTAAGTGTTCCGCTTAATGTCTTCGTCTCTTCCATCAGCGTATTTCCGGTTGTTACCATAGAATTTACCTGAGACATCAGACTCTTTACTTCTTCTGTTCCAAGTGCTGCTTTCATCTGTGCAGTTCCTGCCGCCAGTGCTTTGGATGCTGCCTGAAGGTCTTCTGTCGTTGCACCCTTACCATCTGTTGCAGCTTCAAGCTGTGAGATAGCGCTTTGTACCTGCTTCAGTCCTGTACTTAACTGTGTCAGCTGTGAAGCTCCGACTGCCAGCTGCTTCTCGCCGTCTACATAACTGCTCACACCGTCTGCAAGTGTATTCACACCACTTGTATAATCCTGTACACCTTTGACAACTTTGTTTACACCATTCACATACTCTGTGACGCTGCCATTCAGCTCTCCGTTAGAACCAAGGTATTTCTGGATGCCGGCGTTCAATGTATCAACGCCTTCTGTATAGCTGTTCACACCATCTGCAAGTGTTCCTGCTCCATCTGCAAGTGTATCGGAACCACTTACTAACTGAAGTGCCGCATCCTCCAGATCATCCAGAGCGTTCTGAAGATCATCTACATTTACGATACTGTCCATATCCACATCATCTAACAGATCAGATAATGCAACAGTATAAGTAGAAGACATTGTAAAATCTTTTACATCGGCTTCGATACTTAAGCTTTCCGGAATTGTAACTTTGTCTGTCTCTTCGCTGCTTAAGTTCAGGCTGTCTTTTAATCCCGGCATTCCGAATCCGACTACGATATTCTTATTACCATCAGAAATGATCTTGCCGTTATCAATTGTTACATTACTGAATGTCTCATTCGGAAGGATCATACCTGTCATCATGACGAATGGTGTATATACTTCTGTATCTTTTCCGTCTACAGATACATTCTTCTTTTCATTATTCTTATAATCCACCGTGATCTTCAGGTGTCCGCTCTTTCCTTTTAACTCAGATGGTTTCATCTCTTTTCCATCCAGGTAATATTTTAATTTAACAGATACCGGAAGTTTCTTATCTGTCGTTCCCTGATAGTAGATATCCTCGCTATCAGTAGTCCATGTCAGCTTATCTCCGTCTGCGGTATATTTTTCATCACCTTTTACGTTCTTGATATCGCTCAGTGTACTTTCATCTTCCAGATTGCCGGATACGCTTCCGGAATTCTTAAGCCAGTTAGATACGGTTACCTTATCCGTCTTACCACTTGCCTTGGCATTCACGTATACTGTTTCTTCTTTATATACATCACTGTCTGAAGTTCCACTTGCCGCAAAAGCTGGTGTCACACCCATCATCACTGACATTCCGACTGCTACAGATGCTGCAATTTTTCGTTTCATTTTTCTGTTCTTATTCATAATTCCTGCTTCCTTTCTTAATTATCATGGATTGTTAATAACAGGTTACTTTGCTTCACTTGTCTGTGCTTTTGCCTTTTTCCCAAGAAATCCGATGGATGTCTTGCAGATTAATTTGTCAAATATCATGAACATTGCCGGCAATACCAGAAGCACGACTACCATACTGATAATGGCTCCTCTTGCAAGCAATGTACAAATCGAACCGATCATTTCAACCTGAGAATAGCAGGCAACTCCGAATGTTGCAGCAAAGAAGCTAAGTCCACTGCTGATGATGGACGGCATACTCGTTTTATGTGCAATGCTGATTGCTTCCATCTTATCTTTTCCACGGCTTCGTTCTTTCTGATATCTTGTCGTCATCAGGATTGCATAGTCAACGGTTGCTCCTAACTGGATCGCACCGATAACGATACTTGCCACGAACGGAAGGCTGACTCCCTGATAGTACGGGATTGCCATATTGATCATGATCGCAAATTCAATAACCGCTACCAGGATTACCGGCAGTGAGATCGATTTGAAAATGATCAGAATGATTACAAATATAGCTGCGATCGAGATAATATTTACATTAACCAGATCAACATCTGTAACATCCTGCAGGTCTTTCATCAAAGGTGCCTCTCCGATGACCATTCCCGACTTATCGTAGGATTTTACGATCTTATCTATCTTTTTGATCTGTGTATTTACCGGATCTGTTGCGGATTCATATTTCGTACTGACGAATGCCAGTTCATAATCCTTACTCTGCATCATCTTACGGACATCCTTTGGGATCATGGAATCCGGTACGCTAGGACCGATCAGTGAACTCATGCTGATGGTCCATTTTACACCTTTTACTTTATCGATCTTCTTGAACATCTGCTGCTTATCTTTGGCACTCATGTTCTTATCCATCATGACGATGTGCATGTTACTTGTACCAAAGTCATCTTTTACTTTTTTGATCGATACATTACTGTTCAGTGTTGCAGGAAGTGAATCTGCAATGTTGTAGTAGATCTTTGTATGATTATTACCGTAAATTGCAGGAAGTAATAATACAAGAAATGCTACGATCCATACTTTATAATACTTTGTGATAAAAGCGGATGGACGATCCATGTTGCTTAACAGTAATTTGTGTCTTGTCTTTTCAATCGGCTTATCAAATACAAGGATCAGTGCCGGCAGGATCGTTACACAACAGATAACGCCGATCACAACACCTTTCGCCATTACAATACCAAGGTCACGTCCGAGTGCAAATGTCATAACACACAGTGCGATGAATCCGGCTACGGTAGTAACGGAACTTCCGACTACTGATTTGAATGTGTTAGCAATCGCGTGCCCCATGGCTCTTTCTTTCTCGCCAGGGAATCTCTTCTTATTCTCTTCATAACTATTCAGAAGGAAGATGGAATAATCCATCGTTACACCAAGCTGCAGGACTGCTGTCAATGCCTGTGTGATATAAGAAGTTTCACCAAGTATAATATTACTTCCAAGGTTATACAGAATCGCAAGTCCGATACTTAACAGGAACAGAAACGGAACAACAAATGATCCTGATGTAATCTCCAGAACTACCAGACTCAGAAGTGCTGCAATTACTACATAGATTGGAAGTTCTTTCATTGCAATGTTCTTAATATCTGTAACGATACCTGTCATACCGCTGATGAAACACTGTTTATTCGCAATCTTACGAAGCTGTGTCAGTGCCTCCATGGAATTATCGGACGATGTCGTATCATCGAACAATACCAGCATCATCGTGGCATCTCCATTGATAAACGCTTTTCTGATATCTTTTGGGAGCATCTCAGTCGGAAGACTGATATCTGTCACATCGTCATACCAGAGTACATCCTGTACATGTGGCACTTTCTCAAATTCTTTTTCCAGCTTCTGTACGTCTTTCATATCCATGTTCTCAACCGCGACCATGGAGAACGCACCCATTCCAAATTCATCTACCAGTATATCCTGCCCTTTTACCGTCTCTAGGTGATCCGGCAGGTAACTCAGCAGGTCATAATTTACTTTCGTCTTTGCTATGCCGATTACTGACGGAATAATTAATAAAACTCCAATTATCAACATCAGTATTCTGTGCTTGGCAATCCATTTGCCAACTTTGACCATTATTTCCATCTCCTCTTATTTTCTTTATGCATTTATTATTATAGCCAAAAATGACCGGTAGTCAATATTTTATTTAAATTATTTTTTTATTTCGTTGATAATCTTTATCCATATTGGCGCACACAAAAAAAAGAAACAGCACATCCCGTGTTGTTTCTTTTTTGTTTCTATTCTATAATTTATTGCTTCACACATTCCGAAAGCAGCTTAATGTGCTGCTGCCTCTGCATTTCCGGCAACTTTTTCTTTTCGTTTGTCATGCATTGCAAATAATCCGGCTAACAGAGTTCCTGAGATGGAATGCCATGTACAGGATACCGCACAGATAATTGCAGATTCCGGTGTAGATGCAAACTGGGCAGTTGTAGTTGCAAGATTCGTTGCAAGTCCGGCATTCTGCATACCTACTTCGATAGAAATGGTTCTCTTCTTTGACGTATTCATACCAACCAGTTTTCCTGCTCCATATCCAAGCAGATATCCAAGTCCGTTGTGCAGTAATACTGCTACGAAGATCACAACACCTGACTGGAAGAACTTGGCTCCCTGTGAAGATACCACACCGCCGACAACACATGCAAGTCCGAGAACAGCAACTCCCGGCATAACTTTCTGAAGTTCCCGGAATGTTTTATTCTTTCCCAACAGATAATTTAATAAAAATCCAACACCAACCGGAAGGATAACAGTCTCAATGATTGATACGAACATCGGAAGTCCCTTGATCGTGATCTGTGTACCGCTTGCCAGTAAAGATACCATGAGTGGTGTCATAACCGGTGAGACCAATGTGGATACTGTTGTCATTCCTACGGAAAAGGCTACATCCCCGCCGCACAGATAAGACATGATGTTGGAAGATACACCTCCCGGACAGCAGCCTACAAGAATCAGCCCAAGTGCGATTCCATCCGGCAGATTCAATACCTTTGAAAGCGCAAATGCAAGGAATGGCATGATCAGATACTGCGCAACCGCACCAACACAAATGTCAAATGGACGCTGTGCAAGAATCCTAAAATCTTCCGTTGTAAGTGTCAGTCCCATACTGAACATGATAATACCAATGATAATAGACTGACATGTGAACTTGTTCGATACCATGTCTGTGAACAGTGCCAGATTTACCCAGCCCATCATAGACGGAAGGAAAAATGTAACCACTGCGATTGCGATTACAACAATTGACGTGTAGTCTGATAAAAATTTGCTTACTTTTTGTAATGCTTTCATTACTCTTCTCCTCCTTTAAGCAATCACTGTCCACCAAAAAAAATCCCTTTCCAGAATATACTCTGAAAAGGGACGAAATCTATCCGCGTTACCACCCTAATTCTGTAGAATCTTTCTACAGCTCTCATTCACGTACCATCATACATGCTCCCTGTAACGGGGGATACCGGCGAGGTTTACTTTGATATTGCTTTCAACCCGCTTCTTAGAGAGGATATCCTTATCTGCTTATTACCTGCTTCCACCAACCGCAGGCTCTCTGTGAAATAACGATAGATACGGCATTGTTCTCATCAACGAATTTCGGTGAACTATATGTGTTTTTTACAAGTCCTTATTATAAACCTGTCATTTCAAATGTCAAGTATAATTTTCCATGATTTTGCATATTTTTTCATCTCATCTTGCAAAATACTCCTTGCCTTCCCGGATTTTTACTCTCCGATCCTTGGAAGATTCCATCTGTAATGAGCCGCAAGAAAACGTATCAGCATAACGATCAGTGATGACACCACCATCGCCGGAAGTTCTCCGTAACTTCTGTATATGATCACACATATCCACGCCCCCGCAATGGATGCGCATGCATAAATATGTTTCACAAATATATACGGCGCAACTCCTGCCATCGTATCACGCAAGAGTCCTCCTCCGACTCCCGTCATTGTACCAAGGAAGACCAGCAGAAATGTATTATCGATATAGCCGCAGCTGATACCTTTTGTCACTCCCATTGCCGAAAAGATTCCAAGTCCTACAGAATCCATTGCCAACATAAGTTTATCATAGACCTCACCAAAACCATCCTGCAGATATTTCCTGCGGAAATATATAATACAAAACACAAGCACCGCAGCAAGTACGGCATAGATCACATATACCGGATGCAGAAGTGCCGATGGCACCTTCCCAAGTATAACATCACGAACCATACCTCCGCCAACTGCCGTTGACACACCAAGCACGATCACTCCGAATATATCCATGCTGCACTCAATTCCAACCATTGCCCCCGATGCTGAGAACGCTACTGTTCCGATCAGTTCGATTGCAAATATAATCCACTCCTGAATATCCATCTTGTTTTCCCCATCTTGTCTTTTATTTTTTGTAAATTTACTGTCCTGTTCATGCTCTGTCATTCTATTTCCGAAGGTCTTCCAGCATCTCTCTGACCGTCTTCCCATACACCGGATGACGTTTATAAGGTGCAATCTCATGCAAAGGCTCCAGTACAAACGCTCTCTTATGCATCTCCACATGTGGAATACATAAAGTATCCGTCTCTGCAACCAGATCATCATAAAATATAATATCCAGATCCAGCGTTCTCGGTCCCCAATGTATGATTCGTTCTCTTCCTGCCTCTTTTTCAATTCGGTTCAGCTCTTTTAATAACTCTTCCGGATATAATAATGTCGAAAGCTTCAGACAACCGTTTAAGAAATCCGGCTGATCCGTCACTCCGTACGGAGGTGTCGTGATAAATGTCGATACCTTCTCCACCTTTGTATTCTTCATCTCATCCAGCGCCTGTACCGCGGCTTCCAAAATGCTTCTGCTATCCCCCATATTCGATCCGAGCGCAATATATGCCGTATGCCATTCACGCTCAATCTCTACACTGACCGTCTTAAGCGGCAGTCCGACCGGTGCCCACGGTTTCTTGATCTCAATCTGCACCTTCTGCAGACCTGCTATACGCACCAGCATCTCCTCTGCCAGTCCTTCCGCAACCTTCTCCAGAAGCTTAAACGTATGACTTTTCAAATACTCTGTGATAAATGCACTTGCTTCTCCATAATGGATAGATGCAGTCAGCTCATCTGTCAGTCCTGCCCGTCTGGTATCCGTATACATAACCGCAGACACCACAAATTTCTGCCCCAGTACATTTTCCTCCGGAAACACACCATGATTGGCAAATACTTCCAGATCTTCTATCTTTATCTTGTCCGGTTTCATCTCATTCCTCACTCTTTCTATACTTCGTGTCCCCGCATGATTGCTTTCGTCATCTGAATGGCTCTCTTATTTTTCTCTACATCATGGACGCGTACGAATGCACATCCCTTCTGTACCCCATATACGGTCGTAACCATCGTACCTTCTTCCCGCTGCGTCACCGGAAGATCCAGCGTCAGTCCGATTACGGATTTTCGTGATGTTCCGAGCAATACCGGATATCCAAGTTCATTTAATATCTCCATCTTATCGATAATCTCCAGGTTCATCTCATAAGTCTTTCCAAATCCGACACCGGGGTCAAGGATGATCTTGTCATCCTCAATGCCTGCTGCTTTTGCAAGTCTTACACATTCTTTCATATCATCCATGAAATCTTTCAAAAAGTCCTGATATTCCGCCTTTTCCCGATTATGCATCAGACAGCATGCAGCCTGATACTTTGCGATCACACTTGCCATCTTCTTGTCATATTTTAATCCCCAGATGTCATTGACAAGATCTGCACCTGCCTGAAGTGCAGCCTCTGCGACATGGCTTTTGTAGGTATCGATCGACACCGGTACATCAAATTCTTTCTTAAGCACTTCAATAATTGGCGTCACTCTTGCAATCTCTTCTTCATCCGTGATCTGGATATGTCCCGGACGCGTAGATTCCCCGCCTACGTCAATGATATCTACACCTTCTTCAACCATCTGGTGTGCATGTGCAATTGCCGCATCCATTCCGTTAAACTTTCCTCCATCGGAAAAGGAATCCGGCGTCACATTCAGGATTCCCATAATGTATGTATGATTTGCTGTATCAAAATTCTTTCCACCTATGATCATATTATTATCTCCATATTTTTCTCTTCTTCATTCCAGTTACACTTCTTCTCTGCCATGCAGGAAAGACACATTCTGGAACGTTTATCACTTTCATAGAACAGTTCCTCTATCGGCTTCATATGCTCATGCCGTCTTCGGTGTCCCCTGACTGCCAGACAGATCAGTGCTTTTTCTTCATCCGTAAATGTAAAACCAGTCGGAAGAGAATCCAATATCCGCCTTGCTATTCTCTCTCCTGCAATCTCATGCGGAATCTGCTGTCTGTACTGAAAAGATTTGCCAATATCATGCAGCACCGCCGCTACGTAGATCAGTTCCTTATCGAATCCAAGTCCTTCTTCCAGATTCTTAATGTAAGCAATTCTTGCCACATCCAGAAGATGGTTCATCTGATGACAACAGAATACCCTATCCGTCTCACATTCACAGATACGCTTATAGTATGTCTGATACACTTCATGATTCACCACCGCATTCAGACGGGGCATCCCTTTTTGTCTTTCTGTTACTCTTTTCATCTACATCTGTATCTCTTTCTTTTTATCGTCCAAGCATCCGGAAAAATCTCTCTTCCAGTACCGGATCTGTCTCAAATACACCGCGTCTTGCAATTGTCACAGTCTGGCTTCCCGGCTTCTTGATCCCACGCATTGTCATACACATATGCTCTGCTTCGATCATAACGATAGCCCCTTCCGGCTGCATATGCTCCATCAAAGCATCAGCAATCTGTCCGGTAAGCTGTTCCTGAAGCTGCAGTCTTCTTGCGAATACCTCCACGGTACGGGCAAGTTTGCTTAATCCTACAACTTTCCCATCCGGAATATAAGCAATATGTGCTTTCCCATAAAATGGCAGAAGGTGATGCTCACATGTCGAATAGAATGTAATATCTTTCTCTATTACCATCTCATGACTGTCAACGGTAAATGTCTTAGAAAGATGTTTTCCTGCATCCTCATCCATACCTCCATATATCTCTTCATACATTCTTGCGATCCGGTCCGGTGTATCAATCAGTCCTTCCCGGTTCACATCTTCTCCCATTCCTTCCAGAAGCAGCCGCACTGCCTGTTCTATCTTCTCATGATCTATCATATTCTTTCCTTTCTCTGCGGATTCTGTACACATCCTTCCATACACCGGATTACTTCACTTAGATATGACAATGAACCACATGCGATCACCACGCGTTTCCCACTGTCTTCTGTTGCATAAGTGTACGCTTTTGCAACGGCATCTCCAATACTCTTTTCTGCGTACACGCTCAACTGTTCTGTCATACAGTCTCTTACACATTCTGCAAGCTTCTCTGCCGGCAGTGTACGTTTCTTATTCGGCAGATCTACCGTATACACCCGCTTTGCTGACGGACACAGAATCTGTACGATCTTCTCATATTCTTTATCTTTAAATACACCCATGATCAGGATAAGTTCCTCTCCCGTAAAATACCGTTCAATGGATGTCCTAAGCTTCTTCGCCGCATCTTCATTATGCGCACCATCTACGATCACAACCGGATCTTCAGACAGACAAGTAAAACGTCCCGCCCATCTCGTTGCATCAAGACCGTCCCTCACTGCTCCTTCCTCAATCTGATATCCCAGCTTCCTGAGGCTTTCAATTACTTCCAGTGCCACAGAAAGATTTTCTCTCTGGCACTCTCCTGCAATGTGATTCTGCATATGCGCATATTTTTTATATGAAAATGTAAGTCCTTTATAATCTTCTTTTTCGATACTCATCTGTTCCGGCTCTGCTTCTGTGTATATACAGTTCAGACTCTCTGCTTTCTTTCGCAGGATCAGTCTGACATTCTCTTGCTGTCTTGCTGACACTACCGTACATCCCGGTTTGATGATCCCGGATTTCGTCTGTGCGATCTCTTCCAGGGTATCTCCGATCACCCCCAGATGATCAACACTGATCGTTGCAAATACTGCGCAAACTGTATTCTTAATTACATTCGTCGCATCTGTCTCTCCGCCGAGACCGGTTTCCAATACAACCAGATCACATTTTTGTTTCTTAAAATACAAAAAAGCCATCGCCGTCTCTACTTCAAACACTGTCGGAACAGGTTCTCCTTTACATACAAGCCGGTCAATTGCTTCTTTTATCTCTTCCATGATCTCTGCAAATTCTGATTCAGAGATCCATTTCCCATCTATCTGTATCTTCTCCAGATAAGAAATGACTGTCGGTGAAACATATCGCCCGGTTTTGTATCCTGCCTTACTTAATATCATTGAAGTGTATGCAAGCACAGATCCTTTTCCATTCGTTCCTGCAATATGTATGAACTTCAGATCATCCTGGGGATTCCCAAGTTCACGCAACAGACCTCGAATCGTATCTAAGCCAAGTACACTTCCGTATTTCGACATCTCGTCCAAATATACCCTCGCTTCTTTATAGGTCACGTCTTTATTTTCCTTTCATCAAAAAAATAGTGCTGTCAAACAGACATTTCTGCCTAACAGCACTATCATACCACTATTGAATCACACTAACAAGTGATTGCTTCTTTAATTTATTAGATATTCAACAGATCACTGAACACCTTCAGTGCACCCTCTGTCTCGTGTGCAAGTACACGTTTTGCAAGTACTTTACCAAGCTGTACACCTTCCTGGTCAAAGCTGTTCACATTCCATACAAATCCCTGGAACATAACTTTATTCTCAAAGTGTGCAAGAAGTGCACCGAGAGATCCCGGATTTACCTGCTCTCCGATAATGATGCTTGATGGACGTCCGCCTTCGAAATTCTTATTACGGTTCTCATCGGATTTACCACATGCAAATGCAACGATCTGGGCAGCTACATTTGCACAAAGTTTCTGCTGGCTTGTACTATCCTGGATCACAACATCTGTTTCCATCTGGCTGTTCTTGTATCCAACGAACTGTAACGGCACGATATCCGTTCCCTGATGCAGTAACTGATAGAATGAGTGCTGTCCGTTTGTTCCAGGCTCTCCGAAGATGACCGGTCCTGTAGGATAGTTAACCGGCTCACCGAAACGGTTGACAGATTTACCGTTAGATTCCATATCCAACTGCTGTAAATGTGCAGGGAAACGGCTCAGTGCCTGGGAATATGGAAGTATGGCCGTACTTGGATATCCCAATACATTTCTCTCATATACACCAATCAGTGCATCCAGCATTGCAGGGTTCTTGAATACATCTTTATTCTTAGAAAGTGCATCTTCTGCTGCAGCACCATCAAGGAACTGTGCAAATACTTCCGGTCCGAATGCCAGAGATAATACAGCGCCTCCAACTGCAGATGTAGAAGAATAACGTCCTCCGATATAGTCATCCATGAAGAATGCTGCAAGATAATCGTCACTCTTAGCCAGTGGAGATGTCTCACTTGTAACAGCGATCATGTGCTTAGAAGCATCCAGTCCCGCATTCTTCAGTGCATCTTTTACAAATGATTCATTGGTTAATGTCTCAAGTGTTGTTCCTGATTTTGATACCAGTACGAAGATAGAATGTGCAACATCGATAGAATTAAGTACAGCTGCCGCATCATCAGGGTCTACGTTACTGATGAATTTGGCTTCCATCTTGAATGTGTCATTCTTCTTAGCCCAGTTCTCAAGTGCAAGATACATTGCACGAGGTCCGAGATCACTTCCACCGATACCGATCTGTACAACCGTTGTAAATTTCTCACCGGCTCCGTTTGTGATCTCTCCTGCATGTACTTTATTTGCAAAATCTGCGATCTTAGCCTGCTGTTCTGTATAGAATGTACGCTTGTCCACTCCGTCAGCCTCTACAGCTTCTCCAAGCTGTCCACGTGTCATGTGATGAAGTACCAGACGTTTCTCTCCTGTATTGATCACTTCTCCGTTATAGAGTGCTTCGAATTTTTCTGTCAGCTGAGCTTCATCTGCTAATTTAGCAAGTGCTGCCAACACTTTATCGTCAACCTGCTTTGCAGCATAGTTATAAGTAAGTCCCTCTGCCATCGGAACGCTGTAATTCTTTACTCTTTCGGCTCCGTTTTCTCCTGCCATTGCATTTACAAGATCTACACGTTCTACGTTCTCAAGTTCTTTGAATGATGTAAGGGTATCTAAGTTGTTCCAGGTAATCATAATATTAGATTCCTCCTTAAAAAATTAAATATGTTGCTGGTCTGTGATCCAAACCGTATTCTATATAAATATTAGCATATTTTAACGATAATAACAATTCCTATGGCGCCCTTTCATTATTTGTTATTCCTGCTTCCGTAATCATAGCCATATTTTCCATATGTATGATCCGTATCATTTTCACAGACTATACTTATGTTAAATCTTGGTAAAGCTTCTTAATAAATACGCAACAAAAAAACAACCAACATATCGTTGATTGCTTCTTATCTTTCATATACCTTCAAAACTGCATACAAGAAATATTTCTTTCATCCTACCTATCACCTTGCTTGGTCATGCCCTCGACCGATTAGTATCAGTCAGCTCCATACATTACTGTACTTCCACCTCTGACCTATCTACCTCGTCGTCTTCAAGGGGTCTTACTACTTACGTAGGGATATCTCATCTTGAGGGGGGCTTCACGCTTAGATGCCTTCAGCGTTTATCCCGTCCCGGCTTGGCTACTCTGCCATGCATTTGGTATGCAACAGATACACCAGCGGCCAGTCCATCCCGGTCCTCTCGTACTAAGGACAGCTCCTCTCAAATATCCTACGCCCACGCCGGATAGGGACCGAACTGTCTCACGACGTTCTGAACCCAGCTCGCGTACCGCTTTAATGGGCGAACAGCCCAACCCTTGGGACCTACTTCAGCCCCAGGATGCGATGAGCCGACATCGAGGTGCCAAACCACTCCGTCGATGTGAACTCTTGGGAGTGATAAGCCTGTTATCCCCAGGGTAGCTTTTATCCGTTGAGCGATGGCAATCCCACTTTATACCACCGGATCACTAAGTCCTACTTTCGTACCTGCTCCACCCGTCGGTGTCGCAGTCAAGCTCCCTTCTGCCTTTGCACTCTTCGAATGGTTTCCGTCCATTCTGAGGGAACCTTTGAGCGCCTCCGATACCCTTTCGGAGGCGACCGCCCCAGTCAAACTCCCCACCTGACATTGTCCCCCGACCAGTTCATGGTCGCTGGTTAGAAATCCAATACTGCAAGGGTGGTATCCCAACAGCGGCTCCGTGACAACTGGCGTTATCACTTCCTAGCCTCCCACCTATCCTGTACATGCAATACCGAATCCCAGTATCAAGCTGGAGTAAAGCTCCATGGGGTCTTTCCGTCCTGGCGCAGGTAACCAGCATCTTCACTGGTATTTCAATTTCACCGGGTGCATTGTTGAGACAGTGCCCAAATCATTACGCCTTTCGTGCGGGTCGGAACTTACCCGACAAGGAATTTCGCTACCTTAGGACCGTTATAGTTACGGCCGCCGTTTACTGGGGCTTAAATTCAAAGCTTCGCGTTACCGCTAACCTCTCCTCTTAACCTTCCAGCACCGGGCAGGCGTCAGCCCATATACTTCACCTTACGGTTTTGCATAGACCTGTGTTTTTGCTAAACAGTTGCTTGGGCCAATTCTCTGCGGCCAGCTCTCGCTGGCACTCCTTCTCCCGAAGTTACGGAGTCATTTTGCCGAGTTCCTTAACAATGCTTCTCCCGTCGGCCTTAGGATTCTCTCCTCATCCACCTGTGTCGGTTTACGGTACGGGCTTAAGTAAAACAATAGCGGCTTTTCTTGACGCATGGCTCACACACTTCCCTACTCTTAATTCGGTCCGCATCACGTCTTCGGATTGTACAGCGGATTTGCCTACTGTACTCCTACCCCGCTTGCACCGGCTTTTCCATTTCCGGCTTGTGCTCTCCACACGTGTCCCCACAGTTCTGTTTACTTAAGGTACAGGAATTTCAACCTGTTGTCCATCGGTTACGTCTTTCGACCTGGCCTTAGGCCCCGACTTACCCAGAGCAGATCAGCTTTACTCTGGAAACCTTAGATATTCGGCCGGAAGGATTCTCACCTTCCTCTCGCTACTCATTCCGGCATTCTCTCTTCTATACAGTCCACAGCTCCTTATCGGTACTGCTTCGTCCCGTATACAATGCTCCTCTACCAATGTACTAGGTACATTCCTGAGCTTCGGCAGTGTGTTTCAGCCCCGGACATTTTCGGCGCAGGACCTCTCGACTAGTGAGCTATTACGCACTCTTTGAATGTATGGCTGCTTCTAAGCCAACATCCTAGTTGTCTTTGAAATCCCACATCCTTTTCCACTTAACACACATTTTGGGGCCTTAGCTGCAGGTCTGGGCTCTTTCCCTTTTGACTGTCCAACTTATCTCGTACAGTCTGACTCCCATACAACATCTACACGGCATTCGGAGTTTGATATTCTTCGGTAAGCTTTGACGCCCCCTAGGAAATTCAGTGCTCTACCTCCGCAAGACTTATATGAGGCTAGCCCTAAAGCTATTTCGAGGAGAACCAGCTATCTCCGGGTTCGATTGGAATTTCTCCCCTATCCACACCTCATCCCCACCCTTTTCAACGGATGTGGGTTCGGTCCTCCATTGCCTTTTACGGCAACTTCAACCTGGACATGGATAGATCACCCGGTTTCGGGTCTGCTCCGACTGACTCATTCGCCCTATTAAGACTTGGTTTCCCTTCGGCTCCACACCTTTGGTGCTTAACCTCGCCAGCCAGCGCAACTCGCCGGACCGTTCTACAAAAAGTACGCGGTTCCACATATAAAGTGGTTCCACAGCTTGTAAACATATGGTTTCAGGTTCTGTTTCACTCCCCTCCCGGGGTCCTTTTCACCGTTCCTTCACAGTACTATGCGCTATCGGTCACTAAGGAGTATTTAGCCTTACGGGGTGGTCCCCGCATGTTCAGTCAAGGTTCCACGTGTCTCGACCTACTCTGGATACCGCCATGTCAACTCATCTTTCGCTTACGGGGCTTTCACCCTCTCTGGCCGGCTTTCCCAAAACCGTTCTGCTAAATTTGTTGAATCAATTATGCGGTCCGAACCCCGGGATGCACGCACCCCGGTTTGGGCTCTTCCGTTTTCGCTCGCCGCTACTCACAGAATCACATGTTGTTTTCTCTTCCTCCGGCTACTTAGATGTTTCAGTTCACCGGGTTCCCCTCCTAACGTTATGTATTGGCGTTAGGATACTTGAGGTTTGCTCAAGTGGGTTTCCCCATTCAGAGATCTCCGGATCAAAGGATATTTGCTCCTCCCCGAAGCTTTTCGCAGCTTATCACGTCTTTCATCGGCTCTTAGTGCCAAGGCATCCACCATACGCTCTTTCTAGCATGACCAACTTGCTTTCATTCACGGGAATGAATGATCGCTACACCGATATAGCGTTATCGGCGTTGGCTTAAGGTCAATTTTATTTACGTCTGTTTTCTTCAGACAGTAATTATTACTCTGTTTATAACAATTACCTCGGATGTCTTGATTAAGATATTTAAAATCTTATCATTTCTATTTCTTATATGCAATTTTCAAGGTACATGGTGATGTATCATTCTTTCGAACTCTGCATCTTATTCAATTGACTGAATTTTTATCAGTCATTAGAAACCTGAAAGCTTACTTTCAACTCTCTAATCACTGGTAAAACCAGCTATCGCAACAGCACTGCCTTGCTGATGAGGTTGGCACCGATAAGTTGTTGCTCATCTCTTGCCTGTATCTATATGAATCTCCCGAACATTTGCAGCGGATCTGCTTCGTGTTCTTCAATTTTTTATAGCCTGGCGGCCACCTACTCTCCCGCACCGTCTCCAGTGAAGTACCATCGGCCGCTTGAGTCTTAACCATCGTGTTCGGGATGGGAACGGGTGTTACCCTCAAGCGCATCGCCACCAGAATTCATTATTAAGCTTTTGACAGCCTTAATAACTAAACAATAGATAACAACCCTTACTTTTATTCCTTAGAAAGGAGGTGATCCAGCCGCACCTTCCGATACGGCTACCTTGTTACGACTTCACCCCAGTTATCGGTCCCACCTTCGGCAGCTCCCTCCTTACGGTTGGGTCACTGACTTCGGGCGTTACTGACTCCCATGGTGTGACGGGCGGTGTGTACAAGACCCGGGAACGTATTCACCGCAGCATTCTGATCTGCGATTACTAGCGATTCCAGCTTCATGTAGTCGAGTTGCAGACTACAATCCGAACTGAGACGTTATTTTTGAGATTTGCTTACCCTCGCGAGTTCGCTTCTCTTTGTTTACGCCATTGTAGCACGTGTGTAGCCCTGGTCATAAGGGGCATGATGATTTGACGTCATCCCCACCTTCCTCCAGGTTATCCCTGGCAGTCTCTCCAGAGTGCCCAGCTTAACCTGCTGGCTACTGAAGATAGGGGTTGCGCTCGTTGCGGGACTTAACCCAACATCTCACGACACGAGCTGACGACAACCATGCACCACCTGTCACCGATGTTCCGAAGAAAAACTTCCATTACGAAGCGGTCATCGGGATGTCAAGATCAGGTAAGGTTCTTCGCGTTGCTTCGAATTAAACCACATGCTCCACCGCTTGTGCGGGTCCCCGTCAATTCCTTTGAGTTTCATTCTTGCGAACGTACTCCCCAGGTGGACTGCTTATTGCGTTAGCTGCGGCACCGAATGGCTTTGCCACCCGACACCTAGCAGTCATCGTTTACGGCGTGGACTACCAGGGTATCTAATCCTGTTTGCTCCCCACGCTTTCGAGCCTCAACGTCAGTCATCGTCCAGCAAGCCGCCTTCGCCACTGGTGTTCCTCCTAATATCTACGCATTTCACCGCTACACTAGGAATTCCACTTGCCTCTCCGACACTCTAGCTCAGCAGTTCCAAATGCAGTCCCGGGGTTGAGCCCCGGGCTTTCACATCTGGCTTGCCGTGCCGTCTACGCTCCCTTTACACCCAGTAAATCCGGATAACGCTTGCCCCCTACGTATTACCGCGGCTGCTGGCACGTAGTTAGCCGGGGCTTCTTAGTCAGGTACCGTCATTTTCTTCCCTGCTGATAGAAGTTTACATACCGAAATACTTCATCCTTCACGCGGCGTCGCTGCATCAGAGTTTCCTCCATTGTGCAATATTCCCCACTGCTGCCTCCCGTAGGAGTCTGGGCCGTGTCTCAGTCCCAATGTGGCCGGTCACCCTCTCAGGTCGGCTACTGATCGTCGGCTTGGTAGGCCGTTACCCCACCAACTACCTAATCAGACGCGGGTCCATCTCATACCACCGGAGTTTTTACCACTGTACCATGCGGTACCGTGGTCTTATGCGGTATTAGCAGTCATTTCTAACTGTTATCCCCCTGTATGAGGCAGGTTACCCACGCGTTACTCACCCGTCCGCCGCTCAGTCACAAAGGAAATCATCCGAAGAATCTTTCCAAAGCGCTTCGCTCGACTTGCATGTGTTAAGCACGCCGCCAGCGTTCATCCTGAGCCAGGATCAAACTCTCGTTAAAAATCTTTAATTCCGATTTGACTCGGACTTAAAATCAAGTTCGTTCCAGTTCAAGAAAACTACTAGCTTTCTTATCCCCTTTACTGTTTTAAGGTTCGACATTAAATGTCTGTTCTGAATAATTCTCTTTAGAATTTTCAGGGTTGTTGTCTATTGTTTAATTATCAAGGTTCTTTGTCTTTGCTGTTTGAAACAGCTTATTTAGATTATCATATTCATTGACGTTTGTCAAGAACTTTTTTTAATCTTTTTTCGATCAGCTTTTCAGCTGTTCGACTGCTATCCTTTCGTCAAACATTCGTTTGTCTCAAGCGACAGCTTATTAAGAATATCATAATCAGTTGTGTTTGTCAACTGTTATTTTATTCTTTTTTTCAGGAGCAATTCCTGAAGATTTCTGATTACCATTCAGCATTACCTGCTGTTTTCCAATCAGTTAGCGCCGTCTTCTGCTTCGACTCTGTTACCTCACGGCCTTGTCTAACGCGACAGCTAGATTAATATACCACAAGGGGGTTTGAATTGTCAAGATTGTTTTTATATTTTCTGCAATTCAGACAATTTAGACAATTTGAATCCTATTCACGGTTCTTCTGCAGACATTTTCACAATAACTATTGGGTTCTCTATGTGTCTATTCTATATTTGTTATCTCTATGTAATGACCGCTCTCTAAATACATCTACACGCTGCCGGCTTGCACATCCATACTTTTTGAATTCAGAATTCAGAAATTCTATTTTGGACGGTGCTACTTTTATCAGATTCATCGGCTCCGGTAATTTTCGAAGTGCTTCTATCGGTATTTTCTTATATACTGCAGCTGCAATATATTCCTCCGAGAAATAATCAACCACCTCTGCCGTTCCCGTCACCTGCATACCTTTCAGTTTTCCGAAACCTTCATACTTATCATAGATTGCAAGGCACACATTCTTATTCTTTTCAAGTGCTTTGAATTTCTCTCCACCTTCCGAGAACATCCAGAATGCCCCGTCATGATATGTGTACTCGATTGGTGTTACTCTGACAAATTCACCGCTTCCGGTTGCCAGTGCACAAGTGTTATTCGATTTTATGTACTGTTCGATTTCTTTCAATAATGTATCTCTGTCCATTTTTTCGTCAGATGCATCTTTAATCTTCCAGTGATTTGCTGCCCGCTCATAATCTTCATGTGTCATGATTATTCATCCTCTCTTATTTCTTTTTTATCATTTATTGATATTTACTAACACTTACTGAATATTGCTTTATCGAATACCGTTTTAACGAATCTTATCTTTAATAAACATTACTTTTTTTGTATACTTTCAAAATATAATCCTTTCTATAATATAATACCTACAAGAGATCACGAAATCCGCTTCATAAGCTCGTCATAGATTTCTTTTGCCACTGCAAGCTTATATGCCAGGCGAGTCGGCTGCGGCTCCAGTTCAATATAATACGACTGTATCTCTCCCTTTACTCCAATTGCAAAATACACCTGTCCCGGAACGGAAGCATCCGGATTGGATGGATCAATATTTCCCATTGTTCCGGTAACCCCGATTCCGATATCTGCATTGTAGGTTTCTGTGCATGCCCTGGTCATGGCCTCTGCCGTTTCCTTCGAATATACCGTATAGGTATCCAGTACTTCTGCCGGAACGCCCTGCATGATCTTCGCTTCATTACAATATGTAACAAACGCCCCCTTCAGAACTGCTGATGATCCTTCTGTATCTGTGATCAGCGAAGCAATCTGCCCCGATGTTGCAGATTCCATTGTGGTGATTGTCAGATTTTTTTCGATCAGAAGCTTTGTCAGTTTTCTGTAATCATTTCTGATGTCGGCTTCATGGTATACTTTTGAATTATTTTTATAGCTCAATTCTACGCCTCCATATTTCACACTAACTTATAAAATTTTTTCTGCCGGTTAATGTTGGTAACCAATATATAGTATAACATATTAACCCTCTGCAAAAGCTACCACCAACAGCTTTTCATGAATACTTTGGTATAACAAAAAGAAGCATCTGGATCCTACTCCAAATGCTTCCTTTTCTGCTATATGATTTATAATCTTATTTTCGTTTTCTGACTGCTACACCTGCTCCTGCGAGTACTCCACAAGAAATAACTGCAAGCGCGATCCAGAGTAATACATTTGCGTTATCACCTGTCTTTGGAACATTTTTGTTGTTCTTTGCTGCAACGTTCTTTACAACTGGTTTAACATTATTTGTATTATTGCTTACTTTTTTGTCTGTGACTTTCTTATCCCCGTTTGGATTTGAAGGGTTTGTCGGATCTGTAGATGCAGAATTATTTTTACTGATCGTAAATACTGCTTTTCCTGTTGATCTTTCATAGTTTCCGATACCAGTTACAGTTATTGTGTAATTTCCTTCTTTTACAAATTCTGCCCCTGCGAAATCTTTTGTCTCGGCATCCTCACCATATACATAAGAAAGTGTATAATCTGTTCCTTCTTTCAGTACTTTATCTCCGTCTTTTACTGTAACTTCCGGAGTTTTGCTCTTTCCATCATATTTTGCTGAAGATGGATCTGCTACAACCGCCAGTTCTGCTGCCTTTGGCGAGATAGTAAATGTTACGTTCAGGTTCATGCCTGCGTATGTTCCAAGACCGTTAACTGTTACTGTATACGTACCTGCATTTACCGGAGTTTCTGACAATTCATTTCCTTCTGAATCTTTGTAAGTCAGTGTATAATCTGTTTCTTCTGCAAGTACTTTATCTCCTGCTTTTACAACCGGACCATTTACGGCTTTGCCGTCATAAGTCTTATCCAGTGTACCTTCTAATGAAAGAATATTTTCCACTTCTGATGTTACATATTTGTCTATCGGTGGTGTTGCGTCAATTCCTTCTTTCCAGTACAGACCGCTCAAAGCATCATCTGTTCCGTAATTATCGCTTACTTCTCCATCTTTGATATAACGATCCGATGTTATAACTCTGATGTTATCTCCGATTGCTTTTCCTGCTTCTTTGTTTTTTGCTTTACTTGCAGTAGCTCCCTGAAGGAATGCTGATGCAGTCTCAATCGTACCATTTCCGGTTACGGCATTTCCACCATTTCCCCAGAATGTCTTACCACCAATAGCTACAAGTTTTCCATTTCCGGTAATCTTTCCGCTCTTAATATCAATTGCAGTTCCACCGTCATTTTCGTTGATCATACCTTCTCCGCCGGTTGTAACCAGTATTGCCCCGTCTGCCAGGCGCAGTGTTCCATCTACGCGAAGTGCTGTCTGTCCGATTCCGTCTCCATCTTCGGCACCTTTAATAAATACCTGACCTTTGATCGTCACATTACCTGTTGCTGTTACAACCGGTTCTGATGTGTTGCGGTCTGTCAGATCCCCATTTGCCAGATAATTTGCATGAGAATAGATAGCTGCATTTTCTAATATTGCCCCATCTGCCAGACGCAGCTGTCCGCAAATAGAAGAACCTGTTGTAAATGCATTCTTATAAGCGTCATAATTCATAGAGAATGTACCGCCGCTCTGGACATCGATAATTCCCTGAACAACTGAATCTGACAATGTCAGCTTACCGCCGTTTTCTACTACAATACGTACACTGCTGAGAATTTCCATATTCGTCAATGTAAGATTACATCCATTCGGAATATAAAGTGTCTGTGGGATATCTCCACTCATCACCTTCTTCCACGGCAGATCGTATCCCAGATAGCCATATGTACCGCTCTCTTTTGAACCGAACCAGGCTTCTAACCCTGCCGGCACGCGTACGCTTTCTTCTTCACCTTCTACATTCGTTCCAAATTTGCTGATTGCCCATGGTTCCATGATATCCCATGCATACAGTCCGCTGTCATATTTCTTAAAATTCTCTTCTTTCAGACGTTCTGCAAGAGTTTCATCTCCTGAATAAACTCTGAATGGCAGTGTATTGCTGACTGCAGTTCGTCCCTGATCATCGGTAATGGATACTGAGACCAGATATGTCCCCGCATCTTTCGGTGTTCCGTTAAGTGTCAGATTACTGCTGATCGTCATATAAACACCTTTCATACCGCTGTCGCTGTCTGCAGGAGTTCCGTTTGCTGTGTCCGGAACGATATCTACTTTACATTTACTTCCGTCTAATTTAATCTTTGATAAGTTATCCAGCTCTTCCCAGTCATTGTCTGCAGGCTCTGTTCCTTTGTTCACAAGGGCGCCATACACTTTTACTGAGCTGTTCTTATTGCTGGATGATCCTCCGACACTTGCACTTGATACACCATCGTAGTTCTTCTGTCCTACAATAGCTGCCTCGAACGAACCATCAATCTTTACATGAAGATCATATGGATCTCCCTGTCCATCGTCTTCTACAAGAGACGCATTGCCATCTTTGATAACAAGTTTGAATGTCAGATCCTCGTATCCATTTGCTGTAATGGTAATGATATCACCACTTTTCAGAACCGGAATTGTCGGATTTGCACTGTACTCTCTTGCTGCACAGACTAATTTATTGCTGCTGGTATTTTTATAATACTGGCCGCCTGACGAAACGCTATAAGATTTTTCCTCCCATGAAGTTCCGTTTACTTTTACATCTGTGATCGCGCTTACATAATCTTCAGCATTTTTAAAAGTGAATTCCCAGTCACTTCCCCAAAGATCTTTGTTGATGCTAACCTGACTCACTTCAATTTTTTTATTTCCGGCTATAGCTTTCTCTTTAAATGTAGCTGATACAGTTACGTTTTCTGCCGGCATCTTAAATGTATAAATTCCTTCTGCATTCTGGACATCAACAGATTTTCCACTTACTCCTTTTACAGTGACTGCAACTACTTCATAATTTTCGTCCGGAGTTGCTGTTACGGTAACTGTGTCACCTTCTTTTATATCTTTTGCGGCACTAAGTGTTATTTTACCATTTACTGCAGGTGTCACGTCAACAGTATATGTCTTATTGGTTGTCTCCCCAGAATTTGAAACTACTTCCGCTTTATAAGTATCTGTATAATTTACTGTTTCTTTGGTAATTTTAACAGTCAGATCCTTGTATCCGTCTGCCGAAACCTTAACTGTCCATAATTTTCCATCCGGAACTGCCAGTTTCAATGCTTTGTAACTTCCATATGCACCCGTAGCACTGCCAACTTCCCAAATATTTGTATCACTCGAGAAACTGTTGATCGTACTTTTCTTGCATTCTTTATCATTTACAATTACTTTATTAATATTATCCATCCAGGTTGTATCTTCAAACTCCAGATTTAAAACTGTTGTCCAAAGACCACTGGCCGTAACGCTCTTTACTTCTGTCGGTGCCTCTTTTGTCCCCGCTGCCATCGCAGGCGTAACTGCTGTAGAAATAATAACCAGCATGGACAGAATAAAAGATATTACTTTTTTTACATTCTTTTTCATATTTTCCTCCTCGTTAGTATTTTTACATTCTTTTTCCATTCTCACTACCATCTCAATAACAATTAGATATTGAACCCCCGCTCCTTTCATGGTATATTAAATGATAGTTTTGTTAGGCAAATCTAACCTAGGTAGCACAATGCTACCAATATTTTCCTGCCATGTCAATCCAAACTAACACTGTTGAAAATTTTTCACCAATTATAGTCTGAGGAGATTTTGTTATGAAGAAAATTTTATCAATAATACTGATCACTGCCTGTCTGGCGTGTGGATGTTCCAGTGCTTCCGGCACCGGAAAAAACACCTCAAAAAGTACAGCCAGCGAACCGGAACGCATTGATTTTTTTGCTATGGATACTACCATCAAATTCAGCGCATATGGGGATAAAAAAGTACTAAAAGGTGCAAAGAAAGTACTGACGGATCTTGAAAAGAAAGTATCCGTCACAGATTCCGGAAGTGAGATATATCATATCAATCAGAACGGTTCCGGAACCCTTACCGGCGATGTCTCTGACTTAATGCAGAAGGCACTTCAAATGTGTACCCAGACAGACGGTGCACTCGACATCTCTATCTACCCGATCGTCAAGGCATGGGGATTTACCACCGGTGACTACCAGGTACCGGATGAATCCACGATCCAGTCATTACTTCCTATGGTAGATTACACTAAGGTGGAATTTGATAAGACAACCAGCAACGTAACCATTCCTTCCGGAATGACCATCGACCTCGGAAGCATTGCCAAAGGATATGCCGGTCAGCAATCTGCCCAGTATCTTCGCGATAACGGTGTCAAATCCGCACTCTTAAACCTTGGAGGAAATGTACAGACAATCGGTTCCAAGCCCGACGGTTCTCCATGGAAAGTCGGAATCAAGGATCCGAATGGCGATACGCCTATGATGGTTCTTTCTATCACAGACCAGGCCGTCATTACCTCCGGCGGATATGAACGCTACTTTGAGCAGGATGGGCACACCTACTGGCACATCATGGATCCGGCAACCGGACATCCGGCAGACAGCGGCCTTTGTTCCGTGACAATTGTCGGCGATGATGGCGGAACCTGCGATGCGTTATCCACTTCATTATTTGTTATGGGTCTTGAAAAAGCGGCCGATTTCTGGGGAAAGAGTAATGATTTTGAAGCGGTCTTCGTAACGGATTCCGGTGAAGTCTATATCACAGAAGGCCTGAAAGATAAATTTGCACTAACAGATGATCATGCCGATACAACTGTTAAAGTTATCAGCCGTTAACAAAGAAGGCAGTGAATCAGTTTTGATTCACTGCCTTTTCTATATCGCCATGCGTTCGGAAGAAGCTGCCGGTGGCAGGCTCTGTAGATCAATATCTCATAAATCCATTCTTCCGAATCTGCTCTATGTTATTATCATGCCTTATGTTTCGCAGCCTTCTTTTATCTGCTTCTGTATCATATGTGCTGTTGCCTTGCCACAAAAGCATATAACTTGCTCCTTCCTGTTATCTCTTGTTGTTTCTTGCTGCTTCAAGTATAATGAAATTCATAAAGGAAATAGACGTACAGCATGTGGACTTACCACCCGATAATCCTCATGTTTTGCGATATACAGGGAGGTTATTCTCATGGGGAAACAATCTACAAGAGAAAATAAGACAATTTATCAGATTTGCCGGGAAGAAGCCGGTCTTACCAGATCAGAAGCCAGCGAAAAAATGACTGCTGTTTCTGATTCTAAAATTGAAAAATTTGAATATGAAATGCAGGAACCTACACCTTACGATATTATCCAGATGGCCGATGCTTACGGGCGACCAGATCTCTGCAATTATTACTGCTCTCATAAATGCGAAATCGGTCATCGTTATGTCCCGGAAGTCGAAGTTTCTGACTTATCCAATATAATCCTGGAAACCATTGCCAGTCTGAATGAGATTAATCCTCTTACCACACGTCTGATCCAGATTGCCCGTGACGGTAAGATCAGCGATGATGAGATCAAGGATTTTGCTTTTATCAGTAACAAACTGGATGAAATTTCTCTGGCAATAGATTCTCTGAATCTCTGGGTTGATAAAACAGCCGGAGAGCAGGGACTAAACATCGAATTGCTCAGAGAAGAAAAAAAGAAACAGAAATAAGTATGAAAAAACAAGGCAGCGAACCTATTTATGGTCCACTGCCTCTTTCCTTTACATATGCTGTAACTGGTTTATGATGTATTCCGTTCTGCGGATGGCTTCTTCCACCTGATGTCTGGCATTATTGATTCGATCCTGCACCATCCAATCCACAACAAATTCATCAAAAAAATAATCTGCAAAGGATAAGAAGTCTCCAGTATTGATCTTCAGATTACAAGCCATGTTCACATCATTTAATTCCCTACTGAAATTACGAAGATCATATTTCGCCTGTTCCATATTTTGTCTGGCCTGATCCATCTTGGAGTGTTTCAACATCGTAGAAAAGAATCCACCGCCAAACATATCTACCAAGCCCCAATTTTTTGCACTGTTCAGGTTTTCTTCTGCTGTTCGAAGACTACTTAACGCACGTTGTCCTGCTTCAATCGCTTCTCGTTTCTCTTTTTCTATATCATATCCCATAATTTCTTCCCTCCTATTTTTATGAGTTAGACGATATAAGTGCAATGATTCCGCCGATAATCAACAATGGAAATGCAATATAAATCAGTCCGCCAACAACCATTCCTATCAAAATCACCGGGAAAAATACAACTGTACAGAGCAGCTTTAAGATTCCCCAGGATGCTTTTACACCAAATATAAAAAATTTTCCAATAAACCAGATCATGCATATAGCAAATAGTAACGATAACATATTCTACTCCTTCTGACTTCTGTTATGATTTGAATCATTCATTTTTTTGATTGTTTACTTGATATAAACTCAGATGTATTTCTCACACCAATTTTACTACTGAATTCTGGATTCTTCTCTATTTTTTCAATCATCCGAATTAACCTTATTTTCTGTGCTGTATCCATCTGCTCACCTCATTCTAACAGTTCTGCCTTTTGATATTGTCAGTATAACCGGACAACTTTTCAAAATATATACCTAATACAAAGAATTGAACATATGTAATTCTCAATTTTCGAGGAATCTTAAGAAAGACCCAGAGGAAATTCCCTGAGCCTTTTGGTTATATAGCAGTATTTTTTTCAAATAGAATCAAACCATTTCGCAAAATCTAAAACAATCCATATTTTCCTCTCATATCTGAAATCACATCATCTGCGGTTCTGATTTCTTGTGCAACCCCACCTATCATTACCGCTTTTTTTGAATTAATCACTTTCTTCTTCGTAATAATCTCATCTCCTTAATAATTCTCTTCATGTACTTCAAAATAGCTCTGTGGATGATTACATACCGGACATACTTCAGGCGCCTTAGTTCCTACCACAATATGTCCGCAGTTACGGCATTCCCATACCTTAACTTCGCTCTTTTCAAATACCTGTGCAGTTTCAATATTCTTAAGAAGTGCACGATATCTTTCCTCATGGTGCTTCTCAATCTCACCTACTGCCCTGAATTTTTCTGCAAGCTCAGGGAATCCTTCTTCCTCAGCTGTTTTAGCAAAGCCATCATACATATCTGTCCACTCATAATTTTCGCCTTCTGCCGCTGCCGCCAGGTTTTCCTTTGTATCACCAATTCCTGCTAATTCCTTGAACCACATCTTTGCATGTTCTTTCTCATTATCTGCAGTCTTTAAAAACAATGCTGACATCTGCTCGTAACCTTCCTTTTTCGCTACAGAAGCAAAATAGGTATACTTATTTCTTGCCTGTGATTCCCCTGCAAATGCCTCCTGTAAATTCTTCTCTGTCTGTGTTCCTGCATATTTGTTTGCTGCCATCTCTTTTACCTCCGTTTTCTTTACTACTTTTTCAAAATCTGATGCCGGGTGCTTGCACAAAGGACATATAAAGTCATCTGGTAATTCCTCTCCTACATATTCATATCCGCAAATTCTGCAACGCCATATTGTCTGACTGTCCTCTGTTTTTCCAACCTCCTGTGGCTTAGGCTTAATATTATTCTGATAATAATCATATGTTACTGAAGGAACATTGCTTAAAACTTCCATATCGGTTATCTCACCGATAAACATCGTATGTGAACCCAAGTCCTCTGTTTTAGTAACTGTCACGGAAATGTATGCATTTGTACCTTCTGTAATATAATAAATACCATTTGTGCCCCTGGCACACTGCTCAAATGCTTCAAACTTATTGGTATCTCTTCCTGATTGGAAGCCAAAATGTTTGAACAATTCAAATTGTGCCTTCTGACTTAAGACTGATACAGTAAATTTTCCAGTTCTTTGAATCATATCATGCGTATAATTTGCCTTATTTACACAGATACTTAACTGGTTTGGTTCCGAAGCTGCCTGAATGGCTGTATTAATGATGCATCCGTTATCTTTTTCTGCTTCTTTAGCGGTCAATATAAACAGTCCATAACTCAACTTATACATTGCTTTCCTATCCATGCTGTTCCTCCTTTACTTTCTCCCTGCATTTCGGGCAAATGCCTTTAAATGAAATATCATAATCCACAAATTCAATTCCATGAGTGTTATGAATTCTTTCCAGCAAATCCGGTATTTGATCCATATCCACATCAAAAATTTCACCGCACTTTATACATCTTACATGGTAATGATTTTTCAATGTAAAATCAAATCTGTTCGATCCATCCGGAACTTCAACCTTTCTTAATGCACCTTCCTCTACCAATATATCAAGATTTCTATATACAGTTCCTTTTCCAATTGTTGGATATGCTTCTTTTATAAATTCATACACTTCATTTGCCGTAACATGTCTTCTCATTATTATAAAAGATGCCAAACTGAGCATCTTTTACCTGAATAGCTATTTTATTTTGCGTTCAAATACATATTCTGAATCTGAAGATAAATCAGACCTAAACGAATATCCGAGTCTGTCAAATTTCTGAATCTCCACCGGATTTTCAATATTATTTTCCGCTATGAATCTGACCATTTCACCACGAGCCATCTTGGCATATGTACCTTTTGTTACCAATTTATCTCCGGATAACTCACAAAATACAATCGTAATATATCTGTCCTGTGGTGTCAGATACTTTTCTATACATTTTGAGTATTCTTTTGATGCAAGATTAATGATAATCCTACTGTCATCGATTACTGAGCGGTATAACAATTCTCCCCAGTACTCATACAGATTTTTTGCATCTCCAATTCCAACCTTTGCCTGCATTTCAAGACGATAAGAAGTCACACCATCCATTGGTTTTAAAATGCCATAAAACGCAGACAAGATTCTTAAATGATTTTGCAAATACTCAAACTGCTGGATTTCAAACACAGATGGTGCCATATATTGAAATGCAATCCCTTCATATGCTAAAACAGCCGGAGTAAGCCTGTTATAAAGATCCATATTTTCCAATCTGTTAAAGTTCTGCTCTGCAATCTTGTCATTACATTTCCATATAGCTTTCAGTTCTTCTTTTGATTTGCTTTTCATCCAGTTTAATACTTCTGCTGTCTTATCAATATAGACAGGCAGCTCAACCGGTGCTAAGTTATCGGTATCTACAATCATCTTTTTTGCAGGTGATAAAATAATCTTCATTATGCCAATTCCTCAAGCATATTTTCAGGATCATCTGCCGCCTTGACTTTATCATTTGCCTTTATAATGATTCCCTGCTCATCAATAAGATATGTAGTTCTTACTACACCCATAGATACTTTTCCATAATTTTTCTTTTCTTTCCAGACATCATATGCTTCAATAACTTTACGCTCCGGATCTGCTAATAGCGTAAATGCCAGTCCGTATTTTTCTTCAAATCTCTTGTGAGACGCTACAGAGTCCTTGCTTACTCCGAGAATAACAGCTCCCTTCTCAGTAAACTGTGGATAACGCTCAGAAAAACCACTTGCCTGCTTCGTACATCCTGGTGTATTATCCTTTGGATAAAAATATAAAATTATTTTTTTACCTAAATAATCACTTAATTTATGCACTTCTCCGTTCTGATCCGGCAATTCAAAATCCGGTGCTTTTATTCCTAACTCTAACATTTACTATTCCTCCGCTTTTGTATTTTCCACCTGTTTTCTTGTTCTTTTATTACCTGAAATCATTTTATGTCCCGTATACATAGACATGAATAATTCTGTATGCCTCCTTCTTCCATGAGATTACAGCAAACGTAGTAGTAATGTCTATCAAAAGGCTTTTACATATTAGATAAAAGCATGTAAAATTTCTTTTACATAGCTTAATTGCGGTCTATTTAGCTTGTTTCTTGACTACTCAGGAAAAATATTTCTACCCTCGCCCCACCTGTATTTTCAGAATTTGAAAGTTTAATACCTCCACCATATTTTTCAGCCACAGTTTTTGCAAAAAATAGTCCCATCCCATAATGGGCTTCGCCATTTCTACTTGTGTCATCCATAAAAAACTGCTCTGTGCCATACAATAATGCTTCTTTTGTAAATCCTGATCCGCTATCCTCCACAATGAATGTCAGCCGGTCATCCTGCTCCTTTGCGTCAATATAAATGATTCCATTTTCTTTTGTATGCTCCACTGCATTCTGAATCACATTCATTACGGCCCGGAACATTGGATCATAAGCAATCGTTACCTTTTTATCACTTTGTTCCGCCTTCCAATCTATCTTCTGGTGATAGATTTCTACCAGTCCGAGTGCATGTTCCTTTATATCTGCGAAAAAATCTTCTAACCTCACCGTTGTATAGGTAACATCACTGCAATTCCATGATTTTGTGACATCTATCAACTGTTTTACATAACTTTGTATCTGTGTTGTGCCGTTCAAAACATAAGTGATATTTTTCTTCTGTTCTGTGGTCAGTTCAGTCTCTGAAAGTAGTTCTGCATTTCCCCGTACAATCGTAAGAGGTGTTTTAATATCATGCGCCAAAGCAGACATCTGCTGTTTCTTTTCCTGCTCTGTTTTCCACTGCTTTTCTAAAGATTCTCGCAATGCATCTCGCATATCATCGATTGCCGATAAACAGTCATCAAACTCTTTGATACCGGAACAGGATGTCTCATATTCCAGATTTTGATCCTTTATTTGTCCGATTGCGTCTAATACAGGCTGCATCTGCTTTTTGATTCTTTTTCCAAAACGTATGGACGGAATGATGATAATCGCTACCGCTCCAATCACAGACATAATAATCATCACATTCTGTGGTCCTATAAAATGCTCCCTCAAAAAAGCTGAATGATATTGAGGTGTCAGGCGATATTGCAATACAACATATTCATTTTCCCTTACAATTACTTTATAAAAATATTTCCCGGATGCGTTTCCATACTTTGCAACATTCCATGCTATCTGTTCGTATTGTTCTGACAGATCTCCACCTATTTTCTCTCCATTCTCTGAAAAGATTACATAATCACAAAGTGCGGGAATCATCTCAGCAGTCACTTTATCTGCACGTAGAATCGTATCATATGCTTCATTAATCTTTTGCTCTGCATAATTTGCCGGATAAATACAGCCCACACTAATCAAAAGGTACAGCAGCAGATAAGCAACAATCACCAAACCAACTAATGATCCAAGCATGACCAGTACATATCTCATAAAAATCCTGCTGAGTGCATTGCTTCTCTTTACTCTTCCCATTTATATCCAATCCCCCAGACTGTTTTTATCGGTGTATAATCATAATCCGCAAATTTTGCTCTTATATTTTTGATATGCGTGATTATAGTACTGTCATTACTCTCATTGTCAAAGCCAAAGACCGCTTCCAATATCTGTTCCTTCGAGAAAACCTGTCCTCTGTTTTTAGCCAGAAATTCACAGATTTCGTACTCCGCTTTCGTAAGAAGAAGTTCCTTATCATCAACCAATAGTTTCTTTTGAGATATTTGAATACAGACCCTCCCCAAAACCATCCGGACAGAATGTTCCCTGTGCTCTCTTCTAAGATGTGCATTGATCCTTGCCCGAAGTTCCATCACTCCAAATGGCTTTGAAATATAATCATCTGCTCCTAAAGAAAGTCCGTTTACCAGACTGTTTTCCTCCGTTTTTGCCGTAAGAAACAAAATCGGACAATCCACAAGTATCCTAATTCTTTTGCATAATTCGAAGCCATCAATTCCAGGCATCATAATGTCCAGTAAAATCAGGTCATAACGATGTAATTCTTCCATATTAATTTTTAGTGGATTACTTACTTTGGTAACCAGATGTCCATCCTTATTCAAAATGCTTTCTATCATTTCCAAAATTGCCGGTTCATCATCAACTGCCAGTATTTTTGCCATAGTTTCCCTCGATTCTATTCCGATATTCTGTTTCCTTCCCAGTGGTTTACCCACCAAAAATAGTATACCATACTAATCCCTGTAAATATTAAGCAACCTGGTATGAATGACAACCATTCACCTACACTAGTTTCTCCCAATACAGATTGCAGATAAGTATATGGTACTCTACCCGTCCAGCAGACAAATACATATTTCCACACATAATCTCCAAGTCCGGTAAGCATCAATGCACTAATTAGTCCTGATATAATCCCTGCTCCAATGGATACCCCTTTTCCAAACTGAAAAGCCAGAATCAGCTGCCACAGATAAAGTGGAACACTGCTTCCCCACAGCAGCAATGCTGCAAATATACATCCTTTCATGATTTCGATATCGCTTGATGCGATTCTTCCAAATCCAATTCCGAATATGATTGCTGTCAATAGGATAGAGCACAGACACAAAACCAGTAGCATCAACAGTTTCGATAAAAATGCTGCAGGTTTATCCGGTAAAGACAACAGATTTTGAAAATCACCTGCATTTTGTTCCTGTTCCATCACACTTGCTGTAAAAATTCCAATAAGTACCGGAAGTCCTGCTCCTATTGCCTGATAAAATGCAATCACTTTCATATTTTCATTCCATGGTGAAAAAAAGTAATATATTAAAAATATAACGCTGGTTATAATCGGAATCAGTAAGTGTGCCAGAATCACAGATGTTCCTTTCATCTTTCGCAAGTCTGCATTAAGAGATCTTCCAATCATCTTATTTCACCTCTCTTCTCTCAAACCATTTCAAAAACAGAACCGTTACAAAAACAAACCAGATGATTGAGAGACACATTCCCGGAACAATGACTCCCGTATCCAAAAGAGGATTCCCTGCTTCTGCGGCAAGTCCATTTGGTAAAACATGAAGCAACGGGCACATCATTCGCATAGGGATTGCAGAAACAAGTACATACCAGATTCTGGTTTGTGATATTACCACACCGCTGACGGTAATAAATAGGCAGACGAACAGGTTTACAATCATTCCAAATCGTTCACTTAAAAATAAAGCTACCGGAATCTCCCATAACTCAGAAACCGTCAGAAACAATACTGCAATCAACGCTCCTCCAACTGGAACATGTGTCGTTAGAAGAAAGCCTCCAAGCGTTGCTCCTGCAAACACAATCACATTAGAAAACAAAATCATGTACCCAATATAAATAATTTTCCCCAGCAACAATTTTCTTCTGTCTGTGGGAATAGTCATTAAATGATAGTATTTTATCTTTTTCTCCTGCGCCACAGAAAGATAACAAAATAGAGCAATCATCCCCGGCAGCAAAAGTGTATACCACCAGTTCCAAACACTTTCTGCATAAGCATTTGTCATCCCAAGAGTAAATATAAATGCCATGACAAATGTAAGAAGAGGAAATCCCCAGATAAACTTTTTTCGCATGGTTCTTTTGGCTTTTTGATGTTCTGCTTTTATAATATTAACCATGGATTTCACCTGCTTTCTGGTTTTTTCTTACCACATTCATAAACAAATCTTCAAGATTATCTCCCTGCTTTAATGCTCCTTCGTATCCTAAGATTCCACCTGAAATAATCCCGACTTTATCTGCAAGTAACTGTACCTCTGAGAGAATATGACTGGAGAGAATTACAGTGATTCCCTGTTCCGGAAAAGACCGGATCAGCTCTCGTAATTCCTCGATGCCTATTGGATCTAATCCATTCGTAGGTTCATCCAATATCAAAAGTTCCGGTTCTCCAAGCAATGCCATTGCAATGCCTAGTCTTTGCTTCATCCCCAAAGAAAACTGTCCTGCTTTCTTCTTTCCGGTGTTTGTAAGTGATACAATCTGCAAGACCTCATCAATTCTGTTTTCATCTGTACCAAGCAATAATTGTCTTACCTTCAAATTCTCTCTGGCGGAAAGATTTTCATAAATAGGCGGATTTTCAATTAACGCTCCTATTTTTGATAAATCTTTCCTATCCAAAAGTTTTCCATCAAAGTAAATCTTTCCTGCAGTTGGTTTCATCATACCGGTCAGCATTTTCAATGTGGTAGATTTACCAGCGCCATTCGGTCCAAGCAGTCCATAAATCTGTCCCTTTTCGATATTAAGTGAAACATTATTTACCGCTTTCTGTTTTCTAAAATATTTACATAGATTTTGTGTCTGTAACATCATTTCCATCTTTACTATCCTTCCTTCTATATTTCATTTCTTACTGAAATATAACCTAACAGAAAAAAATAAAGATTTGATGAAGATTTATTCCCGTATGGAATAAACCATCAATTGAATATCATTATCAGAACTCGGCTTTCCACTGAAATCAGCAAAGCTGTTACAAATACGAAGTCCTAATTTACAGAATATCTCCGTGATTTCATCCAAACTATATAACCTTATAGGATTTCCTTCTTTCATTTCAGGCTTATAAAGTGCTTCTCCATACATATAGTCTACCTGCCCATATATCAGCGTTTTTCTATCCTTCTCCCATTCAAAAGCAGATAATGTAAGTCCCTTTTCTCCTGCATCCCATAACTTGCAAGGGAAATGTGTTTGGGCATAGCTTCCATTCATGATACCCATAAAGTGCTTTCCACCATTTTTTAATGCTTTCGCAATGACAGAAAAAATCTTATGATTTTCCCCATCGTCTTCAAGATATCCTATTGCTCCATCCGCCATATTCAGCACAACATCAAATTCCTCATCAAATGTGATCGTGCGAATGTCCTGACAAATGAACTTTGCATTCAAATTTTCTTTTTTTTCCTGCTCGTTTGCATAATCTATGTACGCCGGTGTAATATCAATACCGGTAACATCATACCCACGTCTGGCAAACTCCAGTGAGTGCCGACCAAATCCACATGCAAGATCAAGTATCTTTTCCGTTCCTTTTAAATGTAACTGCTTGATTAGAAAATCTACTTGTCTGTTGGCGTCTTCTACCCATGACATATTCTGAATATCCAGCGTTCAATTTTTCTGATACCAGTCTTTTTCCATTGCTTTCATCTAAATTTACCTCCTGCTTTTCATCATTCAAAAATCTGTCCCAGAAGTTTTTTCTTCTCCATATACGGGAACTCTCTATCAAATGCCTCTGCTTCCTTTTCATTTACCAGATACCCTGCCGGAGGTGCATACTCTCCTGTAATTCCATTAAGATATCCCGGTATCAGTTCTTTGCACAGAAAGAAAGATGCATCCTCGCCTTCCGGCAATCCATGATAGCGGATATCGGGCATTTTTCTCCATTGGAACGAGCCTTAACGCTTGTTTGCCATTCGTGTCCGCAAGTACCTTTCCACCATACTTTTTTATTTGAACCAAAGGTAATATCATCAGGTGTAAGCGGTAAATTCTTCTCCGACCATTCCGTAATAAGCTCTGGGTGTACTTCTGCTAAACTGTTGTTCATAGCCAAACCTCAACCTCCTTGTGCTTAGAGTATATGAAGTTTTGGCTTTATCTTGTAGTTTGCGAATATCCGTATAAATAGAAAAAGCCCTTTGAGAAAAGGTGATATGCTACCCTCATATAGGACAATGAAATATAAAAGTCCTATATGGGGGTATTTTCATGTTCAGAAAGAGTAAGATAGAACCAGTAGAAAAAGTAAAAATAGTCGAACGCTACCTTGCAGGAGAAATTGGCATACAGCAAGCAGGAAAAGAATTGGGAGTTGATCATCATAGTATTCGAAATTGGATTTCTATTTATCAGTATGATGGACCAACTGGATTACTCAATCAACCGAAAAACAAATCTTATTCAAAAGATTTAAAAATATCTGCTATAAATGATTATCTTAACGGAGAAGGATCTCTTCAGGATATTTGCACAAAATACGGAATTCGTTCACACAGACAGCTTTCCGATTGGATTAAGGTGTATAATTCTGGTGGAATATTAAAAACATCCACTGGAGGTGCTTACATGAAAAAGGCAAAGAACACTACACTTGATGAGAGATTAAAAATAGTAACAGATTGTCTTGCAAATGATAAGAATTATGGTGCAATGGCACTCAAATATGATTGTTCCTATCAACAAGTTCGCAATTGGGTAATACGATACGAAAAGATGGGTCAAGCGGGTCTGGAAGACAGACGTGGACGTCGTATAGCTTCTCTTCCAAGCAGAACACCTGAAGAAGAGCTACGTGACAAGATAGCTGAACTGGAAAGAAGAAATCTAGACTTACAAATGGAGAATGATCTGTTAAAAAAAGTCAGAGAACTGGAAAGGAGGGGTCGCTATCTTTAATCCATCGGTTAGCCGAATATGAAGCCATCCAAAAACTATCGTCTACTAAGCATTATCCCATAGATAGACTTTGTAAATATCTTAATGTTACACGTTCTGCGTATTACCGCTGGGGAAAATATCCGAAAAGTAATAATGAACTTCGAAACGAAAGACTATCCACTGAAATCCAAAGGATTCATCACCAGCATCCAGATATGGGATACCGAAGGATTCGTGATGAATTAGATGGACATAAAGGAATTCATGTGAATGATAAACGAGTACTTCGTATTTGTAGGAAATACGATATAAAATCAAATATTAAATGGAAACCTAAGAGTTGTACCAGAGGAGACAGAAATCCTGATCACATAGCAAAAAACTATTTACACCGTGAATTTCACGCCGAAAAACCGAATGAAAAGTGGCTTACAGATGTTTCTGAATTTAAATACTACAACGGAATAGAAGTTCATAAAGTTTATCTGAGTGCTATTTTAGATTTATATGATAGAAGGATTGTTTCCTTTAAAATCAGCGATCATAATGATAATCCATTAGTTATGGACACGTTTGATGAGGCTGTTCGTCAGGAGCCAGATGCACACCCATTAGTTCATTCTGATCGAGGCTTTCAATATACAAGCGCACAGTTTTATACTAGATTAAAAAAACATCATATGAAGCAGAGTATGTCTAGAGTTGCCCACTGTATTGACAATGGACCAATGGAAGGGTTTTGGGGAATTCTAAAACGAGAAATGTATTATAAACAGCGTTTTAATGACAGAAGCTCTTTGATTACTGCGATAGCTAATTACATAGATTACTACAACAACCAACGACTTCAAAGGAAACTGCATGTAATGACACCAATGAAATATCATGAGCAATATACAAAAGCAGCATAAAATATCGCCAGCCATAGCATGGCTGACGATACAAAAATTTATTATTTTTTATTGTCCTCTTGACGGGGAGCATACCAAGGATTTCTCCTCTCCCAAAGGGTAGTTTAACTTTTATTTAGAATTATCTTTTTTAATAACTAAGTTATAATTGCTATCATAATACAGTCCAAGTTCTCTACACATTCTATCGTTCACATTATCTAACGCTTTCTTATATTCTGCATACGTTGGAGACAGAACCATTAAATTAGGAATGAATATATCGTTATATCCTTTATTTTGTAACTTTTTCTGCATTTTTCTCTGTGCAATAAATGCTGGATGGTATTTCATTATACCGTTTTTCATTTTAGCACCTTTCCATACTTTTTCTTTTAGTCTTTCATATTCACTTTCACTCATATCACGATAATAGGCTATCATCTCATCTGCGGTTCTGGTTTTTTGTGCAATCCCACCTATCATCTTCGCACCTATTCCCATAATAAAAGGAACTTTCAATGTCGTTTCATCGCAATATTCTAATATATTCTGTAGTGCCTGCTTCTGTTCCAGAGTCTTCAACCTTACATTAAGAAATGGTTTGAAATGACTTTTAAAATAATCTCCCCATTCTTTTCCCGGTAGCAAAGACTCAATTGCATTTTCAACGGTTTGATAATCAAGTGCCTCATTTGCTTTGTCTGCGTCACCATCATCTATAAATTGCTTCAAAGCTTCAAGTTCTGAGTCTTTTAAAACTTTTTCCTGCACTTTTTCTTGATAAATACGAAGAAGAATACTTTTGTCGCCAGTTTCCAAAAGGCTCTGTATGTCTTTAATACTAATACCGAGTTTTCTATATACTGAAATCTTTTTTAAAGTTTCAACATCTTGTGCAGTATAGTTACGATAACCATTGTTATCTTTATCCACTGACAGCAATCCTTTTTCTTCATAATACTTAACTGCACGCTTTGTCATTTCAACCTCATTTATAATTTCATTTAATAACATCAGATGCACCTCCTTATGATTTATGTTGATAGTATAAGCGTATACGCTGCGTGCAGGTCAAGAGTTTTTCGTCTTTCTTCTAAAAATGGGCAATCCCGATTTCAGGACTGCCCATTCATTCTGCTAATTATGCGATTTTTCTTGCTTGCACCGATTTCTGCATCAATTGATGTAAGTTTGATGTAAATCGCTGTTTTTTTAGTTTTTTATCAAATGAAGTACGTCCCGTCTATTTTGTAAAACGGTACATCTTTACATCATCTTAATAGAGCTTTGCACCTGCTGGAATGTGGTCATCAACCATCAGAAGATGAAGCTTTTCTTCGCCTTCTTCTTCGTGGATAGCACTGAGAAGCATACCACAAGAGTCAATGCCCATCATAGCTCTCGGTGGAAGATTTGTGATAGCGATAAGAGTCTTTCCAACCAGTTCTTCCGGCTCATAATAAGCGTGAATACCGCTTAAAATGGTTCTGTCTGTGCCTGTTCCGTCATCAAGAGTAAACTGTAACAGCTTCTTTGACTTCGGTACTGCAACGCACTCTTTAACCTTTACTGCACGGAAATCTGACTTGCTGAATGTATCAAAATCAACCATTTCTTCAAACAATGGCTCGACTTTTACCTTAGAAAAATCAATCTTTTCAACCGGTTTTTCAGCCTCTGCAGGAGCTGCTTCGGAAGTCTTATTTGCCTTCTTATCAGCATCCAGTGACTTCATTGTCGGGAATAATAACACATCACGAATAGCCTGTGCATCTGTCAGTAACATTACCAGTCTGTCGATTCCGTATCCGATTCCACCTGTTGGTGGCATACCGATTTCCAGTGCATTCAGGAAATCTTCATCTGTGTGGTTTGCCTCTTCATCACCGGCTGCAAATGCTTCTTCCTGTGCTGCAAAACGTTCTCTCTGATCAATCGGGTCATTTAACTCTGAGTATGCGTTACACATCTCACGTCCGTATACATATAACTCAAAACGCTCTACATAGTTCGGATCTTCCGGATTCTTCTTTGTCAGTGGTGAGATCTCGATCGGATGATCTGTTACGAATGTAGGCTGGATCATCTTCTCTTCACAGAACTCATCAAAGAACAGGTTCAGGATATCACCCTTCTTGTGGCGCTCTTCGTATTCTACGTGATGCTTGTCTGCTAATGCTTTTGCTTCTTCGTCTGTCTTAACTTCTGAGAAGTCAACACCTGCGTATTTCTTAACAGCATCGATCATGGAAATTCTTTCGAATGGTTTTGCCATATCGATGACTGTTCCGTTGTAGCTGATCACTGCACTTCCACATACCTTTTCTGCAAGGTAACGGAACATGCTCTCTGTCAGTTCCATCATTCCTTCATAGTCTGTATATGCCTGGTATAATTCCATCAGTGTAAATTCCGGGTTGTGACGTGTGTCTACACCTTCGTTACGGAATACTCGTCCGATCTCGTATACTCGCTCAAGTCCTCCGACGATCAGTCTCTTCAGATATAATTCCAGAGAAATACGAAGTTTTACATCTTCGTTCAAAGCATTGTAATGTGTCTCAAATGGTCTTGCAGCTGCTCCACCTGCGTTGCTTACCAGCATTGGAGTCTCTACTTCCATGAATCCACGTCCGTCTAAGAAGTTACGGATCTCTTTGAGGATCTTAGAACGTTTGATAAATGTCTCTTTTGACTCTGGATTCATGATAAGGTCTACATATCTCTGACGGTAACGTGTATCTGTATCTGTTAATCCGTGGAACTTCTCCGGAAGGATCTGTAAACTCTTGGAAAGAAGTGTCATCTTCTCTGCATGGATAGAGATCTCTCCGGTTCTTGTTCTGAATGCAAATCCTTCTAATCCGAAAATATCACCGATGTCAGAACGTTTGAAATCTGCATAAGATTCTGTTCCGATCGCATCTCTTGCAACATATACCTGGATGCTTCCCTGAAGATCCTGAATGTTACAGAAAGAAGCTTTACCCATAACTCTCTTGAACATCATACGTCCTGCGATTGCTACGTGGATTGGATTGGCATCCATGATGCTTCTTCTCTCTTCATAATCTTTCTTCAGAACCTCTTTTGCCTGCTCTTCATCCATACCTTCTACATCTGGTGTATGATGATCTTTTAAAAGTTCTGCCTCATGTGCTTCATACAGACTCTTCACTTCCAGTGAGTGATGTGTCTGATCGAATTTTGTGATCTTGAACGGATCTTTTCCATTCTGCTGCAGTTCTGCTAATTTATCACGGCGAACCTTTCTTAACTGGTTCACGTCCTGTTCCTGTCCATTGTTCTGCTGCTTAGCCACTTTTTTATTCTCCTTCCTTATCTGAATTCAGACCTCCCGTGTAAGAGAGGCCTGAGTCTTGTGTCCTGGTTATTCTTCGACGGGTATCTGCCTGTCTCTTATAATGAACGGCTGATGTCCAGTACCTTGTACTCCATTACTCCAGCCTGTGTCTCTACTGTTACGACATCTCCGATCTGTTTGCCCATCAGAGCCTGACCAACCGGTGATTCGTTAGAGATCTTTCCTTCCAGACTGTTCGCCTCTGTAGAGCCGACCAGTTTGAATTCCATCTCTTCGTCAAATGTGATGTCGAATACTTTTACAGTACATCCGATGTTGATCTTATCGAAATCAACTTCATCTTCTACTACAACTTCTGCATTCTTAAGAATTGCTTCCAGTTCTTCGATACGTGCTTCAATGTCTCTCTGCTCGTCTTTTGCTGCATCGTACTCAGCGTTCTCTGATAAGTCTCCCTGTTCTCTTGCTTCTTTGATCTTCTGTGCAATCTCTCTACGTTTTACAACCTTGAGGTTTTCAAGTTCGTCTTCCAGTGCTTTTAAACCAGCATAAGTAAGTAATTTTTTCTTTGCTTCCATCTGTCTCCTGCTCCTTTTTCTGTTCCATATTACTCTGACATTTTTATGCCTGAATCATCTATCTGAATATTTAATCTGTCATAGAATAAAGATACTTTCACAATTTCATTATTATACATAAATGCGTGTTTTATGTCAATGTTTTTGTCTCTTGTATATCCCTATTTTACGCCTGTTCTTTTCATTTTCCGACGGTATCTATTATTCAGATTCTCTGTTTATACAATCGCCTTGTCCAGAAGTTCCACCAACTCTTCATAAGATTCCACCTGGTTGATCGCATCCCTGAGTTTTGCAGAACCTTTCATTCCCTTTGTGTACCAGGCAACATGCTTACGCATTTCCCTGATCCCGATAAAGTCTCCCTTGAATTCAATCTGTAGTCTTGCATGTCTGAGCATTGTCTCTTTGATTTTCTCCGGAGTCGGTCTCGGAGGAACAACACCGGTTCTTTCATATTCCTGAAGTTCATGGAAGATCCATGGATTGCCCTGTGCACCTCTTCCGATCATCACGCCGTCACAGCCGGTTTCTCTTCTCATCTGAAGTGCCTTTTCTCCTGAAATCACATCACCATTTCCTATCACCGGAATGGATACGGCTTCTTTGACCTGACGGATGATATCCCAGTCTGCTTTACCGGAATAATACTGTTCCCTTGTCCGTCCGTGCACGGCAACTGCCGCACCGCCTGCATCTTCAATGATCTTTGCGATCTCTACAGCATTGATATGATCATCGTCAAATCCTTTCCGAATCTTCACCGTTACCGGCTTTTCGATTGCTTTCGACACTGCCGATACGATTTCATGTACCAGCTTCGGATTCTTCATAAGTGCAGAACCTTCGCCGTTCCGTACTACCTTCGGAACCGGACATCCCATATTGATGTCCAGGATCTGGAACGGCAGCTCTTCGATCATTTTCGCCATCTCACTCATGATCTTTGGATCGGAACCAAAGAGCTGTAACGACACCGGATACTCTTCCGGATGGATTGCAAGTAATGCTTTGGTATTCTTATTTTTATACTGCAGGGCTTTCGCGCTGATCATCTCCATGCACAAAAGTCCGGCTCCCTGCTCTTTACAGAGCAATCTGAACGGCAGATCCGTTACTCCCGCCATCGGCGCGAGAATATATGGATTTGCCAGATTAACATTCCCGATTTTCATCTTTCTACTCCTGTTAATTAATTTTAATTACTATTATCTTCTATCCTGGTTATCCCTGAACAATTTACAAACATCTTCTATTTTCGATTATTCCAGGATACTTATCATTCTTCTCACAATTATACTTCATTTCCTCCAAGAAACACACAGCACTATATATCAGCTAAGATAGCCCCACTCTTACACTGGCGGAACCATCTTGATATATAGTGCTGCACATTTCTCTGAAAGTCTACATTATCAACACCGTAGATTATTTACTTTTTTTATTCTTTTCGTAAATGAACCGAAGTCCTTTTAACGTAAGCTGTGAATCATACACATCGATCATGTCTGTTTCATTCGCAATCATCTTGCCAAGTCCGCCGGTTGCAATAACCTTTGCATCCGGGTAGCCGGACTCTTCTTTCATACGCTTAATGATATATTCAGTCTGACCGATCTGACCATATACAAGGCCTGCCTGCATTGCCGTGATCGTCTCTTTTGCGAGAATGGAATTCGGCTTACGGATCTCGATTGCCGGAAGCATATCTGCCTCTCCCCAGAGAGACTGTGCCGAAGTGCGGATTCCCGGTGCGATCACGCCCGCCTCAAATGTTCCGTCCGGGCCGATCACATCAAATGTCGTTGCCGTTCCGAAGTCTACCACGATCGCCGGTCCACCATATAAGGTGTAAGCACCGACTGCATCTACGATACGGTCCGGGCCGACCTGTCTCGGATTCTCCGTGACGATACGGATTCCCGTCTTAATTCCTGCAGATACAACCACCGGCTTTACGCCGAAATATTTGATAATCGCACTGCCGAGTGAATGCATCACATCCGGCACTACGGATGCAAGGATCACTGCATTGATCTTCGAGCTTTCGATCCCGTGTCTTTCTACCAGTTCCTGTAAAGTAATTCCATATTCATCCGATGTTCTCGGCTGCTTTGTCTTCATACGGAATGTGCCAAATAATTCGTCTTTGTTAAACACTCCGAGTGTAATGTTCGTATTTCCTACATCGATTACAAGAAGCATCTTTCTCCTCCTGTTTTGTCTGTTTCCTTATAGTTACTCTTCGCTGTTTATCTCTTCACCCAGGAAGAATACTTTATAATATAACTGCAATGCCTGCAGAAGATCCTGCTTGTCTCTCTGCAGCTGCTTGATCTTAAGCTGGCTTCCGATGTCATCGAACATCGGGTCAAAATCATCGGAGGTTACTTCAAAGCATAATTCCCCGTTCTCTTCGAATACCAGCGTCAGGATTCCTCCTACATCATGCACATACAACACGCACATGATCTTCAGTTCATTCTTTACATCATCCGGGAGCTGTTCAAAATCCGGATTCAGATAATATTTTTCTTCATATGAATTGGCGCCGCAAAGCACCACTTTTTCATCATACATACCCATAAACACCTCTAACTGATACCTCTCCGGCATAGATTTCTTTTTCTTTCCCATCCGGCGTTCTTACAATCAGTTCTCCAGTCTGATTGATGCCGATGGCGTGCGCTTTATATTCATTTCCTGGTTCCAGGACCTTGACCTCCTGATCCCGGTTCACCAGCATGGAATTATAAAGTTCCTGTAAGCCCGACAGATCTTCCGTCTTAATGAAGATCTCATAGCATTTTTCAAAGCTCTTCATCACTGCTGCGATCAGCTCGGAACGCTTTACGCTCTTTCCGAGTTCCAGCTTAAGTGAGGAAGCCGTTGCCTTAATATCATCCGGAAATGTATCCTGATTCACATTGATTCCGGCACCGATCACGACATGATTGATATAGTCGATCTCCGTACTCATTTCCGTCAGAATACCGCAGATCTTCCGGCCATTCACCACGATATCATTCGGCCACTTGATCTTCGTCTCAAGTCCGGTCACTTCCTGGATACCTTCTGCCACAGCGATCGCCATAAGTAACGTAAGCTGTGGTGCCTTTACCGGCGGAATATCCGGATACAACAGGATCGTCATATAGATACTGCTTCCGGACGGTGATTTCCAGACACGGCCTCTGCGGCCTTTTCCTGCCACCTGCATATCTGCCACGAATAAAGTACCGTGAGCAGCCCCGTTATCTCCGGCTTCTTTGGCGCGGTTATTGGTCGAGTCAATTTCATCGTAATATACGACATTTTTTCCTGCCCATTTTGTGTCTACAAGACTTTCAATCTCTGCTTTTGACATAACATCCGGACTGTCGATAAGGCGGTAGCCTTTGTTGCGCACCGCCTCTATCTCATAACCTTCTTTTTTAAGCTGGTCGATCACTTTCCAGATGGCCGTTCTGGATACCTGAAACTGTTCGCACAACTGCTGTCCGGAAATATATGTATCGCTTTCTTTTAACAAACGTAATATTTCTGATTTCATAATCTGTCTGCTCTTGCCTACTCTCTTTCACCAAGTGTTGCCACCATGACAGCCTTGATCGTATGCATACGGTTCTCAGCCTCGTCAAATACCTTTGACTGCGGAGACTCGAATACTTCATCTGTAACTTCCATATCGTCCAGGCCGAATTTGTCATGGATCTGTTTACCGATCTTTGTCTTCAGATCGTGGAATGCCGGCAGACAGTGTAAGAAGATTGCCTGTTCTCCTGCATTTTCCATTACTTTCTTTGTCACCTTGTATGGAGACAGTTCGCGGATACGTTCTTCCCATACTTCGTCCGGCTCACCCATGGATACCCATACATCCGTACAGATAACGTCTGCATCTTTGGTTCCGCTTTCGATATCTTCTGTCAGTGTGATGGTTGCTCCTGTCTCTTTTGCATATCCTTTGCAAGTCTCTACCAGTTCCTCATTCGGGAAATAGTTCTTAGACGTACATGCCACAAAATGCATACCTAATTTGGCACATGCGATCATCAGGGAATTGCCCATATTGTATCTTGCATCACCCATGTATACCAGTTTGATACCTTTCAGATGTCCGAAATGTTCACGGATCGTCAGCATATCCGCCAGCATCTGTGTCGGATGATACTCATTCGTCAGTCCGTTCCATACCGGAACGCCTGCATATTTGGCCAGTTCCTCCACAATCTCCTGTCCGAATCCACGATACTCGATTCCATCAAACATTCTTCCGAGAACTCTTGCTGTATCTTCGATACTTTCTTTCTTCCCGATCTGTGAACCTGAAGGATCAAGGTAAGTCGTTCCCATACCCATATCGTGAGCAGCTACTTCGAAAGAACAGCGGGTTCTGGTACTGGTCTTTTCAAAGATCAATGCCACATTCATTCCTCTATATTTATCAACCGGAATTCCTTTTTTCTTTTTTTCTTTTAATTCTGCGGAAAGATCAAGCAGATATGTGATCTCTTCCGGTGTGAAATCTTTCAGCGTCAGGAAATTTCTGCCTTTTAAATCCATTGTTTTGTACCTCGCTTTTATTCTTTGACTTTTATCTTATGTCTTTTGTCTACTTTTCTTCTTTTTTATCATCTGCGCCAATCTCTGTAACAGATTTTACCAGACCTGCAATGCTCTGGATCTCTGACGGAATGATGATCTTCGTTGCTTTTCCATCAGCAGCTTTTGCAAATGCTTCCAGACTTTTCATGGTAAGAACAGCCTCATCGGCTCCTGCTTCTTTCAGGAAACGAATTCCATCGGCATTTGCCTGCTGTACTTTCATGATGGCTTCTGCCTTACCTTCAGCCTCACGGATCGTTGCTTCCTTCTGTGCTTCGGCTTTCAGGATGGCTGCCTGCTTCTCAGCTTCGGCGTCCAGAATTGCAGACTCTTTGTGACCTTCTGCCACAAGAATTGTAGACTTCTTCTCACCTTCGGCACGTAAGATGGCTTCACGACGTTCACGCTCTGCTTTCATCTGCTTCTCCATTGCATCCTGGATGGCTGCCGGTGGGATAATGTTCTTAAGTTCCACGCGGTTTACCTTGATTCCCCAAGGATCGGTTGCCACATCCAGAGATGCTCTCATCTTCGTGTTGATCGTCTCTCTGGATGTCAGTGTCTGATCTAATTCCAGATCACCGATGATGTTACGAAGTGTCGTGGCTGTCAGGTTCTCGATCGCCATGATCGGATTCGCCACACCATAACAGAACATCTTCGGATCCGTGATCTGATAAAATACAACGGTATCAATTCTCATCGTTACGTTATCTTTTGTGATAACCGGCTGCGGTGCAAAATCCACTACCTGCTCTTTCAGATCCACTCTTCTTGCCACACGGTCAAAAATCGGAATCTTAAAGTGAAGTCCGGTTCCCCATGTTGCCTGATATGCCCCCAGTCTTTCAATAACCAATGCCTGCGCCTGTCTGACTACCTTTACACAGGAAATCACTACGCAGATAATAATCGCTAATAAAATCAATCCAAAAATCATACTCTACTCCTCTCTGGCATGCACAATCAGTTTCACGCCCTGAATACCATTTACTACAACAACTGTGTTCTTCGGGATTGTTCCGTCCGGCTCATCCGTCTTCGCCGACCAGATTTGGCCCCGGATCTCTACCTGCCCTTTGGCCTTTATCGTATCGATGTCTTCTGTCACCAGTGCATGCTGTCCGATCAGACTCTCTGCGTTCGTCTTCTGCCTCTCCTGATTGAAGAACTTCACCGCGATCGGTCTTGTCAGAATCAGCAGCAGAATGGAAACTATAACAAATACTCCGATCTGCACTCCCAGCCCAAAACCGACAAGTCCTGCACAGAATGCGAGCAGTGCTCCTCCTGCGAACCAGATCGTAGTAAGTCCCATTGTCGCGATTTCAATGATCAACAGTACAATGAATATTGCCAGCCAACAGATCACTCTCATAAGCCGTCCCCTCTTTTCCGTATATATTATTTCTTGTTCACTATATTACTATACTCTGATAAAGAAAGCAATTTTCTTCTGTAAAATGAGTGGATTGTATCTCATTTAATTACACTTTCCTTCTCTGTCTTGCGGCTTCGAACATCAACACCGAAGAAGCGATTGCCGCATTCAATGACTCTACCTGTCCAAGCATCGGGATCTTGACATAGCAGTCTGCCATGTCTGCGATCTCGCGTCTCAGGCCATTCCCCTCGTTCCCAATCAGGAATGCACATGGATTCGTCAGGTCTTCCTCATCATAGGAATTCGTTCCTTCCAGATGTGCAGCATAAGTGGTGATACCTTTGTCTTTTAAATCCTGTATTCCTTTGCCAAGATCTTCCACATATACGAACGGCATGCGGTATATCGATCCCATCGTTGAGCGGATTGTCTTCGGATTATAGACATCGACGCATTCTCTGTCCATGAGGATGCCGGTCACGCCGGCTCCTTCTGCTGTACGCAGGATGGTTCCAAGATTGCCCGGATCCTGCAGATGGTCTAATACCATGATCAGCGGGCATTTTGCCGACGTCAGTTCATTGATTTCATGGTTCATCTGTTCCACCACGCACAGGATTCCCTGAGGGGTCTTAGTATCTGATGCATGGGCGAATACAGTATCTGTCAGTTCTTCTACTCTTACTTTAGAGTCTTTCAGGACTTCTTTTACGGTATCTTTTTCTTTTTTGTAAAAGGATTCGGATACATAGACTTCTTTTAACTTGTCGAGCGGCACTTCCCTGAACATACGGATTCCTTCTACCAGGAAGACGCTTTCTTCGTCTCTTAATTTTCTCTTCTTCTTTAAATTCACCAGACGTTTGATTCTGGCATTGGATGTACTTGTGATCATATATGTCGTTCCTCGTGTTTCTTATTTATTTACATTATCATATCATATCCTCCATTGAATAAAAACCCCCGGAGGTGTACCAGACCTCCGGGGATATTTTTGCATCTCAAAATATTTTGCTACATTTTTACTTACACCTTAAACCGATACCCAACACCCCATATCGTCTCGATATACTGCGGGTTGGATGTATCTACTTCTACTTTCTCACGGATTTTCTTGATATGCACCGTTACCGTTGCGATATCCCCGATGGACTCCATATCCCAGATCTCCCGGAATAACTCTTCTTTCGAATATACGTGGTTCGGATGGCTCGCAAGGAATGTCAGCAGATCGAATTCCTTCGTCGTAAATGTACGTTCTTCTCCGTTCACCCACACACGTCTTGCAGTTGTATCAATCTTCAGTCCTCTGATCTCGATCACTTTATTCTTCTCTGCCGCACTTCCGGTCAGACGGTCATATCTTGCCAGATGCGCTTTCACTCTCGCTACCAGCTCGCTCGGGCTGAACGGCTTCGTCATGTAATCATCGGCGCCGAGTCCCAGTCCCCTGATCTTATCGATATCATCTTTCTTCGCAGATACCATCACGATCGGTGTATTCTTCACATCACGCACCTGACGGCAGATATCGAATCCGTCCGTTCCCGGCAGCATCAGATCCAGGATCAGAAGATCATAATCTTCGTTCAGTGCTTTCTGAAGTCCTATATCTCCGTCATTTGCAACCTCTACGGTGAACCCGCTCAGTTCCAGATAATCCCGTTCCAGATCTGCAATTGCTTCTTCGTCTTCTACTATTAATATCTTACTCATTGACTGGTACCTCCTGATACTTTCTTAGTACAAAATACATTGTCGTTCCGGTCTCTTCTCTGCTTGTTGCCCAGATCTTACCGCCGTGTTCTTCTACAATCTTCTTTACTACAGACAAACCGATTCCACTTCCTCCGGTGGACGAATTTCTCGACGCATCGGTCCGATAAAATCGGTCAAAGATATTCGGCAGGTCTTTTGCTGCAATTCCTTTTCCGTTGTCTTCCAGTTCAATCTGTACAAAATCTCCTACATCTTTGACACGCAGATTGATCATTCCCTTTGGTTTGTCCATATATTTCAACGAATTGTTGACAATATTGTGAATCACACGTTTTACCTGCTCCGGGTCTGCAATGATCCGTACATTCTTCTCTACATAATTAAAATAACCAAATCCTACATTCTGTGCTGCCAGTTCAACCGACAGGTCATCCGCACAGTCGTTGAAATATTCATTCGCCGACACGATATTAAAATTGTAAGGGATCTTATTCGTATCGATCTTAGAATACAATGTCAGCTCATTGATCAGCGTATTCATCTCTGTCGCTTTATTGTAGATTGTTCTGACATACCGGTCTATCTTCTCCGGTGTATCTGCAACACCATCTATAATTCCTTCGGCATAACCTTTGATCGTTGTCACAGGTGTCTTCAGATCATGTGAAATGTTACTTATCAGTTCTTTACTTTCTTTGTCATATTTCAATTTTTCTTCGGCACTATCCTTCAGGCGTCCTCTCATCTCTTCCAGGCTCTGGCAGAGTTTTCCAAGTTCATCGTCAGCCTCCGGTTTCAACTCAAAATCCAGATTCCCATCCTTGATATTCTGCGCCGCTGTCTGCATCTTGCCGATCGGCCCCATAACCGCACGGTAAATCCAGATAATAAGAACTGCCGAAGTAAGTATCAGTATCACTACAATTCCAATCAGGATTTCGCAGAAAAACTGTCCAACCTCCGGAATTACATTGGATACATCTGACACAATGAACGCACTTCCCTTATTGCCGTCATCATATCTGAAATCTACCTGTTTTACCAATGCTTCTGCATCTCCGCCAAGATAAATTCCGTTCTCCGATGTTGTATCTGTATCTCCATATCCCGGCAATTGTTCGATCACCGCTTTTACACGATCATCATCGCTGCCCGTATATACGATTGTTCCGTCTTTTCTCACCAGCAGATATGCATTCTTATTCTCCAGTTTTTTATTAAACTGGTCCAGTTCTGTCGCATCTTCCATCTCAGATGCATGCTCTGACATCTTCTTCAGTTCATGATACGGCTTCTCCGTAACACGTGCAAGTACCTGCATGGAATTCGTAAAATCAGAAATCGTCGTTCCTGTAATCCCATAATTCTTCTCCACCACTCCGATCTGATAGCGGCATACCATTGAAACCATCATGGCTGCCATAAGGACCGGTATAATGATAATCGTAAAAAATGCTATAACTAATCGCGTTTTCAGCTTCATGTATCTGTCCTCCACTAAAAAAAATTATAGCATGAAAAATGGGTGCTTCACACCAAAGCACCCATAAACTTTTATAAAATTTCTATAAATATTTTTTCAGATCTTCTACTTTGTCCAGTTTCTCCCATGGAAGATCAATATCTGTACGTCCGAAATGTCCGTAAGCCGCTGTCTGTTTGTAGATTGGTCTTCTAAGATCAAGCATCTGAATGATTCCTGCCGGACGCAGATCAAAGTTCTCGCGGATGATCTCTACCAGTTTGTCATCTTCTAACACACCTGTTCCGAATGTATCTACCATGATAGATGTCGGATGTGCAACACCGATTGCATAAGATAACTGGATCTCACATTTCTTGGCAAGTCCTGCTGCAACGATGTTCTTTGCAACGTAACGTGCTGCATAAGCTGCGGAACGATCAACCTTTGTACAGTCTTTTCCAGAGAAAGCTCCGCCGCCGTGACGTGCCATTCCACCGTAAGTATCTACGATAATCTTACGTCCTGTAAGTCCGCTGTCTCCGTGTGGTCCGCCGATTACGAAACGTCCTGTCGGATTGATGAAGAACTTTGTCTTATCATCTACCATTCCTTCAGGAATTGTTGTATCGAATACATATTTCTTAATATCTTTATGAATCTGATCCTGTGTCACTTCCGGATCATGCTGTGTCGAAAGTACGACTGCATCCAGACGTGCCGGAACACCATTCTCATCATATTCAACCGTAACCTGTGTCTTTCCATCCGGTCTTAAGTACGGAAGTGTTCCGTTCTTTCTTACTTCTGTAAGCTTTCTTGAAAGCTTGTGTGCAAGTGCGATCGGGTATGGCATATATTCCGGTGTCTCATCAGAAGCATAACCGAACATCATTCCCTGGTCTCCGGCTCCGATTGCATCAATCTCTTCTTCTGACATTGTATGCTCTTTTGCTTCAAGTGCTTTATCAACACCCATAGCGATATCTGTAGACTGTTCATCGATTGCTGTGATCACACCGCAAGTCTCTGCATCAAATCCATATTTTCCTCTTGTATATCCAATCTCTTTGATCGTATCACGAACGATTTTCTGAATATCAATATATGCATTCGTTGTGATCTCACCCATAACAAGAACCATACCTGTTGTTGTTGCTGTCTCACATGCAACACGGCTCATTGGATCCTGCTCCATCAATGCATCCAGAATGGCATCTGAGATCTGATCACACATTTTATCCGGATGTCCTTCAGTTACTGATTCTGACGTAAATAATCTTCTTTCCACGTTCTTTTCTCTCCTTCTTTTCTAAAAAACAGTTCCTGCATTCTTTCTCTTGGGATTGTCTGTATCTCCAGAACCTGCCACCGGCAGCTTCTTCCGAACGCATGGCGTTTTAAAAACCGTCCACTTATATAAGTGGACGGTTTGATATCTTCATAAACCAATCCTCTTATTGTTCGATCACTCGCTCAGGCTGGCACCTTCCTACAATGGGGTTGCCGCAGTTTCACAGATCCTTTGTATCTCCACTGCTCTGAATAAGAGAAAGTTTGCTTTTATTAAGTTATTTTTGATACGACTAAGACTTTACTCTATTTTCCCTGTACTGTCAATAGACATATATAAGAAAATGTATCATCTAGCCTACTTTTAATTTGAACTTCTGAATCGCTTTTTCAGAATCTACTCTTTCGATGATTCCACCAATGCTGCGAAGTTTCTCTTCGAATCTTTCATATCCTCTCTGGATATATACGATGTCATCTACAATTGTGATTCCATCCGCTGCAAGACCCGCGATGCAAAGTGCGGCTCCTGCACGAAGATCCGGTGCACTTACTCTTGCTCCGGAGAATTCTGCCACGCCTTCGATCGTTGCGGAATTGCCTTCTACCTTTACATTGGCTCCCATTCTTGCAAGCTCATCCAGATATTTGAAACGGTTTTCAAAAATACTCTCTGTAATGATACTTGTCCCCTTACATAAGGCCAGTGTCACGCCGATCTGCGGCTGCATATCTGTCGGGAATCCAGGATACGGAAGGGTCTTCACATGTGTGCTTGTAAGATCTCCCTTTGATACGACACGTACAGCATCGTCGAATTCTTCCACTTCACAGCCGATTTCTACCAGTTTTGCGATCGTAGCTTCCAAATGCTTCGGAATAACATTTAGTACCGTTACATCTCCCCTGGTAGCTGCTGCTGCGAACATGAATGTTCCTGCTTCAATCTGATCCGGGATCACAGAATATTCTGTGCTGTGGAGACGCTGTACACCACGGATCTTGATCACATCTGTACCTGCTCCTCTGATGTTGGCTCCCATGCTGTTCAGGAAGTTTGCAACGTCTACAACGTGCGGCTCTTTCGCAACATTTTCCAGAATGGTAAGTCCTTCTGCCATAGCTGCTGCCATCATAACATTGATGGTTGCTCCAACACTTACAACGTCAAAATAAATATGTTTTCCAACAAGACGGTCTGCTTCTGCAACAATCTTGCCATGTTCGATATCTACATCTGCACCAAGCGCACGGAATCCTTTGAGATGCTGGTCAATTGGTCTGCTTCCGATATTGCATCCTCCCGGAAGTGCAACTTCGGCACGTCTGTACTTTCCAAGTAATGCTCCGAGAAGATAGTACGAAGCACGGATTTTCTTAATGTAATCATACTCGATATCTACATTCTTAATGCTGGCTCCGTTAATCTTCACTGTATGACGGTCAACACGATGTACCTGTGCTCCAATCCCCTCGATTGCGTCAATCAGTACGTTAATGTCATTTACATCCGGTAAGTTATCGATCAATACAGTTTCATCTGTCATGATTGCTGCCGCAAGAATTGCAAGTGCTGCATTCTTCGCACCACCGATTTCCACTTCTCCCACAAGCGGATGACCGCCCTTAATAATATACTGTTCCATCAATTACACCTCATTAATATTTATATAAATCTCTATCTACAATAAATCTATTCTTAATCTGCTATTCTATCTTTCTGCAAATCTGTTTCAATTATCTAATTCTAAATATCTCTAAATCTAATTTTTCTAAAATTCGTGCATAAATTTCTGCATCACAATATAACCCCTAAAAAGGGTTCGCGCCTATTATAGCACAAATTTTCCAATTGTAAAATATTTTTTACAGTTATGTAATTTTATTGTAACATATTCCAATTGTTCTATCTATACTTGTGCACTTTTACTCCCCTAATGCATCTAATACCGATTCAATCGTATCTTCCAGCTTCTGATTATCTTCACACACTGTAATATCTGCATACTTTTCAAAAAGCTTTACTCTTTCATCATACAGATCTTTGAGCGTCTGTCCGTCACGCAATACCACTCCACGGCCTTTGGCATTTTTAAGTCTGCTGTTTATTGTCTCAAAGGATGCCTGTAAATATACGACTTTGCCGATTTCTTTATAATGTTTCATCGCATTTTCACAATATACTACGCTGCCTCCTGGCGAGATAACGGTACGTTCCGCTTTCACCTGTGCATTTACCCGGTCTTCTACTTTCAGGAAGCCATCCGGTCCAACGTCAGCAATAATATCTTTCAGAAGTTTCCCTTCTGATTCCTGAATCAGAATATCTGTGTCTACAAATTTGTATCCCAGTCTCTTTGCAATTACCACACCAACTGTACTTTTCCCAACTGCCGGCATTCCGATAAAAATAATGTTATTATCTGCCATGATGTGCCCTCCTGTATGTTATGTTCTGATTTTTTCTTTCATTTGAAAACTATAATTATCACCGCACAGTATAACATACAAGAGGGCGAAGTGGAAGTTTTTTTCCAGATGCCCTCTTGTAGATCAATATATTTTTTTACGTATCTCTCTATGTTCCACACGTCTCCTGCAAAGTTCCTGATATGTCATAACCTCGATCAGATCCATAAGCCAGCCACCCGGGTTTTCTTCTTCCTTCTCCGCCTTATCATAGATCCTGCGGCACATCAGACGAAGCTGCAGGCGGTCCGGATATTCATCATACATCATGCTTCCGTCATATTCCATTCTGTCACATTCCTCTTCCATATAAGGAAGTACTCTCTTCGCCGTATCCGGGTAAATGCTTTTCATATAGTCATAGTCTCTTCTTGCATTCCGGTCATCATTATACAGCAGCGGAACCGGATAAGCCATATAGAACGGTAATTTGTTCTCCATAATCCTGATTGCTCCTTGGCGGTTCTATCTGTATTAAGATATGCACGGAGAGATCAATCGGTGAATGAGAAACTATCTATTCTAATTGAATGTTATCTCATATTTTTCAATATTAACGGTTGCCGCTTCATCACTAGTAAATATAATTTCATTTGCTTCTAATGGCGTAGGAATGACCACACTTGCCGTCTGCTCTCCATCATTAATAAATAATTCTACAGAATATCTGTCCATGATAAAATGTAGTTTCGGCGCATGATGTTTTTCCGCAATTTCTATCTTTCTCACACAGACAACATCTGCATTTACACCACTGTAGGTCCGGTCAATTTCAATCTGATGTTTTTCCGGATAATATGTAAATGTTGTTGTATATTCTTCATTATGTGCCACATCTACCTTGAACTCCCTACCTTCTACATTCGTAAGTTCTACCGTCATGTCAATCACCCGGCCATTGATACCATCCAAAGACATCTGTCCGCTAATTTTCTGTTCTGTATAGATGATTGGATTTTTCTTATACTTTTCCAGTTCTCTCACCGGACTTTGCCAGATTTTCCCATCTTTGATTTTTAATTCTCTTGGGAGTGTCATCATTCCCTGCCATTTCTGTCCTTTTGTCATGACACGTGCATCCCACGACTTCATCCATGCGACCATGATCCGCCTGCCATCCGGGAGCTCTGTTGTCTGTGGTGCATAAAAGTCCAGTCCATAATCTAGGCTTCTCTTTTTCTCCCATGCAAAATCCGATATTTCTTTTTCTGCATCTCCAATAATATAAATGGAATTATGACCGTTATGAAATTCGTACTTTTGAGCATGCATATTCTGCGGAGAACAAATGATTACAGGATACCCGTCTACTTCCAGATAATCCGGACACTCTAACATATCTCCATTCTTTCCGTCATTTCTCAAAAGGACTTTTTCATATCGCCAGTTTTTATAGTCCGCACTGCTAAATAAGACTATTTGCCCACAATTTTCCTCATAGCGATTGCCTACAACGCAATAATATCTGCCATCCTTTTTCCATATTTTCGGATCACGGAAGTCTTTTCTGTCAAATTTCTCCGGCATGATATCTCCTTTTATAACTGGATTATCCTGCCATTTTTCATAAGTCTTCCCATCTCCAATGGCAATACACTGATTCTGGATTTCTTTTCCGTCTTTCTGGCTTACTCCTGTATAAAGCAGCACATGCTTTCCATCAGCTTCTACTGCACTTCCCGAGAAACATCCTATGTGATCATAATCCTGATCAGGTGCCATAGCTACCGGATATGCTTCCCATTTTAGCAGATCTTCGGTCACCTGATGCCCCCAGTGCATCGGTCCCCATTCTGTTTTATATGGATAGAACTGATAGAACAAATGTACTTTTCCCTGGTATACAGAGAAACCATTCGGGTCATTCATCCATCCTGTTTCCGGTGTCACATGGAATAATGGTTTTTCTTTTTCATCTATGTAATTCTGTCTGATATATTCATTGGCTTTTTCAAGCATACGTTCTTCCTCTTCTATTCTAAATCATTCTGCTCCGATTACCTGCTCTGTTTCCTTATCAAAGAAATGCATCTTATGTGGCATAAAGGTAAATTCCACCTCATCTCCCACCTGGCTTACTTCATATTTTGATACTCTTGCAATCGTTACGCTTCCTCCGAAGTCAAAATACAGATTATTCTCATTTCCCATAATCTCCGTATTGTCAATAACTGCTTTCTGATGACTTCCATAAACGTCCAGATTAGTTATATCGAACTTGATATCTTCTCCTCTGATTCCCATGATAACTTCTGAATATCCTGCAATACGTTTTGCAATTGCTTTCGGAAGTTCCACTGTATTGCCATCTGCAAATATCAATTTCTTTCCGTCTACTTTCACATCATAAAAATTCATCTGCGGAGATCCTATAAATCCCGCAACAAATTTATTCACCGGATGCTCATACAGATCCATTGGTTTACCAACCTGCTGGATCACTCCATCTTTCATGATTACTATGCGGTCTGCCATTGTCATGGCTTCTACCTGGTCATGCGTGACATAGATGGTTGTACTTCCAAGATTTCTGTGTAACTTACTGATCTCATTTCTCATGCTGACACGCAGTTTTGCATCCAGGTTAGAAAGTGGCTCATCCATCAGAAAGACTTTCTGGTCTTTTACAATCGCTCTTCCAAGTGCCACTCTCTGTCTTTGTCCACCTGATAAATTCTTAGGCTTACGGTAACGATATTCTTCGAGTCCCAGGATATCAATTGCCCAGTCTACTTTTTTCTTGATCTCATCTGCCGGAACCTTCATGTTCTTCAATCCATAAGAAATATTTTTTTCTACCGTCATATGTGGATACAGTGCATAGTTCTGGAACACCATAGAGATTCCTCGATCCGCCGGTGCAACCTCATTCACACGTTTTCCATCAATAAAAAGGTCTCCACTTGTAATCTCTTCAAATCCTGCAATCATTCGGAGTGTTGTGGATTTACCGCATCCGGATGGTCCTACAAATGCGATAAATTCTTTTTCTTCTATATCTAAGTTAAAGTCTGTCACGGAATTCTTATCGTTTCCTGCATATTTTTTACATATATTTTTAAATTCGATAAAGCTCATCTTTTAGCCCTCCTTGGAACCTGTTGATATTACACCCTCTACGATCTGTTTTGAGAAGAGTGAATAGATAATAATGACCGGAATTGTTACCATTGTGATAACTGCAAGGGTCTGTCCTGTTGTTGTGTTATCATTTGATGTAATCGCATTCAGACCAATCTGTGCTGTCAGAAGATCACTGGATGTAAATACAAGTGACGGCCACAGATAATCATTCCATACATTCAGGAATGTAAATACACTAACCGTTGCCACTACACTCTTTGACATTGGAAGAACCATAGTAAAAAAGTATTTTACCGGTCCACAGTGATCTAACTGTGCTGCCTCATATACATCATCCGGAAGTCCCAGGAATACCTGACGGAACAGGAAAATGTTAAACGGATTCACGATCATTGGAAGTACATATCCAAGCACCGTATTCAGAAGTCCAAGTTTTGCAATGATCAGGAAATGTATCGTAATGATCGTCTCCATCGGTACGATCATCAGAAGCATAATGATCAGAAGCCAGCGTTCTCTGAATGGAAAATTAATCTTAGCCAATGCATATCCTGCCAGTCCATTTACAATTACACCAAGTACGATCAATATTGCTGCATAGAACAAGGTATTACACATATATCGTACAAATCCTGTATTTGTTAATACAGATACATAATTTTCAAAGAAATTGCCGTTCAATGCCGGTGGAATGAATGCCGCCATACTGTTCATATCAGCAGTGATTGCCGCGTCTGGTTTGAATGAGTTTGCCAGCATCCAGATAACCGGAAACAGGAACAACAATGATACGATCAGAAGTACGACCGTCAGTATCCAATTATTTCTTTTTTGCTTTTTTGTTAACATTCTGATCCTCCTTATCTCTTGTTGCGATTGTCTGGATCACGGTCAGTATCATTACAAAGAATGCGAATACAATAGCCATTGTAGATGCCAGTCCAATTTCCCAGTTAACAGTACCTGTTTCATATATATCATACACAACCGTATACGTTGAATTCGATGGTCCTCCTCCGGTCATAACCATTGGCTGTACCAACATACGGAATGCTCCGATTGTAATCGTAATTAAAACGAACACACACAATGGTTTCAATTCCGGCAGGGTAATGTCCTTGAATTTTTGCCACGGTGTTGCATGGTCCATCTCGGCCGCTTCATAAAGTGCCGGATTGATTGCCTGGATTCCTCCCAGGAAGATGATCATCTGATATCCCATTCCCTGCCATGCACTCATAATCGCGATGGATGGAAGTGCCTGACTGGCACTGTTGATGAATGGCTGTGCATCAATTCCAAAGAAAGAAAGGATTGCATTCATAATTCCTTCCGGGCTGTAGATCTGGATCCACAGTGTTGACACAACAGCAAGTGACATGACCACCGGAACAAAGAATGCTACTTTGAAATACTTCTTGCAATGCGTCACTTTATTAATCAGAAGTGCCAGCACAAGCGCTCCAATTCCCTGCAGCGGAACAATAATGATCACAAACTTTACGGTATTAAAAAATGCCTGTGAAAACACATCATCTTTAAAAATCTGAATATAGTTGTCCAGTCCGACAAAATGCGTCAGTCCCGGATTTAAAGCAAAGAAATCAGTAAAACTGAAAATCAATGTCAGGATCATCGGCAGGAATAAAAATATCGTAAGTAACACAAGTGCCGGTCCAAAAAACGCCATTCCCATAATGGATTCTGTTCTTTTCTTCATTATTTCATCACATAACGCTTTAATTTTGCGTTAATCCTTTCTACAGATTTATCCAGTTCTGTCTTCGCATCATTATCGGTAAGTACCGAATTTTCCAATACTTCCTGTACCGATGCACTAACCTGTGGATATACAGGTGTTTTTGATCTTGGATGTCCATATTTACTCAGCTGATGATATAAGGCTTTATAATTCTCATCTTCTTCAAAAATCGGACTGCTCTCAAACGCTTCATATGTAGATGGGAAACTCTTACTTTCATCCCACAGACGCTTTCCACTTTCTACACCACTCATCCACTGTACCAGCTTTGTCGCACCTTTTAGTTTCTTCGTCTTTGATGATGCCGCAAATGCCCAGGAACCGGTTGGTGTATATCTTCCGCCATCCCAGTTATCGGATACTACATATGGTGCAACTCCAAGGTTTACATCCGGATAGTTATTATAGATTGTATTTACTTCCCATGCCCCGTCGAACTTAAATGCTGCTCTTCCGCTTTCGAACAGGTCTGTGATCTGTACTTTAGACATATATCCATTATCCAAAAACGATTTAAAATAATTCACTGTTTCCAGATTCTCTTTTGAATTGAATACACCGTTCACCTTCAGTCCATCTTTATTTACAAAGTCACCGCCATTTGACCAGAAAAACGGTGCATAATAATAAATCGTAGCTTCTCCTGTCGGGAAAGTCATATCCAGCGCATAACCTTTTTTCTTCTCTACTACCGGCTGTACTTTCTTTAACACCTCTGTGAATTCACTCCATGTCCATGGGTGATCTGCATCTGGAACTTCTACACCTGCTTCTGCGAGAATATCTTTGTTATAATAAAGTCCCACGCTGGATTCCATTGCTCCAAGCGCATAGAGCTTGTTATTATACGTTCCCTGCTGAATAATGGAATCCAGATACACGCTCTTTTCTTCGTCTGTTAATTTTGCAAGCGGCTGGATAATTCCGTTCTCTGCATATGCCGCTATATTAGGGCCATCAACAGTAAGCACATCCGGCAGATCTCCTGACATCACGGATGCATTGATCTTATCCGAATAGCCTCCACCACTGTCATTTCGTGGAATAAATTCAATATCTGCAAAATATTTCCCATCATATTTCTTATTAAATGCATCTACAGATTTCCTGTAGCACTGTCCTTCTTCTGTGTCTTCGATTGAATGTACCCAGATAGAAAGATATTCTTCGCCTTTGTCATATCCCTTTACTTCTCCTGGTTGCGGCTGTTTATCTCCACACCCCGTCAATGCCATTGCAAAGAATGCTGCCAGCAGTACCCCTACTGTTCGTTTCTTCATAGCTTTCTCCTTTCAGATTCACGATTGCGTAACCAGTTAAGTAACCGGTTACTTTATATGCTCATAATACTATCCAGAATCTTACTTGTCAATAGATTTCAAAGAAAAAGTTACCGGTTACTTAACTAGTTATTTTTTGTTTGATTTTTTTCAATGCACTTGCTATACTGATAATATACATTATAAGAAAGAGGATTTACATGAAACAGAAAAAAGTAACTTTTGCAGATATAGCCGCTTATACAGGCTTTTCAAAAACTACCATTTCCAGATATTTTAATAATCCGGATTCTCTGACTCTTGAAAATCAGGAAAAAATCGCTCATGCACTGGATGTCCTTGGATACCAGGAAAATAAGCTCGCCAAAGTACTGGCTAATGGAAAAAGTGAATTTGTTGGAATTATCATCCCCAACCTGTATCTTCATTATTACTCTGAGATGTTAAACCAGTTACTTTCTACTTACGAAAAGTATAATTATAAATTTCTTGTATTCATTGGAAATAATAAAAAAGAGATTGAAGAAAAATATATTCATGAACTGATGGCTTATAAGATTGAGGGACTTATTGTCTTAAGCAATACCATTTCTTCCGAAGAACTTGCTTCTTATAAACTACCAGTTGTTACCATCGAACGCGAATGTGACCATGTCTGCAGTGTATCTACAGACAACTATCTCGGTGGAGTTCAGGCAACCAGCTTATTGATACGCAATAAATGTGATGTTATTTTACACATCAATTCCATATTCCCAGATACACTTCCAACCTATGGACGTATCCGGGGATTCGAAGATATCTGTAACGAACACCATGTCGTTCACGAATTAATCCAAAGAAATCTTGGAAACACTTATCAGGAAACCCTGACTCAACTAAAAAACATATTTAACGAAATTGAAGAAAAATATCCCTCACAAAAAAAGGGGGTCTTTCTTGCAAATGACACTTATGCCAGTATGTTCCTGAATCTGATATTTCAAAAATACGGGAAACTCCCGAAAGACTATCAGATTGTCGGATTTGATGATTCTCCTATTGCAAGCGAAGCAATCCTTCCAATCACAACTGTTGGACAACAGATTGAAAAAATTGCGCAGACTGCCATGGAACTTCTCGTCCTTCAAATGAACGAAATGAAAAAAAGGAAACCGGCTCCTTTAAAAGAACCGGTTCATAAACAGATTACGCCGGTATTGATCCGACGTGATACTACGGAATAATATCGGTAGTGAGCAAATGATAAATTCCCTGAAGTTTTATTATTCACTTCAGGGAATTCTTTTGACAAATTCTATATTTGGCTTTTTAATTTCTCAACCACTTTTTGAATTATGTTTATATCTTCTTCTAATTCATCTGCTATCTGTTCTGTTGATTTTCCTTTTTTCAATTTCTTCTTTATTATTTTTTCTAAGAGTATCCGCTTTCCAATTTCGATTCCATCCTGTCTTCCAATCTCGATTCCGTCCTGTCTTCCAATCTCGATTCCATCCTGTCTTCCAATCTCGATTCCATCCTGTCTTCCAGCCTCATACTCTGCTTTCCGCAGTTTCTTTTCTTCAAACTCTTTGTCATATTCATAGATGCTCACTCTGATCACCTCAGTCTTATTCTTCAATAAAAACTCTGCCAGGATTCCTTCTTCTATGCATTCGTCAACTGCTCTCGTAACTGCTTCTTCTAAAGAGACATCCTGTTTCGCCGCATATTTTCTTACTCTGGCGACATACTGTGCATATTCCTTTAATGTTCTACAATGTTCCATCAAATCTGAACTGTGGCCATCATTCACATTCAGCATAGTCACTCTTAACTCCAGATCTGGATTTTCTGTTGGATTCTCGTATGCAGAAGATAATCGGAACTCACTACGATCTTCTACTTCTTTTGTTCCATTATAAAATACTAAAAATCTTGGCGTTGGTATCTTTTGTATCACAGTTGAATATAATGATTTCCGAACCACTAATCGTTGATACTCATCCGCAATATAAAACAAATTTCTAAGTGGAATATTCGGATTATACGTTGACTGATGTTCATATAAATATAAATTCATATCCATGATAAACGCCAGATCGTTTTTCATTCCCATATAAATCGCATTTTCCAATGTAACAACCTGCAACTTTTCCGGATCTGTGTACTCTCTCCCATTCACCGCATTGTACAATGATAACAAATTCTCTTTGTCATGGTACAACATTCTAAAAATTGTATCCTTGTACATCCTTTTTGCCTTTAACTGCCGGTTATTCACCTGATACTTTTGAATACGTCTTTTCTGACCCTTTCTTTTCGCCATATTCTGTTTCCTCCTGTATGCAAGAGGATGTCTTTTTACTCTTTCAGTCATCTCCTGCTTTTTTACAATTGATTGGTATGAAAGCATAGATTTCTGAAATAAAATTAGATTATAGATGGTATATGTCCGTTTTTATATACCGTTGATTTTTTTGAAATATGCTTTGGTACATATTAACATATCAATAAATATTAATCAATGTATTTTTTACTATTTCCTTTTTTTGATAATGTTAATCACCTTAGCAATAAGGTATTACAAAATAATATTTTTTTCTTGTTTCAATTCTGTATACAGAATTTTTTGTATCCCATGAAACATAATATAATCCCGGAATAATTTTTTGCGTATCAACATCCACTATTTGCTTTTGTGTTTCTTCATTCTTTTGATATACTATTTCTTTTTTAACTTTTGGAGCAGACCATCCAAAATATACAATATAAATACGTGTACCATTTTCACATTTATGCCGGCGTGCTGGTCCTAACTCGTATAATTCATCAAAAGAATTTACACTCTGTCTCGTTACTAACCCATCTTTCATGAATGCAATTGGTCCATATATATACAAAAATACGATTCCAATTATGAGCAAACATAATATTTTGATTTTATTATTCTTTAACATGCGGCACCTCCTAAAACAGAGTATATTTTTGAATATAGCTCCTGTTTTTAGATTAGAATAACGTTCCATGTTGTAAATGTCAATATAAATGTAAAAGATAAGCGTTGTCAGATCATCCTGTTTGTCTTCTTTCATCAAGGTGCCTTTATAAAAGCCAATTATCTCATATTTCTTTTCACATGCCTTTAATTTGCTCTCATCAATCACTTTCGCTTTTTCTGTTCTATATTCAAAAGCAAAGCTAGTGAATTACTTTGAATTTTTACTATGTTCATAATTACTGCAATGCACAAAATAACACACATATAAAAACATGTACTTCCAATATTCTTTAGAAACCAGCATGGATCTTGAACTGTTTGAATCCCTTCTTTTCTGAATATAGACTGAAGAAGAATTACAAAAGGCGTTCCCACTACACACCCAATCAGCCACGAAATACCACATATAATCCCATATTCCAGAATTATCATCCGGATAATATCTTTCTTTTCTTCTCCGAATACCATAAACATTCCATAATCTTTGATTCTTATCCGGCTATAATTGCTTACTGTATAGCTGATCAAAATCAGACCAATAAACAGCAATATATACATGTACGTTTGAATCGCAACTCCTTGTTGCGACCGAACCCTTTCTTCCATACTCATTGTTCCAAGAACCAATTCTTTAACTTCCAGAAACACGAATAATATAATTGCAACTAAAATAGTACTCATAAAACATACAATACTATTACGCACATTCTTTTTTAATATTTTCAATAATACTTTCATATACTATTCCTTTAAGGAAAAATGTTTCCCCATCTTTTGTCATCTATTCTCAACTTCTATCTGTTCTCCTGCCGGTCTGTTCCTTCTTGCTCCAACCAGATACAGAATCGCCGGAACAAAATCAACAATAATCCCAACAATCATAAGTGGAAAGTCCGACGCTTTCAAAAATGCTTTTCCTGTATCTATTGCAATAATAATTTCATTGCAATATATTAACAGATTAATAATCATATAGATAGAACTACCTACTGTTAACTGTTTTATTTTTTCCGTATTATTACAGTTTGCTTCCCCATAATGTCCCAGATACCACATGCCGATTGAATAAGCAAGTAGCCATAACTCATGCATGCGTTCTCCATTTAAAAAGCAAATATTAATCAAGGAACCTACAATCCCACAAAGTCCAAATATCTGAAAATATATCGAAGTCGCTCTAAGCAATTTCCGTCCTCCCGGTGCTCTGCTTCCTCCTACAGAATAAATCAGATCATCACAGAATTCATGAACCGACTTTCCCAATACTGTTTCAAAATCTTCATTACGCTCCTGTGCTTCTTCCGCCATTCCCGTAATATCCTCAACCATCTGATTTATTTCTCTTTCCGTAAGTGGAAATGTCTTTATATACTTACGCATCTTCCGGATCATTCTTTTATTTTTCTTCGTTAACATAATCTACTTCTCCTTTTTCAAAATTCTATTTACTGATGATTGTACTTCCGTCCAACATTTAATAAATTCCTTCAAATATGCCTGCCCCTCATCCGTTAGTGAATAATACTTTCTTTTCGGTCCAAGCGGCGAAGACCGTAATTCTGAAGAAATCATTCCTTTCTTTTCCAATCGTACAAGTAATGGATAAATACTTCCCTCTTTTACATCTTCAAATCCGAATTCTTCTAATGTTGTTACAATCTCATATCCATATGTAACTGTCTCGGATAAAATCTGTAATATACATCCTTCTAAAGTTCCCTTCATTAATTGTGATTTATCATACATGTTCCCACCTACCTTGCATACTATAGTAGTTCTTAACTATATTGTATCACATAGTAGTTGTTTGTCAAGTAATTTAAGAAGCTTATTTTGAAACAGAATATTTGACACTGAAAAAAATATTTTTGTATCTACAAAACCTGCCATCAGCAGCTTCTTCCGAACGAATGGCGATAAAAAACCGCAGATGCAAGCTTTTCAACTTACCTCTGCGGTTTTTTACAATATAGTCTTTTATTCTCTCTCTTTATAATGATGCGCATCCTCCAGCATCATATCTTTCACCTTCATCAGACGGATCTGGGTGCTTCGTTCATTCTCATCAAGCTTCATCGTAATATACTTGATATTCTTCTGCGCTTCCGGAATGATCACATGCTCCAGGGCGTTGACACGTCTTCTGGTCTTCTCGATCTCAGCCGCCATAAGCTGACAGGCTTTTTCTGTCTCTGCAAGCTTCAGCATATCCGGAAGGATATCTGCAAGAGATTTTACAGCTCCGTCCAGATCACTGGATGTAAACGCAAATCCATACGAATAAATATCATTCGCATCGGCGGTTCTGGTCTTTGTCTCGAATACAGGAATGTCTACACTCATGACATTCTTCTGTCCGACTTCCAGATCTACTTCCTGCTTGGGTGCCATCAGTGACGTATTCAGAGTAGCTTCGTCCATACCCGCTTTGGCTATGACGAAATTCTTATTGGCAGAACGGATACCTGCTTCCACTTTTTCTCTGAGCTCCATGTTTACTTTTACCAGATCCAGGAACTGACGCATCAGTTCGTCTCGTTTATCTTTCAGAAGTTTGTGACCTTTTATGGCTGTGACCAGCTTTTTCTTTGTTCTGGTCAGTTCCATACGGGTAGGGGTTACCTGGGTTGACGCCATAGTATCACTCCTTTCCGTAGTACTCGTCTAAGAACTTATCATCAATTCGCTTAAGCTCTGCTCTAGGCAGCATAGACAGCAGCTTCCATCCAATCTCCAGTGTCTCTTCGATCGGTCTGTCGGTATCGTATCCCTGGGATACATATTCTTTCTCGAATGCATCTGCAAATTTTGCATATACCAGGTCGATATCGGTAAGGGCTGCTTCTCCTAAGATGGTCATTAATTCTTTGGCATCTTTTCCTCGTGCATACGCTGCGAATAACTGGTTCATCGTGTTCGCATGGTCAGCTCTTGTCTTGCCTTCTCCGATTCCTTTATCTTTCAGACGGGACAAGGATGGCAGTACATCAATCGGAGGCTTGATACCTTTGCGGTACAGGTCACGGCTTAAGATGATCTGTCCTTCTGTGATGTATCCGGTAAGGTCCGGGATTGGATGCGTCTTGTCATCCTCCGGCATGGTCAGGATCGGAATCAGTGTGATACTTCCTTTCTTACCATTCTGTCTTCCGGCTCTTTCGTATAAGGTTGCAAGGTCCGTGTACATATATCCAGGATATCCACGACGTCCCGGTACTTCCTTACGTGCAGCAGATACCTCACGGAGTGCATCTGCATAATTGGTAATATCTGTCATGATTACCAGTACGTGCATATCTTTTTCGAACGCCAGATACTCCGCTGCCGTCAGTGCCATACGAGGGGTTGATATACGCTCGATGGCCGGGTCATTTGCCAGGTTGACGAACAGTACCGTTCGGTCAATGGCTCCTGTCTCTTTGAAGGATTCTACGAAGAAGTTGGACTCTTCGAATGTAATACCCATAGCAGCAAATACTACGGCGAATTTCTCATTGCTTCCGCGTACCTTCGCCTGCTTTGCGATCTGTGCTGCCAGGTTGGCATGTGGAAGTCCGGATGCCGAGAAAATTGGAAGCTTCTGTCCACGAACCAGTGTGTTCAGTCCGTCGATGGCAGATACTCCGGTCTGGATGAACTCTTCCGGATAACTTCTGGCTGCCGGATTCATTGGCAGACCGTTGATATCACGTCTTTCATCCGGCAGGATCTCCGGTCCGCCGTCGATCGGGCGGCCCAGTCCGTCAAAGACACGTCCCAGCATATCTTCCGATACGCCAAGCTCCATGCTCCGTCCGAGGAAACGTACTTTACTATTACTTAAGTTGATACCCGTGGCACTTTCGAACAACTGCACCAGTGCATCATTTCCATTAATCTCCAGAACCTTGCAACGGCGCTTCTCACCGCTTGCAAGTTCAATCTCGCCTAATTCGTCATAGGCTACATTTTCAACACCGCGTACCAGCATCAGAGGTCCGGCAACTTCCTGTATGGTTCTATATTCTTTTGGCATAATTAGAAGTCCTCCTTCCCGAATGCAGCCGCAACTTCTTTGTCCAGTTCTTCTTCTACATTCTTATATTCGTTTTCGATATCGGCGTCTGTTGTATATTTATAACGGCCGATCTTTTCTCTTACCGGCATGGCGATCAGTGCATTCATGTCCGCACCCTTGTTCAGTGCGTCGACAGATTTCTCATAAAATGCCAGTACCAGTTTCATCATCAGATACTGCTTACGAAGCGGCGTGTAAGTGTCGATCTCATGGAAGGAGTTCTGATGTAAGAAGTCCTCACGGATGGATCTTGCCGCTTCCATCTTCAGACGGTCAGTCGGTGACAGGGCATCCATACCTACCATCTGTACGATTTCATTTAACTCGGCTTCTTCCTGAAGGATTGTCATCATCTTCTGACGGTCTTCCATCCAGTCCGCTGCCACTTCCTCGTTGAACCAGTTTGCCATATTGTCAACATACAGCGAATAACTGGTCAGCCAGTTGATGGCTGGGAAATGTCTCTTATACGCAAGTGCGGAATCCAGTCCCCAGAATACCTTTACAATACGAAGGGTTGCCTGTGATACCGGTTCAGAGATATCACCACCCGGAGGAGATACCGCTCCGATAACGGAAAGTGCACCTTCTCTTCCTTCTTTACCAAGGGATACCACATGTCCGGCTCTTTCATAGAACTGTGCCAGACGGGAACCTAAGTATGCCGGGTAACCTTCCTCACCAGGCATCTCTTCCAGACGTCCCGACATCTCTCGAAGTGCCTCTGCCCAACGGGATGTAGAATCTGCCATCAACGCTACAGAATATCCCATATCACGGAAATATTCTGCGATCGTGATTCCGGTATAGATGGAAGCCTCACGGGCTGCAACCGGCATATCCGATGTATTTGCGATCAGCACGGTTCTTTCCATCAGAGACTGTCCGGTCTTCGGGTCTTTCAGTTCCGGGAATTCATTCAGAACGTCGGTCATCTCATTGCCACGTTCTCCGCATCCGATATAGACCACGATATCAGCCTCTGCCCACTTAGCCAGCTGGTGTTGGATAACTGTCTTGCCGCTTCCGAAAGGTCCCGGAACAGCTGCCACACCACCTTTGGCGATCGGGAAGAATGTATCGATAACACGCTGACCGGTTACCAGTGGTTTTACCGGCGGCAGCTTCTTCTGATACGGACGGCCCTTTCGTACCGGCCATCTCTGCATCATCGTCAGTTCTTTGTCACCTTTTTCGGTAGCGATCACTGCTACCACTTCTTCTACGGTAAATGTTCCGGCTTTGATCTCTTTTACCGTTCCTTTTACTCCATAAGGAACCATGATCTTCTGCTGTACAACGATGGTCTCCTGCACAGTTCCGAGTACGTCACCTGCTTCGACCTCATCGCCGGCTTTTGCGACCGGTACAAATTCCCATTTCTTATCACGCTTTAACGATGCGACTTCCACGCCTCGTTTTAAGTTATTTCCGGAAATCTTCATAATGTCATCCAGTGGTCTCTGGATTCCATCGTATATACTTGTGATCAGTCCGGGACCAAGTTCTACTGACATTGGTACTCCCATAGACTCTACCGGCTCTCCAGGTCCAAGTCCCGATGTCTCTTCGTATACCTGGATGGATGCCTCATCTCCGTGAATCTCTATGATCTCTCCGATCAAACGCTGGCTGCTTACACGTACCACGTCAAACATGTTGGCGTCACGCATACCTTCTGCAATGACCAGCGGTCCTGCTACTTTTTTAATCGTTCCTGTACTCATACGGACGAATCAACCTCCTTTAGCTGCCAAATATAATATCGGAACCGACAGCCTGCTCTACCGATTTCTTCACACCTGCAACTCCGGCGCCTGTATTTCCGGCGATACCCGGAATCTGAATGATCGCCGGTGTGACCTGTTCCTGATATTTTTCTATCTCATGCGTTAACTCAGCGGCAAGTTTCTCTGTGATATAGATAATTCCATATCCGCCCTGTGCCAGCTGATGTAATTTCTCTGCGGCTTCCTCACGGGTCTGGACGGCAAATGTATCAAGGCCCAGTGCTGCGAATCCGAAGATGCTGTCATAATCACCCACTACTGCGATCTTATACATACATTTCCCTTACCCTTTCCCGGATTGAATCATCCGGCAGTTCATTCTGCTTTCCGGATAAAATGATTCGTACCGTTTTAATCTCATTCTGCCTTGCAATTACGTAGGCAATTACCGGTCCTATCGTAAATGCATGATATTTCTCCGGGCTTATCGTCTGAATGATCCGGTTGTCACACCATCTTTCAAATGCCGACGGCGACTCTGCCAGTGCATCCGCACCTTCTGCATAAGCCGTTCCTCTTAAGTATTCACAGATGGCATCCATGCCGCTAAGTGCCGCTTTCGAGAGTTGGCTGACACTTAAGGAATCACATTCCGCCATTGCCCGTTTCATAAAGTCTGTTGATTTTGCGGTCTTCTGTGACCGGACAGCGATCTTGATGTCCGCCACTGCCACTGTGGATTCTGCATAATCCTGTATGATCTTATCCGGTGACTCTTTTCCCGCCTGATAGATAGCATCCAGTGCTGCCCGGTCTATGATCACATCACAGAGCTGCCCGTCTCCTGTATGAAGAAGTGTCTCGTATGCTTCTTCTCCTGCAATCCGCATACTGTCCGGAAGCTTTCCAAAGTCTCTGTCTTCTACGATCTTACGCATCTCTTCTCCAGGAATCCGAACATCTTCATAATAGATATGCCGGTTCTTATCTCCGGTGCATACTTCCTTGACCGCTGCCTTTAAATTATGAAAAAGCTTCGGATAAGAAAGCACATCGAAATGTTCCATTCCGATCGACAGTTCTTTTACTACTTCCCATGTCTTTTCTTCTTCTCTCGTCAGGATCTTTTCCGCATCCCCGCTGCTTTCGGCATCTCCCCAGCCTTTCTCTTCTAAGAACTGCAGTGCCTGATCATAATTCTGGCACGCAATCAGCTGGTCGATGGTACTGTCAGAGAACAGGGATACTTCCAGGGCACGGATTCTTGCGACCGCATAGGTATATTGTTCACTCATGTTGTTCCTCCATTTCCGAACATTCCTGATATCTGAACATTCCTACTGGTTCTTCTGATGCTTTCCGCATCATACAAAGAGCAGCCGGTGAACGATATCTGAAAGCTCATCCCGCTTCGCATCGAACATTGCCCTGATCGTACAGTTCTCTTCAATTCCACCGTACGCAAGAATGAATCCATTGTCAATATTATCTCTGCCCGCTCCGGCTACAGTAAGTTTTCCTCCCTTTGCCAGAGCTATTTCTTCAATTTCTTTGCCAAATCCTACCGGCATATTTTCCAGATCTTTTACGGAGAAATAGATCTCTCCCTCCTGCGGAAGTATATATGCTTCCAGAATCGACAGAAGCATCTGATAATAATCATCCGGCGCAAGGTTTATAACCTTTTCATACGCCTTCTCGATGATCTCAGCGATCATCTCCTGCTTTGCTTCCAGAAGTCTCGTTCTTCTCTGAAGATCGATGGCTGATTTCACACGCTCTTTCTGCGATGCAGTATCTGCTTCCGACTTTTTCAGGATAGTATCTGCCTGTCTGGCTCCCTCTTCCTGTGCCTTAAGCTTCATCTGTTCTGCCTGTGCTTTCGCATCTTCGATCTTCGCATCCGCTGTCACTTTTGCCTCGTCAAGGATCTGACTTTTGATCTTATCTAATCCAGCCATTGTCCTTCACACTCCTTCTATACCTGAATTGCTGTTACGGAAAGGATAGAAATCAGAAGTGCAAGGATGGCATATGTCTCAACCATTGCAGGGAACAACATTGCTTTACCGAACTGATCCGGTTTCTTTGCTACAATTCCGATTGCTGCCGCTGCTGTCTGTCCCTGTGCTTTTCCTGAGATCAGACCAACGATTCCGATTGGAAGACAAGCTGCCAGGATCAGAAGTCCTGTCTTAGGATCCAGATCTGCTGCACCACCGCCAAGAAGTCCGATCTTGGATAATGTAATGAAACCAACCAGCAGTCCGTAGATTCCCTGTGTACCAGGAAGCAGCTGCATGATCAGTACTTTTGCGAATTTGCTTGGGTCTTCTGTTACAACTCCGGACGCTGCCTGTCCTGCAATACCAACTCCGATCGCAGATCCTGCACCTGCCAGGAATACTGCCACTGCCGCACCAAGAAGTGCATATACCATTCCCATATCATTCCAAATACTCATATCTATTTTTCCTCCTTAATATCTACATATTTTGTCTCCGCATGAAACGGTTCGAAAGGTTTTCCACCGCCTTCGTAGAATTTTCCGAAGAATTCCACAAATTGAAGTCGGTTGGTGTGGACATATGCACCAAGCAGGTTGATTGCCAGGTTCATTGCATGTCCGACGATAAATACTACGATAAATAAGATGACTCCAAATACACTCTTACCAAGCATGCTTCCCATCTGGTTGACAACGGATGCGATAACACCTGTTGCAAGTCCCAGTGCCAGAAGTCTGGAGTATGATAATACATCACTTAACCATCCGGTGATATTATAGATATCATATGCTCCAAGTGCCAGCCGAAGTGCCGGATTCTTGCTCGATCTTCCGGACATCAATAACAGTCCGAGTGCCCCGATGATTGCCAGTGCTTTTGACAATGTAACAAGCGCTGCCGGGAACACGATCTTGGTCTGTGCGATTGAAGCAAATATCTCTGACGGAAGTAACATCAGGATCAGTCCGATCAGGAAAATGTACCACAATACGATATCGCAGAAGAAATCCAGTACCTTTCCGTCTTTTAACAACATATATCCCTTGATCCCAAGACCCACGAACAGATGGACCAGTCCGAATGCCATCGAATAAATCAGAAGTCGCATCGGATCATTTAACGGTGCAAACCACAGCGGCTTGATCGTCAGTTCTTTTCCAAAGAATGTGCTCGATACGACGTCTACGACATCTCCGAAATATCCACCGAATAAGATTCCCCATACCATGGTAGAAATTCCACAGTACATGAACATTTTCATAGATTTCCTCATACCGGCACTCATGCGCGGGAATTTCTTAAGGACGATCAGACACACGATTGCGATGATCGCACCATACGCTGCATCTGATAACATCATTCCAAAGAAAAATACATAGAAGAATGACATGATCGCGGTCGGATCGATCTCTCCTTTATGCGGAAGTCCGTAAGACTCCAGGACTCCTTCCACACTTTCCGAAAATCCGTTATTCTTAAGGATCACCGGTGGTTCTTCGTCTTCTTTTAACTCTTCTACATCGATCACACAGTCATATGCATCCCCGATTCCTTTCTGGATCGCCGGTATCGCTTCTTTTGCTGCGTAACCACTGATAATAAATGTACGTCTGGACTGCGGAAGTGTTCCCAGTACTTCGTACTTTTCTGCACGCATCCGGTAATAGTCACCGATGATCTTCAGTTCCTCCCGGTCTTCTGCGTAAGATATGATCTCTCCCCGGATATCTGCAATTGTCTGTTCGATCTGTCTGATCTGTTCTTCCAGTTCTTCTTTCTGCTTTGCCGGAATCTGCTCTGTCGATACAACCGGTCTTGAGAATCCTGCAGTGCGGAGTGTATTCTCCACATCTGCTGCCTGGTCCTTCATACAGAACACGCTTAAGTACACGGCATCTTTATCCTGACTTATAACCGATATATCTACGGCTTCGATCTCCGGATGATCTTCGGCAAGCTTTCCGTAGATCATTTCCAGTGTCGTCTCCGCCGCCATGGTTCCAAGAAGCATTGCCGTCTTTTTCGTGCCCGGATAATTCATCGCAACTTCCAGACTCATCCATGGTGTAAGTGCTTCTATCTGGGTATTCCGCTTCACAATCTCAGCCTGTGCTTCCGCAATTTTCTTATGATCAGCGATCAGAAGTCCCGCCACTTCCATGACTGCTTCCTGCTTCGCTGCGGCAGCTTCCATCGTCTTTTTATCGATCAGCTCATTTCCTTCCAGACTGGCGAACATGGATTTTTTCTCCGGTGTATACTGATTCAATACATCCAGTGCGTTTTCCGTGATCTGCACCCGTTTCTCGAAGCTTGATTTCGCACTCTGCGTATCCATCTTCTCGAATCCGGCTTCGTCCTGCGCGACCTGATGCATCTCTATCATGCCCATGGACTGCAGTTTTTCCAGAATCGCTTTCCGGTCATGTTTCAATGCGCAGATACTGATTCGCTGCATCTGCAATACTGCCATAACTGCATCCCTCCTTTTTTATTTTTTCACGTTCTTACTCTTCCCATATCATCAGAGCAATGCTTTGATGACTGCGGATACCGCCTCCTCTTCTTTTCCCTGAGCCAGTGCTTTTAATGCTTCTGTCTCCTGTTCCGTCTTCTCGGAAGCCTGTTTTTTTAAGACTTCTCCTTCTTCTTTCGCCTGCAAAAGATCTGCTTCTGCCTGTTTCTTTGCATTTGCTACAGCCTGCTCTTTTATCTCTTTTGCCTCTCTGGCAGCTTTTTCAAGGATCTCGGTACACGTTGCATCTGCTTTTCTTATGATCTCATCCGCTTCATTCTCCGTTTCCTTGATGGTCTTAATGGTTTCTTCTACCATTCATCTACCACCTCTCCTTCAAAAAAATACAAAATCTAATTTAAATTATAATCTTATTTCTGCAATTTTACCATACATTTATTACATTTGTTGTAAATTGTATGTCACTTTGATACATTTTTATCATTTTGTCGTTTTATATTTGTGCACTTATTAATAAGTAGAAACGCCTGCCAGCGCCTCCTGTATTTTTTCATATACCTGGTATGAAAATAAGGATATCATCTCATTTTCTCAACGAAAACGGACAATATCCTTATTTTGTCTAAATAATATGGAATTTATACAGATTGGATTCCTTTTCTTACCAGTGTAATTCGTGAAGATGCCCCTCCAGATTCATACCTGCAAATCCGTTCTGTCTGAGTGCTTCGTAAAGCACGATCGCAACCGAGTTGCCGAGGTTCAGCGAACGGATGTCGCCTACCATCGGGATACGCACGCAGTCTTCTTTATGCTCTACCAGAATCTCTTCCGGGATTCCGGCACTTTCTTTTCCGAACATGATGTAGCAGTCCGGTTCATAGTTCACTTCTGTATATACCTTCGGTGCTTTTGTCGTTGCCATGTAGATCTTGGCTCCCGGGTTCTTTTCCAGGAAATCATTGTAATCAATATAGGTTCTGACATCCAGATGCTCCCAGTAGTCCATGCCGGCACGCTTTAAGTTCTTTTCATTCAAGCGGAAGCCGAGTGGCTCGATCAGGTGTAATCTGGTGTTGGTGGCTACGCAGGTTCTTCCGATATTGCCTGTGTTTGCCGGGATTTCTGGTTCGTGTAATACGATGTTTAACATGTTGTGGTCCTCCGTTTTTCTATTCTTTTTCAAATAAAAATTCTATATAGCTGTATATTTCCGAAAAGTCAATCTGACATTTTCCAGCAAATATCTTCACCGGCACCTGGTCTTCAAAACCATAGATGGCCGGTAATTCATTATGTTCCAAGTCATATACTACAACTTTTTTCTTATCCGGGTCAACCATCCAGTATTCTCTGACTCTTGCAGTAATATATTTTTTTAGTTTTAAGCCCATATCTTTTTTTCTTGTAGATGGTGACAATATCTCAATTACCATATCCGGAGCTCCGTAGACATGGCTTTGAAGTATCTTCTCTCTATCGCAGCATATCACGACATCCGGCTGTATCATCGTCCTGTCATCTTCATCCAGCTGTACGCTGACCGGTGACGGCAGTACCATACATAATCCTTTGTTCTGCCTAATGTACTCTCTTAATTTGATACTGATCTCAAACTTTTCCAGATATCACCTTCATGATCTGTGCCATCTCCATAGATGCGATAAGCCGATACGCTTTCTTTCATCATACCAGGATATGGATTAGAAACAGATCCTTTCATATCTTCTGTACCGTTCCCAATGGTACACCGGAACGATCTGATATCTGTTCGCAGCTGAAACCTAATTCTGTTTTCTTCTTTTTCATCTCTTCTACAGTCATAGGATCATCTCCTTCTTCCGAACGCATAACAATCTATATTTCTAATATTGTTTTCCATATTCTTCTAATAATCTGATATACTTCTCTCCACCTGCACTGCCGCGATCGCACCATCTGCTACCGCAGTCACTACCTGGCGCAGGCTCTTGACTCTTACATCTCCGGCCGCATACACGCCCGGTACGTTGGTATGCATATCCTCATCCGTCTTAATGTATCCCTTGTCATCCGTCTCTACTTTATCTGCAAACACGCCGGTATTCGGGATCATACCGATGAATCCAAACAGTCCGAACAGTCCGTCTTTCGGATCAGCTTCTATCTTCGTAAACTCCCCGGTCTTTATATTCTTCACGGTCATCGTCTGGAGCAGTCCGTCGCCGCTCACTTCTTCCACTACCGAATCCCACAGGAATGCAATCTTCGGATTGGCAAATGCTTTTTCCTGAATAGACTTCGCCGCACGCAGCTCGTCCCTTCTGTGAATGATCGTAACTTTTCTGGCGAATTTTGTAAGGTACAGCGCTTCTTCCACCGCTGCATCCCCGCCGCCCGCTACATAGACTTCCAGGTCGGTAAAGAAGTTCGCATCACAGGTCGCACAGTAAGAGATTCCGCGTCCCTTGTACTCCTGCTCACCTTTGCATCCGATCGGTCTTGCGTATGCACCGGTTGCGATGATGATATTTTTTGCCTGATACGTATCTTTTTCGCCTGTCAGGACTTTGATCTCTCCGTTCAGTTCTACATCTGTAATTGTATCACGGACATGTTCTGCTCCGAACTGCTCTGTCTGTTCGTACATTCTGCGTACAAGAGAAACGCCTGTCTCTCCTTCTACGATCTGTCCCGGATAGTTTTCTATTTCGTCTGTGTTGATAATCTGGCCGCCGGCCTGTCCTTTTTCGATGATCAGGGTGTCCAATCTGCTTCTGCCTGCGTATAAGCCTGCGCTTAATCCCGCCGGACCGGCGCCAAGGATGATTACGTCATATATGTGATCCATGTGTGTCCTCTCTTTCTTTTCGTATGTATTTTTAAAATTATTGATCGTATGATTCTATCTTATTTTACATGATTTTAGCTGTTGGCATACCAACAAATTACAATTAAAAATTCCCTTTTTATTTTTATATTACTTGCTAAAGATATATTTCTATGATATTATAATTATACAAAAAACAACCGCTCAAAGTGGTTGGCCATATTGAGTAATAGAAATCCACCCAGTCCTGCCAAGACTTTTTAGAGGGTGGGTTTTCTATTTCCTACTGACATATCAAATATATAAAAGTCAAAATTTTTATTGTTCATTTACACCACCTCCTATCTATGTATCTTAGGAGGCCTTCCACCCATATTGCGGTTGTTTGTAGTAGTATATCATATACGTTTTATTTATTCAATTTTTAAATAAACTTCATTATACCTTCCGTAATTTGCTCTTTCGTCAGATGATTCTCTTTCAGAACTTCTGCCACATCATAACGATCGAGGAACTCTTTCTTCAGTCCGAAGTTCAGAACCTTCATGTCCGAATCTCCGTAGAATCTTGCGATCTTCTCGCCGAATCCGCCATCCAGAATACCATCTTCCAGAGTGATCACAACATCATGATCTTTCTTAAGCTCTTCCAGAAGTTCTGCATCAATACCTGTAATATAATATGGATTGATCACAGTTGCATCTGTTCCGGTTACTTTCTTAAGCTCTTCAGCAACTTCTTTACCAAGTCCGTAGAATGTTCCAAGTCCAATCACTGCAACCTTAGAACCTTTCTGAGTTACTTCGTATTTGTTCAGATCACCGAAGTCTTTTGTAATCTCTTTTCCGTCTGAGATCACGCTGCCGCCCGGAAGCTTGATTGCTACCGGATACTCATTCTGTTCGATACTCCAGTCGAGCATTGCCAGGTATTCTTCCTTCGTTGTCGGAGCAAAGTATACTAGATTCGGGATATTTGCCATCATCGGGATGTCATATAGTCCAAGGTGTGTCACATCATTCATTCCGTATACCGAACCACAGAATGTTACAATAGTTGCCGGGCTGTTGTTGATGCAGAGATCCTGTGCGATCTGATCATAAGTTCTCTGTACAAATGTGCTGTATACACCATAAACCGGTTTTCCGCCATTTGCGGCAATTCCGGAAGCAAGTGCTACAGCTGTCTCTTCTGCGATACCGACATCTACGAACTGTTTTCCTGCTTCTTTTCTCTTATCTTCTGTGAATCCCATAACAGTCGGTGTTCCGGATGTGATCGCTACTACTGCCGGATCTTTTTTCATCTTATCCAAAAGATAATTCATGGAAATATCCGAATAGTCTTCTTCTGTCATCTCGTATAACGGTTCACCTGTCTCGATATGAAATGGTCCGTTATAATGCCATACTTCTTTGTTCTGCTCTGCCGGTGCATAACCCTTTCCCTTTAAGGTATTGATATGCACAACAACTGGTTTCTTGCTGTCTTTGACACTCTGGAATGCTTCGATCAGCTCTCCGACGTCATTTCCGTGATCCACGTAAATGTAATCTAATCCCATAGCTTTGAACAGGTTGCATTCTGCCTGTCCGTTTGCCTCACGGAGTAATTTTAAGTTGCCATATAATCCGCCGTGGTTTTCTGCGATGGACATATCATTGTCATTTACAATGATGATCAGATTTCCGTCTAATTCTACTGCATAGTCCAGTCCTTCCAGTGCTTCACCGCCGCTTAAGGAACCGTCACCGATCACTGCGATCACATTTCCTTCTTCCCCTTTCAGGTCTCTTGCTTTTGCAAGTCCACACGCAAGGCTGACGGATGTAGATGTATGACCTACAGTGAAATGATCGTGTACACTTTCATTTGGATTGCTGTAGCCGGACACGTCATCGTAATGTTCTTCATAAAGATATGCATCCTTTCTTCCTGTCAGCATCTTGTGCGGATAGGTCTGGTGTGATACGTCATATACAATCTTGTCTTTTGGTGACTCGAATACATAATGCAGTGCGATCGTTGCCTCTACCATACCGAAGTTTGGTCCGAAGTGTCCGCCGTGGATACTGGCTCTCTTTAACAGTGCTTCTCTCATCTCACCTGCCATTACGGTCATCTCGTCTACGGTTAATTTCTTTACGTCTTCTGGTCCGTTAATCTTTTCTATATACATGAACTATTCTCCTCCCAGTTTAATACTCCTGTCTTTACTGCTTCTTCGTATTTGGAAATTTTGTGATTCAACCGGTTGATCGCTGACTCTATCTGCGCTTTCTGCTCTTCTAACTTCTCTCTTTCTTCCGAAAGAAGCTGAAGTCTTGCTTCAAATGTCTCGTCGCCCTCCTGATATAATTTTACATACTCGATCAGTGCCTCCACGGGAAGTCCTGCTTTTCTCATACAGATCACAAGCTCCACCCATCCAAGGTCTGATTCCTGATAGTCTCTGATTCCGCCTGCCGTACGTGTTACTTCCGGTATCATGCCGATGCGTTCATAATAACGCAGGGTATCAGCGGAAATGTCATATGTTTCACTTACTTCTTTTATCGTCAATCCAGACACCACCTTTCCGTTCATTACTATAGCACTTGGAGTTCGCTCCAAGTCAAGATTTTTTCCAAAAATGTAAGAGTAAATTCCGGATTATACAATTCATCCTGTATTTTCTGATATCTGCAGAAGCTGCATAGCAATAACAAAAGCCGTCAGGGAATATAATTCTAATTCATACATTAACATTCCCTGACGGCTTTTCTATTTCTATTATTTCTTTTAAATTCTCTTCAAATCAGCTTCCGTCAACCTTACTTCTGGCTTCTCAGTCTCTCAACAAACCGACTGAGTCTTCCGATCGCTTCTTTCAGATCTTCCAGTGAGTACGCATACGATACACGCAGGAAACCTTCCCCGCTCTCACCAAACGCACTTCCCGGTACGACCGCAACCTTTTCCTCTTCCAGGAACCGCATTGCGAATTCTTCAGAAGTCATACCAAATTCTTTGATACTTGGGAAGATATAGAATGCACCAAACGGCTCGAAGCATTCTAACTTCATCTTTGCAAATTCATTGACCAGATATCTTCGTCTCTGGTTGTATGCATTTCTCATCTGCTGTACTTCATCTTCGCAGTGGCGTAAGCCCTCGATGGCTGCATACTGGCTGTTGGTCGGCGCACACATGATTGCAAACTGATGGATCTTCAGCATCTGTTCTATGATCACAGATGGTCCGCAGATATAGCCAAGTCTCCATCCTGTCATGGCAAATCCTTTGGAGAATCCGTTGATCACCAGTGTTCTTTCCTTCATTCCCGGAAGGGATGAAATGGACACATGCTCTGTCTTATATGTAAGTTCGGAGTAAATCTCATCCGAAAGTACATACAGATCATGTCTCTTCACAACTTCGGCGATCGGCTCCAGATCTTCTTTTGTCATGATCGATCCGGTCGGGTTATTTGGGAACGGCATTACCAGCATCTTTGTCTTCGGTGTGATCGCTGCTTCCAATTCTTCTGCCGTCAGCTTGAATTCATTTTTCTGCTGAAGCGGAATCACAACCGGGTTACCGTCTGCCAAAATCGTACAAGGCACATAAGACACATAACTTGGCTGCGGGATCAGGACTTCATCTCCCTGATCCAGCATTGCACGCAGTGCCACATCGATTCCTTCACTTCCTCCGACCGTCACCATGATCTCATGATCCGGGTCATATTCTACATGGATCTTACGTTCCAGATATTTACTGATCTCAATCTTCAAATCCTTAAGACCTGCATTCGATGTATAGAAAGTCTTGCCCTGTTCCAGGGTGTAGATACCTTCCTCTCTGATTCTCCATGGTGTGTCAAAATCAGGTTCTCCTACACCAAGGGATATTGCGTCCGGCATCTCACTTACCAGGTCAAAGAATTTACGGATTCCAGATGGTTCGATGCCTGTGATTTTCTTAGATAATGGATTTCTCATCATGGTGTTATAAGCATCCTTTCTGGTTTTTTCTGCCCGAACATGATTGTTCCATGGTCTTTATATTTCTTTAATACGAACTGTGTACTGGTTCCTGTGACATCTTCGATCGGTGATAATTTACTTGATACGAACTTTGACACTTCCTGTAATGTCTTGCCTTCAATCAGCACCATCATGTCAAAATCACCGGAGATCAGATATACAGCCGATACTTCCGGATAATTACAGATCCGTTCTGCGGTCTTGTCAAATCCTGTGTCACGCTGTGGTGTTACTTTTACTTCGATCAGTGCATTGACGTACTCGGTTCCTGTCTTATCCCAGTCGATCAGTGTATGATACCCACAGATGATCTTTGCTCTTTCCATGGCTGAAATCTCATTTGCTACGGTTACTTCATCGGTTCCAAGAAGAACTGCCAGTTCTCCGAGGTCTACCCTGCTATGCTTCTCCAGATACAGGAGTATCTGCTTTCTTAATTCTTCCATCATTCATACCTCCGCTGTAAAGCTTCAAGATCTCATCCGGAGCCGGACGGTCGATATAACGCATCTCTTCTCCATTTCTTAAGATCTTATCGTTATTGTCTGTTGTATGTCCGATTACTGCTGCTGTAATCCCCTGATTGTTCAGCGCATCTGCCAGTACTTCCCCATTGTCAGTCACAGCCAGAAAACTTCCTGTGGATATCATCTGATACGGATTCAGTCGGAAATGTTCGCATACCTCGATCGTTTCCTGTAAAATGCTGATCTTCTTCATATCAAGATCCAGTCCCTGATTAAGTTCCAGGGCAAGATTCCACAGTGCTGCCAAGATTCCGCCATCTGCGACCTGACGTACGACAAATGCGCCCCCGGCTTTTGCGGCTTCGATTTCTTTTGGAGCAAATATCTGCTGTCCGTATAACTTTATCTGCTTCATGAAAACCGGCGCAAAACGAGTCTTAAGTTCCTGTTCTTTTTCTTCTGTGATCCTGAGCATGCCATCCATTCCCGCATGACCCACGAACACGATGTCCCTGCAGGCTCGTGCGGTTTCCCGGTTCCAGGCTTCTTCCTTCGGTGCCTTTGCAATTCCCGTAACAGTCACTGCGATCACCTGAACTGCCGGATTGGCGGATGCCTGTACCGCAACAAGGTTTATGTTATATTTTTTACATGCTTTTTTCAGAAGTTTTTCGATCTTGTGGATTCTGGATTTGAACACATATTCCGGATAGGCAATCTGTACACTGACGCTTGCAGATGTTTCGTGCGTATCCTGCATATCCTCGTTCTTTATATCTGTGTCTGTTTCCTCGTCTTCTGTTATATCCGGGCAGACAGAAAACACTGTACCCTGCGCTGCCAGTGCATTTGCAGTCTGTGCAAGTGCGTGTACACCGATCTGCGGTGATAATCCGTAGACGGTAACTGTTTCACTTATAAGCTGTTCTGTCTGTGTCTCTAACTTCATGCTTGTTACGTTCCCCTTTTATCTTTTATTCTCTTCATTCCCAGCATTCCGTACATTCTTACTATGTCTGCACGATGGCAACACACTTTTCTTTATATAAGATGCTTATACAAGATACGGAATGATCATCGTTGCCACCATGGCAATGATAACAATAAGTACAACAATTGATACAATTCTTCTTGTTCTTTTATTGTTAAAATTCATTCTTCTACCTTCTTTAATTCTATTCCCGTTACCGATTATCAGTTTTTACGTAAACAGTAACGTATTTCTCTACATTTTATACTCTTTACAATATTTTTGCAAGAAACAATCCTCACATTTCGGACTCCTTGCACTGCAGATCGTACGTCCGAATGTAATGATATGAATATTCCAGAGAATCCAGTGATCCTCCGGCAGTTCCTTCATCAAATCCTGTTCGATCTTGTCCGGATCCTGATTCTTCGTAAGTCCGAGCCGATTGGATATGCGCTTTACATGTGTATCCACGACCACACTCGGCACGTGATAGATATTTCCGCGGATCACATTGGCTGTCTTTCTGCCTACTCCCGCCAGACTTAAAAGGTCTTCAAGTTCTGATGGGACTTCTCCGTTATATTTATCCCGGATGTCTTTCATACAGGCTATGATATTCTTCGCTTTATTATGATAGAATCCCGTTGGTTTGATATCCTGTTCTAATTCTTTCAGGTCTGCGTCCGCAAATGCTTCGACAGACGGGTACTTCCGGAACAGATCTTTTGTTACAATATTGACTCTTGCATCGGTACACTGCGCACTTAACATCGTAGCGATCAGAAGCTGCCACGGAGTTTCATAATTCAGATAACAGATAAATTCTGTTCCGTATTTTTCATCCAGAAGTTCCAGGATCTCTCCCGTTCTTTTTTTCATAATTCTATTTCCTTTTATATTGATACTTATTTTATTCTCACTTTATCAATTTCCACTTTACAGACCCTGGCTTCCTGATTCAGCGGGTTTCTGTTCTGATAATCGAACAGGATATAGGTATCTGCCAGTTTAAAATATTCTAAATGCGTCATTTTACGCATCTGATTTCTGTCGTATTTTCCATAATCCGGAAGGTACATATGTGTCTCTTCTTCTTTTTCATAAAATGCTCTCGCCACATTCTTTTCCACCAGATAATCCCCGGCGAATTCCGGACGGCTCTTCGCATTTTCACGAAGATAATAATCATATGTGAGCACTTCCCGGAACAGATCTTCTTTTTCTTTATGATGAAGCCGTATATAATTCAGCAGTATCTCATATCTGGCACTCCGCTTGTGTTGAACGGCGTTATAACCATTGTCTTCGTAATAAGATGCAAGCCGGTCATACATGGTGAATGCAGAATCGTATTCCTTTTCCAGTTCTTCCATCGTATTCGTAAACTGACGGCTGTTATAGTAGACCTCCACCATCTCCTCAATCCCTTTCAGGCGCAGCACATCTTCATAGGAAATCCATTTTGTATACAGTACTTCATACGGTGGGTGCGCTTTATGGACAATGCCGTACTCTTCCTGATGCTCCTGCATAAAGGATCCCTTAAGCACTTTCAGGAATCCCAGCTGGAGCTGCTCCGGTTTTAATGCATAGACATCATCAAAGGAATGTGCGAAGCTTTCCACATCTTCGTACGGAAGGCCGGCGATCAGATCCAGATGTTCGTGCACATTTACCTTATTCTGAATTCTTCTCACGATTTTAGATACTTTTTCAAAGTCCATAACTCTGTGGATCTCTTTGATCGTCTTCGGATTTGTTGACTGTACACCGATCTCAAGCTGTACCAGTCCCGGGCGCATCTGTTCCAGAAGTTCCAGTTCTTCTTCATTCAGAATATCCGCGGCAATCTCAAAGTGGAAGTTCGTAATGCCATTATCATGCTCCATGATATATTTCCAGATAGCAATGCTGTGGTCGTGTTTGCAGTTGAATGTACGGTCAACAAATTTCACCTGCGGTACTTTGTGGTCAAGGAAAAACTGCAGCTCCTTCTTCACCAGTTCTATATCCCTGAAACGCAGACGCTTGTCCACCGATGACAGACAATAGCTGCAGGAGAACGGGCATCCTCTGCTTGTCTCGTAGTAAATGATCTTGTGTTCAAAATCTTCCATATGATCGTAGACAAATGGGACTTCGCTCAGATCCATGATCGGACGCCACGGATTGTCGATAATTTTCTCTTTTTCTTCCCGGAAAGTGATTCCGTCCACACCCTTTAACTGGTTATCCACACTCTCCGATTTCTTCCAGGAATTATCCACATTTTTATCCTGATATCCACATACATTTTCTCTTTTTTCGAATTCATTTCGGTATATCCGGCAGATTTCTTTGAAAGTTTTCTCTCCTTCGCCTTTCATCACTCCTTTGACACATGGAAGCCGTCTTAATACTTCTTTTGCATCATAGGAAACCTCCGGCCCGCCAAGCCAGATTGGCATATCCGGACGCAGCTTTCCGATTTCCAGCACAATTTCTTCTATATAGTCCAAATTCCAGATATAGCAGGAAAGGCAGAGAATATCCGGTTGTCTCTTATAGATGTCCATCAGGATATCGTCCTTTTGCTGGTTGATCGTATATTCTCCGATCTCCACCGCCGGATCCTCGGCATAGGCTTTCAGGCTGTAGACCGCCAGATTGGAATGTATATATTTTGCATTGACTGCTGCCAGTAATATCTTCATTATTCTTTCCTCCAGATCAGAATTTTTCCCTTCAGGCATACACCCGATCAGATAAATTCTCATATATCTAGGTATTATAAATTGGTATCGCCTTTTTTACAACATTTCCATTGACTTTTTGCCCGGAACACGTTAAAATGTTGAGCTGTGCAGCCGGGGTGTTAGCGGTACCTTGCACCTGCAATCCGCTATAGCAGGGGTGATATTGCGCAGAGGGCTTGTTTTTGCAGAGCTGCCCTTGGAAAGTGACGTTGATGTTTGGGTCTTACGCGACGGGACTCCATGAACCGTGTCAGGTCAGGAATGAAGCAGCACTAAGTGGAACCTCTCGGGTGCCGTAAGGGTGCCTGGGCTGAGTTAACTACCAAGGTAACGTCTGTGAAGGCTCGTTCGAAGCGCAATGCACATAAATAATAATATAGTATTCATCTTATCCACTGTGATTTTTCGCATGTGGGTATTTTTTATATACAGAACCTGCCATGGCCGGTTTTCTATAAAAATAGAGACAGAAGAATTTCCAAAATTCCTCTGTCTCCGTTTTTTATACTATGCCAAATATTAACGCCAGCAATATCACAATTGCATTTGTTACTGTCTGTACCGGAACTGCCTTCTTACAGAAGTGCTGTACATCTGTCTCTGTCAATGCACATCCAAGATAAGTTGATGAGTTTGTCGGTGTTGAACTCGTTGCCAGTGACAGGTTACATACGAACGGTGCAATGATCGTCACTGCCGGAATTCCAAATCCTGCCCCGATAGAGATGAACACCGGATACATTGCATTGAAGATCTGGAATGGAATAAAGTAAATGATAATCACACATAACAGCAGTAAGATGATATGTATATATTCCAGCATGAACTTCGGACAGATCTTAATCAGTCCGTCTGAGACAGCTCCTACCATTCCCGTATTATTGAATACTGCCTGATATACAGAGATTGCAAGCAGCATTACGATAATGTTCAGATACATCGGTCCGACTTTACCAAATATCTCACCAAAATTCTTTGGATAGTTGATCATTGCCGTTACGACCGTTGCTGCCATAAATACCAGATATGGAGGCAGACTGAATACACCAAGACCGACCATGAATACAATGAATAAGATAAAATTAATCCAGAAAAGCTTTGGCCGTCTGTATGGATTCTCTTCTACTTCTTTTGTCTCCTCTTCTACATTTTCTACAACTACGCCAAATGTTCCCACACGTTTCTTATGCTTGATCCCAAAGTATACCCACTGCAGAACGATGGCCGGGATAAAACATAATGCCCATGGAACCGATGCCTTTGACAGTTCATTGGCAGATAATCCTGCAGAAGATGCCGTATATGCCATTCCAATCCCCCACGGAATGAAGCACATCGCAGACATTGCAGTCTGTGCTATGATAAATGCTGCCTCACGGTCAAAATCATATTTCTTATAAAGTGGTACCAGGATCGGGAATGTGATCAGGTACGCCGGTGTAAAGTTTCCTGTCAGAATTGCAAATGCTGCAATTACGGATGTCAGGATCATAATTACGATGACATTCATCTTATCGCCAAGCTTGTTCGTCACTGCTGATATGATAGTATCAAATACTCCTGCTTCTGTAAGCATCTGAAAATACAGAAATGCAAACAATAACATGAATCCCGCAGATTTCATGATCGAACTGAACTGCTCCAGTACAAAGTCACTTGTCTCCTGTAAGCTAAAGCCCAAAAGTAACGAGCAAATGATCGGTACAATAAATAATACAAAGTTAAATGGTACTTTCTTCGTGACAACCGTTGCCACAACGATCAATACCAGAATAATAGCCATTACAGTAGCATTCATAGTCTGCACCTCCTTAATTCATGTGTGCTTTCAGGAATTTTTCCACAATATCCATATTCTTCTCTGTCCAGAATGCCGGATCTCCGTGTTTTGCATTCTCTACCAGATAGAATTCTACTTCTTTGTCTTCTTCTCTTAATTTCTTATACAGGCGGATACTCTGCTCCGGTGCTACCAGATCATCGGCAAGTCCGTGCATCATCAGGACCGGTGGTATCTCTGTCTCTTTTTTTACATAATTCATACAGGTAACTGCATTGGAAAGTTCCGGATATTCATATACATTCTTCTTACCGATCAGCATTCCTTCCGGACTGTCCGGTTCTCCCTGGTTCAATGTAGTTGGGAAATCTTCTTTTATCTGTACGCATGTAACTCCGTAGAAATCTACGATTGCATTTACCTTGCAGGAATATTCTCCATATACATCTGTGTCCATCAGCTCCTGATCTGCCGTAACCCCCGCAATAAACGCTGTATTGCCGCCGCTTGAATCTCCCATTATAAAGACCTGGGACGGATCAATACGATATTCCTCTGCATGTTTTCTTAAGAAACGTACACCTGTCTTTGCATCTTCTACAGGAGCAGGAAATGTAGCAAGATCGCTTTCTCTGTATTGAAGAATCGCTGTCACAAATCCACGTCTTGCAAGATCTGCCATTGCTCCAAGCCGTTTATAGTTGTCCTGTTTTCTCCATGCCGATCCCTGAACATACAAAATTGCCGGATATATCTTTGGTGCTTTGGCATTCGTCTCTGGTACGATCATCTGGAGCGTACGCTCAATCCCGTCTCTGTTTACATAGCATACATCATGCTTATATATACCATATCTCTCCGTTCCGTCTGCTGTGAGTTTCTGAACCTCTTCCATCCCCTCAATCTGTGTCCGGAAATCTTCAAAACTCATATTTTTGATTTCTTCACTTGTCATTATCCGTTTCCTCCTGACCCGTTTTTCTATATTGTTAATTTTATAACTGGATACAGGTATCAGGTCAAGTGTACTCATATTAATACATTTTATAATTTTCAGTCTTTTTAATCATTTTCTATTAATTTTTTCTATTCTTTTCTTTCTAATTTCACCTCTTTAATGGCATTTTACCTCACTAAAGTGCAAAAACCTGAGATTAACTCTCAGGTTTCAGTAATATATATATTTTCAAATAATTCCAATCATTTCCTTCTTCATCATGTGTGATCTTAATCCTTACACAGTAAGCATCTCCCGGTATCTTTGCATCTTGTTGAAACTTTCGGTATATCTTTCGGATTTTCTTCTGCAGCACTCCTTCCGATGCATACGGTCCGGTAATTTTCAGATACAGGACAAATGCTCTTCCGCCTTTTATCCTGGTATATCCTTTTTGCCTGCTCCAGACATTTTCATTTTTTTCGATATCTTCTATATACTCTGCCCGTACTGCCTGTCCCCAGGAGAACTGGTTTTCCGTTCCATTCAGACTTTCTCTGCTTATCTTAAGTACCGATTTGCTTTCCGGTGCATAATCCATGAAATTAATCCCGTCCGATTCAAGTTGTGCATTTTTGCCATATTCCAGGTTATTCGTCTGAAATCTGATCCAGAAATCCGGCATTTCTTCTATATACCAGTTTCCCTGTTTCTTTTCTATCTCTTCCGTCTCTGCAAGATAATCCGTCACACGTTTTTTTAATTCCTGCAATTCTGACAGTGAAGCATCTATTTCCTCTAATCTTTTTTTCAACAGATTATCTATCGCTTCTGAATCTGCTTCCTTTATCAGATTCCCGACCTCTTTCAATGCGAACCCAAGATTCTTATACTTCATACATTCGTAAATATCCGTGCATGCCCTTATATCGTAAGACCTGTAATTCGAATGTTCTCTTCTCGTAGAACTCAGAAGACCAATCTTCTCATAATATTTTATTGTATGTACAGACACACCTGTAAACTTTGCAAGCATTCCTACTGTCTTTTCATTCATATGATCACCTGTCTTTTATATTTCCCCGGTCTGTTCTTTTTCCAGCTGCTTTTTCTTCTTCCTTGCTTCTCTCAATTCTTTAAAAAATGATTTCATCATCTGACTGCATTCTTCTTCCATCACTCCTGTCGTCAATTCTACCTGATGATTAAATTCAGGTATATCCAGAAGATTTAAGATAGAGCCTGCACAGCCGGCTTTCGGATTCATACATCCGACTACTACCCGTGTCATCCGGGACTGTACGATCGCACCGGAACACATCTGGCATGGTTCCAGAGTTACATACATCGTACAATCCTCCAGTCTCCAGTCATTCATCTTCTTGCTTGCTTTTTTGATCGCGATCAGTTCTGCATGCGCCAGGGTATTATTATCAATTGTTCTGCGGTTATATCCTCTCCCAATGATCTTATCCTGATATACGATCACACATCCGATCGGCACCTCACCGATCGCATATGCTTTCTTTGCCTGTTTGATCGCTTCTTTCATATATTTTTCATCTGTGCTTTGCATATTCATTCTCCGTCTATTTTCCTGTTTTCTATCTCTTCTGTGGTTCTACACAGTCATGTGATCCTCTTATATCCCTGCACCAGTATCCGAACTTCTCTCTGTCATTCTTCTCTTCATCTGTAAGCTTAAGATCCAGCTCTTCTGCAGGAATGAATTCCGGAAATCCAAAGCTTTCTGCGGCTTTTTCTTCCTGCGGATGATACACTCCCGGTACTCCTAATTTTAACCGGTCATCACGGACTGTCAATATCAGATGGTGATAATTATAATACCCGTGGATCAAAAAACTATTATTTGCATGTCTCCATTCACACCTCGGAAGACACACCATATCTTTACGCTGGATCTTGCGGACTTTACCCCCCAGGCAGGCCTCTTTTTCCAAATCATCTTCAAGTTTCCCACTCTCTGATTCTTCATCCTGCACGGTTTCCTTCTTACATTCCGGTTCTTCGTCCTGCGCTAATCCCTTCTTACATTCCGTTTCTTCGTCCTGCGCTAATCCCTTCTTACATTCCGGTTCTTCGCCCTGCGCTAATCCCTTCTTACATTCCGGTTCTTCACCCTGCACGGAATCTTCTTCCATCTTCCACATTTCCATCCTGCAGACGTTTACTACATCGTCATTCCAGACTGCCGCATACCAGTGTCCATTTACGTCCTTTAATATAATTCCGTTGACAAGATCATAATTTTCTTTCTTACCGACATTCTCCGGTGTATAGCATAGCTGCCAGTTCACCGCCGGGCCGGGAACCTCTGTCACTCCCTGCGGGATTCCAATACATTTATCTTCTGTATTCCAGAACAGATACGCCCTAAGTCCCTGCGCATTTTCTTCCATCCGGAATCCTTTTCCGTGCACATGGATCACGCACTGATCCACATCCTGTTCTACTTTTACGAAGCCTACATTCCGCATCTTTTTCTCTTGTTCGTATTCATACAGATATCGAATAAACCGTCTCAAAATATCCTCTCCTGTTTCCGGCTATTTATCACAATCTATTCTGAAATATTTTCTTTTATGCCATAATCGCATTCAATTCCTGATACAGCCTCTTCGCATAGCTGTCTGTCATACCACAGATATAATCCGTAACCAGCAGAAGTCTCAGATAAAGACGATAAACTTCTGATTTTTCTTCTGCATGATAACGATATGCTTTTTTATAATTATTGGAAATAAATGAAATCAGTCTCTCTTCTATTGAGTTCAGTTTCTGCGTTGGATCATCATATTTTATTGCTGCACCGACAAACCTGTCCAGCAGATTATCCAGCATCACCGCCTCTTTCACCTCCATACGATAGATCGTCTCTGTTTTAAATACACATTTGCACGCTATCTCTCCAAGCAGTTTTACCAATCCTTCAGCCAAAGTACCTGCAAACAGATCTTTTTTATACGTGCCTTCCATAATCTCTTCATAATGAGAAGTAAATCCGAAAGTTGCGCAGCCAATCAAAAATCCCTGTGCTTTTACGATCCAGTTCTTCACTGCATAATCACCGGGATCATCTACCCCGTTCTTCTTTGCACGGTCGTATAATTCTACCAGTTTATCTGCCGGGCAGAACCAGTTCTGATCTTTCTCTTCTGGGGCTGCATACTTTTTCTCCCTGTTCTGTAGTTTTCTGAGTTCATCTCTGAGACTATGATATGTAAGAAATCTTTTTACAAATGCATCTTCAATATCTGCGGTCTTATATGCAATATCATCTGCTGCCTCAAGTATAAAGGTAAGTGGATGTCTGTGATTTCCCGCACCCGTCTCTGATACAATATCCTCGAACAGTTCCCGGTCTGCATAATAATAGCCCATCTTCTTCTCTCTGATATCTCCTGATTCCGGATGGATCTTTGTAGATGCTACCGGATATTTTATAATTGTATTCAAAAGCGCATACGTCAGATTCATTCCATTTTCATCTACCAGAAAATGTAATTTGCTGACCAGCCTAAGTGCCTGTGCATTTCCTTCAAAATGATAAAAATCCTCCCTCATCTGAGGTTCGAGCAACTCCTCAAGTGACGTTCCATGATATGTCAGAAGCGGAAGATTTCTTTCAAACCATTCCCTGATCGCCGCTTCTCCATAATGACCAAACGGTGGATTGCCGATATCATGAATCAGTCCTGCACACTGAAGAATATTGCAGATATCCTCTTTCATCTGTACAGTGAAACTGGAATCTTTCTTGTGTACCAATATGCTTTCTCCTATATTCTGACCCAGAGATTTTGCCAGCGAAGAGACTTCCATGGAATGGGTCAGTCTCGTACGGATAAAATCACTTTTATCCAGTGGAAATACCTGTGTCTTATCCTGAAGTCTCCTAAATGACGCACTGCCGATGATTCTGTGATAATCTTTTTCGAATTCACTTCTAAGGTCTGCATCACCATATTTTTGACTCTTGTATCTGTTCTGTCTTTGACGTTTTGTTGATAAAAGCCTTGTCCATTCCATTTTCTGCTCCTCCTTCATATTTTAATCTACAAAATTTGCCACTGGAAGTTCCTGTAGGCGGCAGCTTCTCTTGCATCCCCTTGTACAAAAAGTGTCCAGCCGGAGATCCGGCTGAACACCTTATTCATAACATTTTCTTTCTATGTTCATTCAACACTAATCCAGATAGATCGGCGGCTCATAATCTTTTCCGAGAAGTGCCTTTTTACGTTCCTGATATCCAAGGAATGCCCACTCCGTCATATCTGTCCACTGATGTTTTCCTCTGTCATATACCTGTACATAGCCGATTCTCTTCGGATGCATTCTTACGCTGTTTGATTCATATTCATGTCCTGTGTAAGGATTAAGTTCACCTTTACTGAGATCCTCTTCATCGGATGTGAATAAGTCTTCTTCATTTTCCTGCGCATACCGGCTCTGATATCCGTTATTCTCATAACCGGAGGTCTCATCAGCTGCTGCATATGTTTCCTCCTGTTCCGGTTCCTCCGGCATAAATTCTTCTGCAAGTTTCTCTGACTCACCGTCTCCCGAATAATCAAACTCATGATACTGGATTTCCGGCTTTTCTTCTTTTGCCGGTTCTTCATGCGCTGATTCTTCTTCATGCTTTTTACGTATTCCGAAGAGCGCTCTCCATCCATGCGCTTTCTTCTCCGGTTCAACTTTCTTCGGCTCCGGTTTTTCCGGTTCCTCTGGCTCTTCTACTTCCGGTTCTGACTCATGAGCTGACTCCTCTGTATATTTCGGTTCCGACTCATAAGCCGGCTCCTCTGCATATTCCAGCTCACTTTCATAGGCTGGTTCTTCTGCATATTCTGGCTCTGCTTCATACACTGGTTCTTCTGCATACTCTGGCTCTGCTTCATACGCCGATTCTTCTGCGTATTCTGGCTCTGCTTCATACACCGGTTCTTCTGCGTATTCTGGCTCTGCTTCATACACCGGTTCTTCTGCATATTCTGGCTCTGCTTCATACACTGGTTCTTCTGCATATTCTGGCTCTGCTTCATACACTGGTTCTTCTGCATATTCAGGTTTTGACTCATACACCGGTTCTTCTTCATATACAGGTTCCTCAGCATGCTCCTCTACACCCGCTGCAGGTTCTTCTTCACTTACAGTCACCGACTCTTCTGCTTCCAGTGTCACAGCTTCCGAACTTCCGGTTTCTTCCACCGGCTCCTGTATCTCTTCTTCCTGCTCTTCTATTTCTGTGGCAGGTTCTGCTGTCGCTTCTTTCTCTCTTACAAAATCAAATATTGTTTCCTGAACATATTCCGGATCTGGCTCTACAACCTTTTTAGACTTCTTCTTTTTCTTCTTTTCTATTGCATCTAATTCTTTATGAATATCTACAAGCTCACCTATCGTAATATCTCTTTCTTCTGCTTTGGCAGGTGTTTTCTTCTTTTCAGGCTCTGTAATTTTCTGGGCCTTTGAAAGCTTCTCTTCATGCTCCTCATGTTCTTCTAATATATCCAGATAAAACGGACAATCAAGAATCTTTGCGATCATTCGCATATCCTGCTCCTGGAAATTATCTCTGCCAAGACGCTGGGTCAGATTCTGACGCGACATCTTCTTTCCTGTCTGTTTTTCTATCTTCTCTGCAAGTTCTTTGATCGTCATCCCTTTACGGCTCAGAATGATCTTGACCTGTTCTCCAAACGTTAATTCCAACATTCTTTTCCTCCTTATTATTCTTACTCTCCCATACTCTCCTCGTGTGCTTTTTTATGGTTTTGTAAACATTTTTCTATCTTGATAAATCTTTATTTTTCCCTTTTATATTCTAACAAATCACAGAAAACACGTCAACTCTGCTTACGTTACATTTCCCCGAAAATAAAGGCTAAAAATGAAGTTTTTCATTCAGTTTTTTAACAGTCTTTTCATCCATTTTGACTATTTTTCTATCATAAGAAATGATTCCATTTACCTCTTCTTCTATATCCGATAATTGTGTGTAAACAGTTGCACTTAATCCACGGCTGATATTCGGAATAATGAGCTTTTTTATCAATTTCTCATAGCCCGCCGTAAGTTCTCTTTTTCTCTTGAACTTTTTATAACCGTAGACCTTTTTCTCGTACATACTATGCTTCGGGATCTGCAGCGAATACCCGCCAAACTCAGTAAGTGCCGTTACCCTCTTTTCCGGTGTTACATGCAAAGGGAAGAAATAATCATGGATGCTTCGTATATCCCCGCACCCCTGATCAAACCAGCCACTCGCAGAATCTGTCAGCCTGTAAGGATCTTCTGCCCTTACTATATCTGTCATCTTCTTCGTCTGAAACTGTCCCCATCCTTCATTAAAAATAACCCATGTAACAATGGATGGATGATCATAAAGCAATCGAACCGTCTCCTTCATCTCTTTTTCAAACTGTCTCTGCCCGGCCGGATCCTGACGTCCCATCAGATGAATCCTGGTATCTTTTGCCCGGATATGCATTCCCTCCATGGCCGTCGCCATATACGTTACATACCAGCTCTTATAATCCCGTCCTCCGTTCACCATATCCTGCCAGACCAGCATACCGATACGGTCGCAGTGATAATACCATCTCTGCGGTTCTATCTTAATATGCTTGCGGATCATATTGAACCCCAGGTCCTTCATCTTCTGGATATCATAGATCATCGCTTCATCACACGGCGGTGTGTATAGACCATCCGGCCAATATCCCTGATCCAGTACTCCCTTTTCAAAATACGGCTCATTGTTCAAAAATATCCTCGGTATTCCCTCTTTGTCATTTTTAACTTCTACCTTACGCATGGCAAAGTAACTTTCTACCGAATCCTCTCCCATCCTCACATGAAGATCATACAGAAATGGATCTTCCGGACTCCAGCTTCTCATATGTGGTATCATGATCACACACGGCTTTCCCGTCTTTCCGGATGCTTTCACCGGCCACATCTTTCTTGCCGTTATCGTAACTTCGTAATCAATATCTTTTATGCCATGTTCTTCTTCCATCTGGATCATTATAGAAGACTGGTCATAAAGAGGTGTGATCTTAAGATGTCTGATATAACACTCTGGAACTTTTTCAATCCATACGGTCTGCCAGATTCCACTCTGTGCCGTATAGAACATCCCTCCGTTTTTAAGTTTCTGTTTTCCTCTGCTATAATAACAAGTCTCCGAATAATCTCTTACTTTTACGGTCAACAGATTCTTTTCTTCTTTTAATGCTTCCGTAATATCATATGAAAATGGAAGATAGCCTCCCACATGCTTTCCCTGTTTCTTTCCATTTATATATACGACCGCACACTGATCTACCGCTCCAAAATGAAGGATCCATCTGCTTCCCTTCTCCGGCTTTACTTCATCCGGAAGCCTTCTCTTATACCATAGATATTCTTCTGGTTTTAACTGTCTGTTTACCCCCGACAATACAGCTTCCGGCGAAAACGGAACCAGGATATCCCCATCCATTTTCTTTGGAAATCCTTTTGTTTCTCTTATTGCATATTTCCATATTCCGTTCAGATTTATATAGCTTTTTCTGCGCATGAGCGGTCTTGGGTACTCCCCTAGTACATTCTTTTCATTTATATTGTCTGCCCATTTTGTCATTAACTGTTTCATGTTCATACACCCCTTTATTAAGCAAGTCTGACTTCGTGTAATCTCCCCTCGATCTCATTATCTGTCGTAATTACCGCGACCCTTGCGTCCCCCTGCTCCAGTTCGTACTCCCTGCACAGATATTTCTCCGGATATTCCTCAGGCTGCTTTTTCAGATATGGTATGCCGTCCTGTCCCCAGGCAAATTCATATGTGCGCATGTCCAGGCCCATTCCTCTTCTGGTTGCTTTCATAAAGCTTTCTTTTAATACCCAGAAGCGGTAAAACCACTCCGCCTGTTCTTTTTCATCCTTCCCATTGCGGATGATCTCACATTCTTCCCGGCAAAAATACCGTTCTGCCACCGGCATCCGCAGCTTTCCCTTCATCTCCACATCACAGCCTGTCTGAACATCTTCACGGTCACTACAGGCACACAATACATATTTTCCCGAATGTGACAGATTGAAAACTGCCGATTCCGGAAGTCTCAGAGCCTTCTTCATCTTTTCCCACAATATCCAGGCACCGACACTCCTTGCTTTGTCATCCACATTTTTAAGTTTATCCGCTTTATCTTTTCTCCACTCAGGCACTTTATCATAATATGCCTGATACGTCTCTTCTATTAGTAATGGTGTAATATCTGCTGCCCAAACACTTACCATTTTCCCACTCCTTTTTTACTATACAATTTTAGTCTAACACACTTTTTTAAAAATGAAAGAATTTATCGAATAAAAGTGTTGACAATCAAATCCCATTGCGTTAATATATCATTAGTTTTACGCTTTAAGTAATTAAAGTTTTGCAGTGCGAATATTTTACAGTGCGACTATACTAGACTCACACGGGAAAAGAAATATCACACATGCACAATTATCATACATGTTGGAGGATATTTATTATGATTATCGTATTAAAACCACGCACTACAAAAGATGATGTTTCTCGTGTCGAGAACATGGTCAAAAAGAGAGGACTTAACACACACGTTGTACAGGGCGAAGAGATGACAGTTATCGGTTGTATCGGTGACACAGCCAAAGTCGATTCCAAATTATTCGAAATTGATTCTGCAGTCGATAAAGTTATGCATGTACAGGAGCCATACAAATTAGCCAACCGTGCATTCCATCCGGAAGATTCCATCATCGATGTATCCGGTGTAAAAGTTGGCGGCGACAACCTGGCAATGATCGCCGGTCCTTGTTCCGTAGAATCTTACGAACAGGTACTTGAAATCGCCCAGGCTGCAAAAGCTTCTGGAGCCAACTTACTCCGCGGAGGTGCATTCAAGCCAAGAACAAGTCCTTATTCATTCCAGGGACTCGGACTGGAAGGACTCGACATCTTAACATCTGTAAAAGAAGCAACAGGACTTCCGATCGTAACCGAACTGATGTCAGACAAATACCTCGATATCTTTAACGAGAAAGTAGATCTTATCCAGATCGGTGCACGTAACATGCAGAACTTCGATCTGTTAAAAGAATTAGGACAACTTGACCGTCCAATCCTTTTAAAGAGAGGTCTGAACGCAACTTACGAAGAATGGATCATGTCAGCAGAATACATCATGGCATCCGGTAATGAAAATGTCATCCTCTGCGAACGCGGAATCCGTACTTTCGAAAGCTATACAAGAAATACTCTGGATCTTCAGAGTATCCCGGTACTTCGTAAACTGACACATCTTCCGATCATCGTTGACCCAAGTCATGCGGGCGGCAAATGGTGGTTAGTAGATTCTATGGCAATGGCCGCTGTAGCAGCAGGAGCCGACGGACTGATGATAGAAGTACACAATGATCCGGAATCCGCACTCTGCGACGGAGCTCAGTCATTAAAACCTAAGAAATACGACGAATTGATCAAAAAGGTTTCACAGATTGCAGGTGTTGTCGGCAAGACGATCTAATGCAGATAACCTACCACTGGCAGTTCCTTACGAACGCATGGCGGTTCAGACAAAAACCTTACAGGAGTATATATTATGAAACTTACAGTTAATCTGGAAAAAGACAGTTATCCTATCTATATTGAAAATAACATATTATCCCAGGCCGGAGATTACATCCGAAAGATCTACCACGGAAAACGCATTATGATCATTTCCGATGACAATGTATTTCCGTTATATGGTGACCGGCTGATCCATACATTGGACTCCACTTACGAATGTCACCATCTGGTACTTCCTCACGGTGAATCAACCAAGGATTTCCAGACACTTCCGACTGTCTACAAGGCAATGCTGGAGGCAAAGATTTCCCGTAGTGATCTGGTCATCGCTCTTGGCGGCGGTGTCATCGGTGATCTTGCAGGATTTGCCGCTTCCAGTTATCTAAGAGGTGTAAGACTGGTACAGATCCCAACTTCACTGTTGGCGCAGGTTGATTCTTCTGTCGGTGGAAAAGTCGCAGTAGACCTTCCGGAAGGCAAGAATCTGGTCGGCGCATTCTATCAGCCTTCACTGGTGCTGATCGATCCACTGGTACTTAACACACTGAAGGAACGATTTATCAGCGATGGTATGGGAGAGGTTATCAAATACGGCTGCATCAAAGATGCGGATTTATTTAGTACCTTGGAATCACACAGTTCTTTTGAAGATTTAAAAGAAGAACTGCCTGCCATCATCACACGCTGTGTAGATATCAAACGAATGGTTGTAGAAAATGATCAGTTTGACACAGGTGAGCGTATGTTACTGAATTTCGGACATACACTGGCTCACACCATTGAACAACATTTCCATTATCAGCGGGAAAGTCATGGCGAAGCCGTTGCCATCGGCATGTATCAGATCACCAGGATTGCCGAAGAAAAAGGATTAACACCAAAAGGAACTGCAGAACGTATCCAGAAGGTTTTAAAGACCTACGGACTTCCTTTTGAATGCGGTCTCACTCTTGGGACATTAACCGAAGCGATTGCCTTAGATAAGAAGAATCTGAACGGTAATCTCAACGTCATACTACTTCATGAAATCGGTGACAGCTACATCGAAGCTACAGACATTCAGTTCTTTGCTGAAACAGCAAGGCTTGTATAAATAACAACAATTCTACGAACCGGCCTTATATGGCACTTCGTAATCAGAAAATAATGAATGTAATTTTGGAGGATATATATCATGGGTAAATTAGAAGGAAAAATCGCAATTGTAACAGGATCAGGAAAAGGAATCGGACGTGACGCAGCACTTGCTATCGCTGCTGAAGGTGCCACTGTCGTAACAGTAGCAAGAACACAGTCTGATCTTGATGAAACAGTAAAAATGATCGAAGATGCCGGCGGAACAGCAATCTCACTTTCCAGAGACCTTACAGACGGAGAACAGGTTGCCGACATGGTCAAAACTGTTGTTGATAAATACGGAAGAATTGATATTCTCGTTAACAATGCAGGCGGATACCCAAAAGAGATCTACAAAAATATCGAACATCAGGCAATTAAGATCTGGGAATGGTCAGAAGAACAGTGGGATCAGATCATCAAAACAAACTTGAGAATCCCATTCCTTGTAACTAAAAATGTTGTACCTGTAATGATAAAACAAGGAAAAGGAGATATCGTAAATGTATCTTCAAGAATGGGTCGTATTGCATCTCAGATGGGTGCATACGCTGTTGCAAAAGGCGGTATCGTAACCATGACCAAGACAACTGCTATCCAGACCAAAGAATACGGAATCAAATGCAATGCCGTATCTCCTGGAATCGTGGACACACCGGGGCAGAGAGTCTACAACCACTCTGTAGGACAGGACGGCTGCCCGATGGGAAGCTCAAAAGATGTTGCAAAAGCAATCATCTACCTGCTGGCAGATTCACCGGCAGTTATGACAGGACAGTCTATCGACCTGTTCACAACAGTATAGAACCAAATGACTACAAGAGACACTGTCATCACTGGCAGTGTCTCTTGTAGTCACTTCACAATTATTAACAATTTGTTCGTCTTTTCATCACACTTTCATCACAATTGCACTCTATACTATAAATTGTTCGAAAAAACAACACTTTAAATCTTTTTCATAACTTTTTCCTCAGGACTGCACTCCTCCCAAATAATGCAGTCCTTTTTTTATTTAATTTTTTAACACGATTGGTCTCCCGGTCCGGATATCCACCAGCCTAATGAATTAAATGTCAACCAAATTTATTTCCCCGGCTGTCCATAATAAGCATTTGCTCCATGTTTTCTATAGTAATGCTTATCCTGTAATTCCTGTGGTGCAGGTTTAACGTCTGGGTTGATCATTTCGCATCTTGCTGCCATCTTGGCAACTTCCTCTAATACTACTGCGTTGTGAACTGCTTCGTGAGCATCTTTGCCCCATGTGAATGGTCCATGGTTCTTGCAGAGTACTGCAGGTGTTGCAACATAGTCCAGATCATCTTCATCGAATCTGTCTGCGATCAGGACACCTGTATTTTTCTCATAAGCTTCATCGATTTCTTCTTTTGTAAGATTTCTTACACATGGTACTGTTCCGTACAGGTAATCTGCATGTGTAGTTCCGTAGCAAGGGATTCCTCTTCCTGCCTGAGCCCAGCTTGTTGCCCAAGGAGAATGTGTATGTACAACACCACCAATGTTCGGGAATCTGTTATACAGCTCTACATGTGTTGCTGTATCAGAAGATGGATTTAAGTCTCCCTCTACTTTATTACCCTGAAGGTCTACAACTACCATATCTTCCGGTGTTAATTTGTCATAATCTACTCCACTTGGTTTGATTACGAAAAGACCTTTTTCACGGTCGATTCCGCTTACATTTCCCCATGTGAATGTTACCAGGCCATATTTTGGAAGAAGCATGTTTGCTTCATATACTTCTTTTTTTAATTCTTCCAGCATCTCTTTCTATCTCCTTTATATTTCTGTTACTGCGGAAAAGCTGTTATCAACATTTTCCCCTTGTATATAAGAATATGCAGATACGGGGACATAACCTATGCCCCCTCTGCTTTCATATAATATTTCTTACAGATCTGCACAAGCTCTGCGCTCTACGTCAAGACCTTTCTTGTATGTCTCCATAAATGCTTCGTATCCAGCTACGCCTTCCGGATCCGGATCGATTCTGCTTCCGGCATCGCTTCCGAATACTTTATTCTTCAGGTAGTCTTCCAGCTTCTCGCCTTCTTCACGTTTTACCATGTACTCAGCAAGGATAGCCATTCCCCATGGTCCGCCTTCGCCTGCTGTCTCCATAACTACTACAGGTGTGTTGATCGCATCTGCAAGGATCTTCTGTCCGACACCTTTTGTCTTGAAGAGTCCGCCATGTCCAAGAACGGTATCAATCTCAACACCTTCGTCTTTTGTTAAGATATCCATTCCGACTTTGATAACACCAAGTGCTGTGTACAGGTGAGATCTCATGAAGTTAGCCAGATTGAATTTTGTCTCTGGTGTTCTGACTACCATTGGGCGTCCTTTTTCTACATTTGTGATAGGCTCGCCTGCGTAGTTACCATAAGAAAGGATTCCACCACAGTCAGCATCGCCTTCCAGTGCTTTATTGTAAAGTGTTCCATACATCTGATTCATGTCTACGTCTGCTCCGATAGAATCAGCGAATTCTTTGAACAGATTTACCCATGCATTCAGATCTGTTGTTCCGTTATTGGAATGTACCATGGCAACCAGACTTCCGTCAGGTGTTGTAACCATGTCGATCTCTGTATGTAAGTCTTTCAGAGGTTTCTCAAGGACAACCATAGAGAAGAATGAAGTACCAGCGGAAATGTTGCTTGTACGCTGTGCTACGCTGTTTGTAGCTACCATACCTGTTCCTGCATCTCCTTCCGGAGGACAAAGCGGGATTCCGGCTTCCAGATTACCTGTAGGGTCAAGTTTCTTTGCTCCTTCTTCTGTCAGGATACCGGCTGCGTCTCCTGCTACCAGAACTTTAGGAAGAATCTCTTTTATTTTCCATGGATAGTTCTCACCTTCGATGAGTTTATCGAACTTCTGGATCATTTCTTCATCATAGTCTTTTGTATTCATGTCGATTGGGAACATTCCGGATGCATCTCCTACACCAAGAACCTTCTCACCTGTCATCTGCCAGTGGATATATCCTGCAAGTGTTGTCGTGAATGCGATATCTTTTACATGATCTTCTTTATCCAGAATGCACTGATACAGATGTGCGATACTCCATCTCAGCGGAATATTATACTGGAACAGATCTACCAGCACTTCGGAAGCTTTTCCTGTATTGCTGTTTCTCCATGTCTGGAATGGTGCAAGAAGCTTTCCTTCTTTGTCAAATGCCATATATCCGTGCATCATGGCACTGAATCCGATCGCTCCCAGTTTCTTGATCGTTACTCCGTATTCTTTCTGTACATTTTCTGCCATATCGCGGTAGCTGTCCTGAAGACCTGCCCAGATATCGTCCAGAGAGTAGGTCCACAGTCCGTTCTCATAACGGTTCTCCCATGTATGGCTTCCGGATGCGATCGGATTGTGCTCCTCATCGATCAGTACTGCTTTAATTCTTGTAGAACCGAATTCGATTCCAAGATATGCTTTTCCGCTTTCAATGATCTCTTTTACATTGCTCATTGTACGCTTCCTCCTAAACATTATATTTTAAGTTTTCTTAATATCTCCATTATACTATTTTTGCAGGGAAATATCTATTTCGATATCCCCTGCAAATATAATCTTTTACCCGTAATTCTTTATTTGATTATTTGCGGTATGCAACGCTGTTCCACAGGAGTTCATTCTTGAACTGTCTGATTGTTGTATCCTTATCAATGTATACAGCTTCGATTCCCATGCATGCTGCCCAGTCACCCATCTGCTCTGCTGTTAAATCATAAGAGAATGCTGTGTGGTGAGCTCCTCCTGCCAGGATCCATGCTTCTGTTCCAACCTTTAAGTTCGGCTGTGGTGTCCAGAATGCTGTTGCTACTGGAAGTTTTGGCATTGGTTTCTCTGTCTTCTTGCAGTCTACATCGTTGATGATCAGACGGAATCTGTCACCAAGGTCGATCAGAGATGTTGCGATAGCCGGACCTGTCTTAGATGTGAATACAAGTCTTGCAGGATCTTCTCTGTTACCCATGCTAAGTGGCTGCTCTTTGATGCTGATCTTGCCATCTGCGATTGTCGGGCAAACTTCCAGCATGTGAGCTTCCAGAACGCCTTCTTTACCTGATACAAGGTTGTATGTGTAATCTTCCATGAATGAAGTTCCCTTAGCGTCCTTCATTCCCTGAGTCATGATCTTCATAACACGAACCATAGCAGCTGTCTTCCAGTCACCTTCTGCTCCGAATCCGTATCCTTTTTCCATCAGTCTCTGCATTGCAAGTCCTGGAAGCTGTTTCAGTCCGCCAAGATCTCCGAAGTGTGTTACAACTGCCTGATAGTTATTCTCATCCAGGAATCTTTCAAATCCAAGTTCGATTCCAGCCTGTACTGCTACATGCTCACGGAATTCTTTCTCATCTCTTCCTTCAAGAAGGATGTCATATTTGTCATAGTATTCTTCTACTAATGTGTCGATATCAGCCTGAGATACTGCATTAACAGCTTCTACAACTTCATTTACAGGATAAGCATCTACTTCCCATCCGAATTTGATCTGAGCTTCTACTTTGTCGCCTTCTGTTACGGCTACGTTTCTCATGTTGTCAGCTACACGCATAACTCTGACGTGGCTGCTTTCTACAACACCTACTGCTGTACGCATCCATGATCCAATCTGTTTCTGAACGTCTTCGTCTTCCCAGTATCCTGCAACAACTTTGCGTTCCATGTTCAGACGGCTGAAGATGTGTCCGTACTCTCTGTCACCATGTGCTGCCTGGTTCTCGTTCATGAAGTCCATGTCGATTGTGTCGTATGGGATTTCACGGTTGAACTGTGTATGTAAGTGAAGTAATGGTTTTCTGTATTCCTGTAATCCTAAGATCCATGATTTTGCAGGAGAGAATGTATGCATCCATGTGATAACACCGGCACAGTTCTCGTCTGTGTTAGCTTCGTTGAATGTCTTTCTGATTACTTCGTTTGTGATCATGGTTGGTTTCCATACTACTTCATATGGAAGGTTTCCTGATTTGTTCAATGCATCTACGATAATCTTTGAATGCTCTGCTACGTGTGCAAGACACTCATCTCCATAAAGATCCTGTGATCCTGTGCAGAACCAAAACTGATAATTCTTTGTTTTTAACATGTTTAATTACTCCTTTTCGCTCAAATTTTCTGTTTCATTTACAGCTTCATTATGTCTCTATTATAAAAATATGGACTTGTTTTCTCAATTTCTTAACTCTGCACTTTTGGGAAAATAGTTACCTATTCCGACCTCTGTTATGATATAATCTAAGGAGAATCCAAGGAGGTATTTTATATGAATTTATCCGATTTTTGCCGCCGGATCACAGGACCCGATACACGGCTTCTTCCGGAAAACCATAAATTAGGCGCAAGACTTGTCTGTCCGGAATATTCCAAATCCGTTCAGGAAGTCAAGACGTATCCGTTACTCGGTCAGGACCGCAGCTTCTTATTATGCTGGAACTTCGATTCTCCCGGTAACCTGTATGCAACGATGATGCCGTCTCCGGAGAATTTCTGCTATCATTATTCCTATTCGGAAGGGAAATATACGCAGCTTCACACGCATGATTATCTGGAACTTTCCTATGTTGTGGAAGGAGAATTTCACCAACGGATATTGAATAAAGATGTAGTCTTTCAGAAAGGTGATCTCTGCCTGATCGACAAAAACTGTCTGCACCAGGACTGCCTGACAGACCAGTCTGGGGTCGTACTTTTTATCGGAATTGCCAACGATATGTTTACGGAGATCATGAATGAGAACAGTACCCCGCAGAAGATTCTTTCCTTCCTGCAGTCTGCATTGTTAAAGCAAAAGGATGTCCAGCAATTTCTGCATTTCCGACCATCCGACGGGGCAAGCGAATCTCTGGACGACAGTCTTTTGTTGCTTTTGAAAGAATCTTATTCGCCGGACAGTGGTTCCAGATATATTACAAAAGGTCTGTTATTCCGGATCTTCCGGATCTTAAGTACACAGTATGATTTTTCTCTTTCCAAAGAGCAGAAGCAGACGATGAACTGGATCGTATTCGAAGAGATTTCGGACTATATCCGGGCACATTTCAGAGATATCACCATCCAGGATCTGGTGGATGAATTCCACTATCAGGAGGATTACTTCAACCGCCTGATCAAACGAAAGACCGGACTTACCTATTCCGCTTATGTCCAGCAGATCCGGCTGGAACGTGCGGAACATCTGCTTGTGTCGACTGACAAGAGTATCGAAGAGATTGCCGATTCGGTAGGATATCATAACAAGGGATATTTCTACAAATTATTTCAGGAAAAATACGAAGAGACACCTGCAAGTTACAGACGTCATACAAGATAACGCACGCAATACAAAAAGGATTCTGCAATGCAGAATCCTTTTTTGTACATAGATTTAATTTATATATATCATATTGAGGTTTGTCAGTTTTATGTATGATCTCTAATTCTTTTTCTTCATACTTCCGATGATTGACTGTAATACAATGAAGAAGCACAGTAATGCGGAAAGTGCGATACGTACCCACCAGCTGGAAAGTGTTCCCTGTGTGGTGATAAGACTTGAGATCGTTCCTTTGATCAATACACCAAAGACTGTACCAAATGGTGTTCCTACACCACCGCTTAACAGTGTACCACCGATAACGGAAGCTGAGATCGCATCCATTTCAAGACCTTTGGCCTGCTCTACGAATCCGGAACAGCTGTTTAAGCAGAAGAGGAATCCGCCGCATCCTGCAAGCAGTCCGTCCAGAACGACAATAAAGATCAGTATTGCGATGATAACAGTCGGATATATGTATGCCGGAATGAATTTTCCACGACGGCTGTATGATCCGATTGGGAGATAAATCTTATAATTAGCCCATGCAAGGAATGTCTTATTTTTGATAGAAATCATATCAGTACTGATGATTGATGTCATACCACGTCCAAAGAACATACCTGCAAGTGATACGATGAATGGCTGGATTTCAAGATAAGATACCAGGAATCCCTGAACGATACCAAAAAGGAGTCCGATCAGAAGTGCGATGGCAACTGCCAGAAATACAAGTCCTACCGCCGCGACAACTCTTGTCCAGTTTTTTCTTCCATTCCCTGTTTCACTCATAAAAAAAGTCCTCCTATAATATGTAAACAGCTAATGGCTATTATACACTAATTATAGAAGAACTTCTTCATTACTTATATAATTTTATTTACGAAAATAGTTCGTTTTTTTGCGATTCTAAATATCCCCGCGTCTGTTTCTGGACGCTTTCAGTCGTGTCATGGCACGGGCCATAGAAGCCTGTGACAGATAATACTCCTGAATGCTCTGCTTCTGACGAAGCTGTTCTTCGGCACGTTCCTTTGCTTCCTCTGCACGCTTCACATCGATGTCTTCCGGACGCTCTGCCGTATTAACCAGTACAGAAGCACGGTTATTCACGATCTCTGCAAATCCCTTGGATACAACCGCTGTTACCCACTCACCATCAGGCTTGCGGAAACGCAGTTCTCCGATCTCCACTGCGATGACCATGTTCTCATGATGAGCCAGAATACCTTTCTCCCCGTCGATCGTCGGGATGACCAGATATTCACATTTACCATCGTAGAAGACCTTATCCGTAGATATAATTTTCAATGAAAATGTGCTCATACTAAGCCACTCCTTCTGCCTTCGCCTTAGCGATCACGTCTTCGATCGTACCTACATTGAAGAATGCATTTTCCGGATATTCATCCATCTCACCGTCGATGATCGCTTTGAATCCACGAACAGTTTCTTTCAGTGGAACATATTTTCCAGGAACACCGGTAAATGTCTCAGCTACTGAGAATGGCTGTGACAGGAATTTCTGGATCTTTCTTGCACGGGCTACTGTCATCTTATCCTCTTCGGATAATTCTTCCATACCGAGGATTGCGATGATGTCCTGTAACTCTTTGTACTTCTGCAGGATCTCCTGTACCTTACGTGCTACCTGGTAGTGCTCCTCACCTACAACTGCAGGCTCCAGGATACGGGATGTAGAATCCAGTGGATCTACGGCTGGGTAGATACCCTGCTCAACGATCTTTCTGGAAAGTACGGTTGTCGCATCCAGATGTGAGAATGTTGTTGCAGGAGCCGGGTCAGTTAAGTCATCGGCTGGTACATATACGGCCTGAACTGATGTTACAGATCCGTTCTTTGTAGAAGCGATACGTTCCTGAAGGGCACCCATTTCATTTGCCAGTGTCGGCTGATAACCTACGGCTGACGGCATACGTCCGAGAAGTGCGGATACTTCGGAACCTGCCTGTACGAAACGGAAGATATTGTCGATGAAGAGAAGCACGTTCTGATGCTCTACATCACGGAAATATTCTGCCATTGTAAGTCCTGTCTCAGCGACACGCATACGAGATCCAGGCGGCTCATTCATCTGTCCGAATACCAAGGCTGTCTTATCAAGTACGCCTGATTCTCTCATTTCTGTCCATAAGTCATTACCTTCACGGGAACGCTCTCCGACACCGGTGAAGATGGAATATCCACCATGCTCTGTTGCGATGTTATGGATCAGTTCCTGGATCAGTACGGTCTTACCTACACCGGCACCACCGAACAGACCGATCTTACCACCTTTTGCGTAAGGTGTCAGAAGGTCGATGACCTTGATTCCTGTCTCTAATACTTCGACAGCAGGGCTCTGCTCTTCAAAGCTTGGTGCTTTTCTGTGGATAACCCATTCTTCGCTGTCTTTAATTGGTTCTCCGTTATCGATTGTCTCTCCAAGTACATTGAACAGACGTCCCAGAGTCTTCTCACCTACCGGCACTTTGATACCAGCTCCGGTAGCGGTAACTTCCATTCCCTTCTGCAGACCTTCACTGGAAGCCAGCATGATACAACGTGCAATGTTGTTACCTACATGCTGGGCTACTTCCATGACGCAGCGTTTTCCGCCATTGTCTACTTCCAGAGCATCTTTGATAAATGGAAGTTCTTCTCTACTATTAAATTCTACGTCTACGACAGGTCCCATGACCTGTACGATTCTTCCTTTTGTCATATTACTGCTGCCCACTTTCTTTTTTATTATTTCGTGGTTATTATTTGTTCTGTATACAGTTCCGCCATTTGCGAACTTTGTATCTTACTTCCGTTTCTGCGCATTGGCTCCGCCGATGATCTCTGTCAATTCCTGTGTGATGTCTGCCTGACGGACACGGTTATAAGTAATATTTAATTCATTCAGCATATCTGTTGCACTGTCTGTTGCATTCTGCATTGCCTGCATTCTGGCATTATGCTCACTGCAGTAGGCCTCTACCAGGCATCCATATACGATACCGTTGATGTAGTTCGGAACAATGTTCGCCATCACACTGTGTGTAGATGGCCAGAACACCATATCTTCCTGATACAGTCCGGTTCCGACAAGAGCCGGCATATCTTCCGGAAGGAAGGTTGTCTTCTTCATAGGAAGAAGCTTCTGTTCCTCCGTCTCTGCTGTCATTGCATTGATCATACGTGTATATACGATGTGGATCTCGTCCAGATCTCCATTTCTGAACTGCTCTACCATCTCCGAAGAAATGATTCTCGATCTGTGTAATGTCGGATTCTGAACGGTGTAACGGAACTGAGTATCCATCTCAATTCCTTCCCTCTTGGCAAAGTACTGTCTTCCAGCTTCTCCAAGTACGAATAATTTGTGTTTTCCCGGTTTTTTTAACAGTTCTTCCGTTGCCTTGATCACGTTATGATTATATGCTCCTGCAAGTCCTTTATCTGCGGTGACAACGATATAGCCAATCTTTCTTTCCTCAGCCGGGATACTCTCACGGCCATCAAAGAACTGGCTGTGCATATCCGGCACATGCCGCAAAATTCTGGCGATCTCTGCCTGCATGGCATAGAAGAAAGGTTCTGTGTCAGCAAGCTTTTTCTTGGCCTGTTTCATCTTCGAAGAAGAGATCAGATACATGGCATTTGTTATCTTTCTCGTCTCTTCGATGCTGGCCATTCTTTCCTTAATCTCTTTTGCATTTGCCATAGCTACACCCGCTTATCTTCTTTCCTTGAATTCCTTTGCTGCTGCAAGAATCTGCTCTTTCAGTTCATCATCCAGAACTTTCTTCTCATCGATCGCTTTGCCGATTTCTTTATGTTCTCTGTCGAAGAATGCAAGCATATCCATCTGGAATTCTTTGATCTTCTTTGTGTCAATATCAAGCATCAGTTTATTAGTAGCGACACAAAGTGTGATAACCTGCTCATGAAGACTTAACGGACGTCCCAGAGGCTGTTTCAAAAGTTCTGTCAGACAACTTCCGTATTTCAGCTGATTCTTTGTTGCCTCGTCAAGGTCTGAACTGAACTGGGTAAATGATTCCATCTCTCGTGCCTGTGCCAGGTCGATACGAACACTACCACTGGCTTTCTTCATAGCCTTTGTCTGTGCAGCTCCACCTACACGGGATACAGAAAGACCAACGTTAACGGCCGGACGCATACCGGCATTGAACAGGTCACTCTCCAGGAAGATCTGTCCGTCTGTGATGGAGATAACGTTGGTAGGAATGTATGCAGATACATCTCCTGCCTGTGTCTCAATGATCGGAAGTGCTGTGATAGAACCACCGCCTGCTTCCTCGCTTAATCGGCTGCTTCGTTCAAGCAGTCTTGAATGTAAGTAGAATACATCACCAGGATAAGCTTCTCGTCCAGGTGAACGTCCAAGTAACAGAGAAATGGCACGGTAAGCTACCGCATGTTTGGAAAGATCATCATATACGATCAATACATCTTTTCCCTGATACATGAAATACTCTGCAAGTGCTGTTGCTGAATAAGGTACGATATACTGAAGCGGTGCACACTCACTGGCTGTTGAGCAGAATACCGTGGTGTAATCCAGTGCATCATGTGCTTTTAAGTCATTTACAAGTCTTGCTACGGTTGATGCTTTCTGTCCGATGGCTACATAGATACAGATGACATCTTTTCCCTTCTGGTTGATGATCGTATCGGTTGCAATGGATGTCTTACCTGTCTGTCTGTCACCGATGATCAACTCTCTCTGTCCACGTCCGATTGGGAACATGGAATCGATTGAAAGGATACCTGTCTCAAGCGGAACGCTTACCGACTTACGGTCAACGATTCCCGGTGCCTCATTCTCTACCGGACGATATCCGTCGGCTTTGATCTCACCTTTTCCGTCGATTGGTGCTCCAAGAGCATCTACGATTCTTCCGATATAGCCTTCACCTACCGGAATACCTGCTTTTTTACCTGTACGGCACACTTTTGTGCCCTGTTTGATCTCTGAATCATCTCCGAACAGGATACAGCTGATCTCATTTTCCTTGATATCCTGTACCATACCCTTAAGACCAGTCTCCAATGTGACGATCTCGCCATACATTGCGTGGTCGATTCCGTATACGGAGGCGATTCCATCACCAACAGAGATAACGGTACCAACTTCCTGATCTCTGCTTATTACATCATAATTCTTTATCTCTTCTTTTAATATAGAGATAATTTCATCTGAGCTGATTGCACTCAATTCCTTCACCTCCATGTTAATTCGTTAATTTCCGCTCTAAGCGGTTCAGACGGCCCTGCACACTGTAGTCATATTCTTTTCCGTCAACCTGCAGGATGAATCCGCCGATCAGTGCCTTGTCTTCTGCCATAACCCATTTGATGTCTCCGGCACCGTATTTCTTCTTGATAAAGTCACCCATCTGTTTCTTTTGTTCTTCACTTGGAAGCGCTGTATAACGAAGATAGACTGTCTTAACTCCTGCTGCCTGATTCTGTAATTCTTCGTATGCCGCAAAGATCTGTTCTGCGATCGTCATCTTTTCATGATCGCAGACAACCTTCAGAAATGTTCTCATTTCTTCTGAAAATACTTTATCAATGATATTGTGTTTTGTCTCTTTTGTGATCACTGGATTAACCAGTGCTGCTTTCAATTCCTGTGATTTTTCGAAAATATTCCCTGCCTCCAGGACAGCTTCTTTCGAAATACCAAGTTCATTCAGAACTTTCGCATACCGGAGGGCTGCCACCTGGCAGAATACCGGCTCTGCTTCTTTTCTATTCTTCGCTGTCATGGGAATCACCTGCATCTTTCAAAAACTGGTCATATGCATTCACGCCGCTTATGTTGTCAGCATTCTCAAGTAATATCTTCTTCGCAGCATCCATTGCCAGCCCTGCAACCTGTGCCTTCATATCATCAAAGGCCTGTTCTCTTTCCTGATTCAGGCTTTCTCTTGCTGTCTTCATAACCTTGTCTGCCTTTTCGTTAGCCTCGTTCAGGATCTGGTTGTATTCCTGTTTTGCATCCAGTTTCGCCTGTTCGATCATCTTTGTGGATTCTTCTTTTGCTCCATTCAGTGCATCTTCATACTGTTTCTTCAGAGCATGGGCTTTGTCCTGCTCTTCATTCGCGTGGCTGATTCCGTCTGCAATCATCTTTTCCCGCTTTTCCATAATGTCCATGACCGGGCGAAACAGGAATTTTCTGAGAATCAGATACAGAACGATCAGGTTGATGATCGTCAGTACCAGATTAAAATCTATTCTCAGCATATATCTCTACCTGCCTTTCCCTTCTTTTAATCTGTTATCGTCAGCAAACATTATTTCAAAAGAAGGACGATCAGAAGTGCGATAATGAAACCGTAAATAGCGGTTGCCTCTGCAAGTGCACAACCAAGGATCAGGGAAGTTCTGATCTTTCCGTCTGCTTCCGGCTGTCTTGCGATAGCATCTACTGCTTTGCTTGTTGCGATTCCGATACCAACACCGGCTCCGATACCTGTAAGTACTGCGATACCTGCTCCAATTGCGATAATTGTTCCACTCATAATTTGTTCTCCTTTTCTTGTCTTAAGTTTTCTTATACTAAATGTTGTAAATGTCTGATTCGTCTTATTCCATCTCTTCTGTCATAAATAATGCAGTTAAGAATACGAATACATATGCCTGTAATAATCCGTCAAATATATCAAAATAAAAACTAAACGGTATCGGCACGATTAACGGAACGACCTCTTTGATCAGTTCCATGACTACAAATCCGCCTAACATATTACCAAACAGTCGCATACAAAGCGACAGCGGACGGATCACGATCTCCAGTATCATGATTGGTGCTACGATCGGCACTGGCTTTGCAAAATGTTTGCACCAGTGAACCAGACCATTTCTATGGATACCGGACCACTCGATCACGAACATACTCATAACGGCAAGTGCGATTGTTACGTTCATGTCCTTTGTCGGAGGCTTGAATCCTAACAGTCCGATGACATTTGATATTGCCAGATAAAGTGCAACCGTCATCAGATATGGAATATAGCCCTTGTTTTCTTTTCCTATAATACCTTCAAAGAAATCCTGTGCCCAGCCGATCACTGATTCCAGCATAAGCTGTACCTTTCCCGGTTTCTCTATACTTAGATTCCTTACGAATACTATACTGAGAATAGTAAGAACCGCCATGATGATCCAAGTTACAACAACACCTTCGTCAACAGCGATTCCTCCAAATACCGGGATCGTAAATACGGTTTCACAGTTAAGTTCTTTAACAAGGCTTTCAACAAGCTTTTCCGTACTATCCCCTTCCTTCATAATTTTTTTGCTAGTTTACAGCCATTTTTTGAAAATGTCAATCATTTTGTCTAATGGTCATTTTGCTTAATTTTTTATTATTTTTTTGTGTATTTTTACTTTTATTTATTTTAATTTTTCCGTTTTTCTCATCAAATTTCCACGTCAAAATGGTAGTTCCAATCTTCGTCCTTTTTTTCACAAGGAAAATGCACAATTTTTATTTTTCATTTCCTGTCTTTTTCTACAAAACGATATTTTTCTTCAATTTTCTTCTTGATAAAATGTCCTCATTGTCTCATCTCCAAAAAACGACATTTTATATTAATTGTATATTGCATTCTCCGTAAATAGCGGCTCTTTATGCACCTATAGTATAGAAAACCTGCTACCTGCCACTTCTTTTGAACACATAGCAACAAAAAAGGAGTGTAACAACTTTTTTTAGCCGTTACACTCCTTTTTTCGTTATTTAATTTTGTATCTCAATTTTATATGTATCATCATTCAAAATTGATATATCCGTTCTCTTTGGTATTTTATTCTTTTAATCGGCGATGATCCGGTACTGCAGATTCTCATATAAAAGCTTATTCCCTTCCATGATATCTCCCGGCAACAATGCTCTTGCCACCGTCTTGGTTTCTTCCGGATCATGCTTAAGTGCATCGACACGTCTGAGTTCTGCGTAATCACCATCAATCTTCTCGACTACATAAATACATGTTAACATAATTTTGCCTCCTTTTTTCTGTCTTATCATCCTGTCTTTTGTATAAGTTGGTTTAATTATACTATCTTTAATTCAAAAAGTAAATTTTTCTGTATTGATTATTGCTAAGATTTATAATAATATATACTTATATAAATTCGTTATACATTACATATTAAAAGGAGCCTTGCAATGAACGAAGTGGATTTTTCAAAAGTGGGATTAAAAATGAAACAATTAAGGAGTGAGCGTGGAATCACTCAGGAACAGGTTGCCAAAGATCTGAACTGTACTGTTCCTTTCGTCAGTAATGTCGAAAACAATCGAGCAAAGCTTAATTTAAGAGTTCTTCTTTATTACTCTAAGCTCTGCAACGTATCCGTGGATACTATTCTGGATGCCGGAAGAGATATTCCTCCTCTGGATGAGAAAGAGCATCAGTTAAATGATGAGATGCTGAATGTATTCCGTGGTTTTTCTGTAACAGAAAAAGAAAAGATCATCAAGATGTTACGCATCTGGCAGGAGAAATAATCTCCTGCCCTTTTTATACCCAAGTATGCAAGAGGACCTGCCAGCGGCCAAAGCATCCGTAATGAGCTGCCAATGGCAGGTCCTGTAGATTTCTATATTTTGTTAAAAATCCTTAAGCACAACCGTTCCCTGATTCCGGCTTTCCTGTACATCAATGATTCTCTGATTCTGGCTTCCTCTGAACACCAGTGTTACATCTTTTAATTCTTCCTTGAATTCTCCGTCTACCAGTACATCAATATACGACAGCATCTCCTCTGTCACATCTGTATGGACACATCCTCCCGGAACCATATCACGGTCAAAAAGATACCCACTGTAACACCAGATATCTTTCTGCGGATAAGTTTCTCTTATCTTCTTAAGGAGCTTTACCAGTTCCAGCTGGTTCTCCGGTTCGAACGGTTCACCACCCAGAAGCGTAAATCCCTGGACAAAACCAGCCCCCAGCAATCTTAATATTTCTGCTTCTGTCTCTTCTGTATAGTGCTGGCCGAATCCGAAATCCCATGTCTCTGCATTAAAGCAGCCTTTGCAGTGATGTCTGCAGCCTGATACGAACAAACTGACTCTTACGCCGGGTCCGTCTGCAATATCACACTCTTTGATATTTCCGTAATTCATAATCTGTATACTCTCCCTAGTCACTGATCATCATCTTGATGATCTCTTCATTAGTCTCTTTCATACCATCTTTTCCGAGACGACCAATATTCTGGATCGTTGCCTCTACTCCTTTTGTAACGATTCCGTCACCGGCATAGAACTGCTGCCCTCTTAAATACATATTATATCCAAGAATCCCGGCATCTACAGATGAAGCGATTTTCGCAGCACAGGATGCTTTTGCACCATCACATACCATACCGGATACAATTGCCAGAGCATTTACCACTGTATGGATCACTTCTTCATAACCACCGCCACAAAGATATGCTATTCCGGCTCCGGCTGCCGCACCCGCACTTACTGCACCACAATATGCCGACAGTCGCCCGATTCCCGTCTTCTGGTGGATTGCGACCAGATTCGAAAGAACCAGTGCGCGGTATGTCTTTTCCTCTCCGGATTGTAATTCATCTGCATATTCCAGAACCGGAAGAGAACAGGTCATTCCCTGATTACCGCTTCCCGCATTGATCACAACCGGAAGCTCACATCCGTTCATACGCGCATCGGAACCTGCCGCCGCACGTGCTTTTGCTCTGGTACGTACATCGTTTCCATAAGTATCCAGAAGAACACTTCCGATGTTTGCTCCGTAATTTCCTTTCAATCCTTCATCCGCAATTGCAGAATTATATTCTATCTGACGTCCGATCACTTCCCGGATATCTTCTATGTCCACTGTATTTGCAAAATCCCAGATAGATTTCATATCCAGAAGACTTCTGTCTGTCAGTCCTTCTTCGCTTTCTCCTGCGACCGGTACATTAAGCAGGATCTCTCCATTCTTTTCTATTCTTACAATATTCGTATGATAGTTGGCAATTCTTACTTTTGCCTTATCTTCCCCGTGAAATACCTCCACAATAATATCAAATACACATCCGTTATTGATATGTTCTACCGTAATCTCTGTATGTTCAAGAAATTCTGCGATTTCTTTTGTCTCTTCTTCTGTTACCTCGGAGATAACTTCCAGTTCTTTTTCTGCGTTTCCTGCAACAATCCCCGCTGCTGCTGCCGCCGGTATTCCTTTTAAATGATTTGTATTCGGCACAATTACACTCTTTACATTCTTAATGATACTTCCGCTTGCTCCGATACAGACTCTGTCCGGCAGACATCCCAGTACTTCTCTTGCCTTTGCAGCCGCATAAGCCAGCGCGATCGGTTCCGTACACCCCATTGCAGGAATCAGCTCTTCATTTAAAATCTGAACATATGCCTGATACTTTTCATTATCTTTTGTCATTTTTTAATCCTCCTGTCGACATTTTCTTTTCCCCATATTTTTTTATTATAACGCATGCCCTTTTGAAAAGCTATCTTTATACGATATAAAAAGGCCTTTCAAAAAGCTTTCTCACTTCTTAAAAGGCCTTTTTTACTGTCTTTATATCTTGCAGTTTTACAAATGCAATACTCTGTCCTTAATCTCCTGCGTACGTCCTTGATTCCAGAACTGTGTTCCGATATATCCGCAGGTTCTTCTTGCCACAAATAACTTATCCTGATCCTGATTACCACAGTTCGGGCATTCCCAGATCAGCTTTCCATTCTCATCTTCTTTAATCTGGATCTCTCCGTCATATCCACAGCATTCACAGTAATCACTCTTTGTATTCAGCTCTGCATACATAATGTTATTGTAAATATACTGCATAACAGAAAGTACTGCCGGAATATTGTTCTGCATATTCGGTACTTCGATGTAACTGATTGCTCCACCCGGTGAAAGCTTCTGGAAATCGGCTTCGAATTTCAGTTTCTTGAATGCATCAATCTTCTCTGATACATGTACATGATAGCTGTTCGTAATATAATTCTTATCTGTTACACCCTTGATGATTCCAAAACGCTTCTGCAGACATTTTGCAAATTTGTATGTGGTAGATTCCATCGGTGTTCCGTATACAGAATAGCTGATATTCTCTGCTTTTTTCCACTCTTCACATTTATCATTTAACTTCTGCATTACCTGCATTGCAAATGGTCTTGCTGCGGGATCGGTATGTGATTTGCCAAGCATACGTACACACATCTCATAAAGTCCTGCATATCCAAGCGAAATAGTGGAGTAACCATTAAATAATAATTTATCGATCGTCTCACCCTTCTTCAGTCTTGCAAGTGCACCGTTCTGCCACAGAATCGGAGCAACATCGGAAACCGTTCCCAGGAGACGTTCATGTCTGCATCTCAGTGCTCTGTGACATAATTCCAGACGCTCATCCAGGATCTTCCAGAATTTCTCCATATCTCCTTCTGATGAACATGCAACATCAACTAAGTTGATCGTTACAACTCCCTGGTTAAAACGTCCATAGAACTTATGGCTTCCGTCCGGATTTCTCTGGCTGTCTTCTACCGTCAGGAACGAACGGCATCCCATACAAGGATATACTTCTCCATTCTTCATCTCTTTCATAATCTTGGCAGAGATGTAGTCCGGTACCATACGTTTTGCGGTACATTTTGCTGCCAGTTCTGTCAGATGCCAGTATTTGGAATCTTCTGTAATATTATCCTCATCCAGTACATAGATCAGTTTCGGGAATGCCGGTGTGATCCATACACCTTTTTCATTCTTTACTCCCTGCATTCTCTGAATCATCACTTCTTCAATGATCATAGCCAGGTCATCACGGGTTCTGCCTTCTTCTACCTCATCCAGATACATGAACATCGTCACAAATGGTGCCTGACCGTTACATGTCATTAATGTGATAAGCTGATACTGAATTGTCTGGATACCACTCTTTACTTCTTCTCTTAAACGGCGCTCTGTCACCTTATTGATAATTGTCTCATCTAAAGCTTCTCCGCATTCTTCACGCTCTGCGATTACATTTCTGCGGATCTTCTTACGGCTGATATCGACAAACGGTGCCAGATGTGCCAGTGTAAATGACTGTCCGCCGTACTGGTTACTTGCTACCTGTGCAACGATCTGTGTCGTTACATTACATGCTGTAAAGAAGCTGTGCGGCTTCTCGATCATGGTCTCACTAATGACAGTTCCATTCTGAAGCATATCCTGAAGATTGATCAGGTCACAGTTATGCTCTTTCTGTGCGAAATAGTCGGAATCATGGAAATGAATGATTCCCGCTTCATGCGCACGTACAACCTCTTCTGGAAGAAGGACACGTCTTGACAAGTCCTTACTTACTTCTCCGGCCATATAATCACGCTGTGTAGAGTTGATCACAGGATTCTTGTTAGAGTTCTCCTGATTCACCTCTTCATTCATATGATCCAGAAGTGCAAGAATTCCGTTATCTGTTGTATTCGTCTTTCTCATCAGTTCTCTTTTATAACGATAGCGCACATATTTCTGTGCGACTTCATAGCCGCGCAGTTCCATAATTCCAGTCTCTACCATATCCTGTATATCTTCTACATTGACAGCATGAGTGGATTCCTCAATTTTCTTTGCAACGTTGTCCGCCACTGCCATAATCTGATATTCATTCATCCGATGCAGTTTATCGACGTCCTTGTTTGCACCTTTGATCGCATTAATGATCTTCTCCAGGTCGAAGGCTACCTCTTCGCCGTTTCTCTTAATTACGTTCGTCTTTATTTCTGCGTTCATGTTTATCCCTCTCTTGTTTTTATTGCCGATGTAGTATGTGCTCACCCTCAAATACTACTAAATATTGTTTTTTTAACATCATTTCCGCACAAGATATTGTGCAAGTAATATGATACTCTATAACAGGCGAAAATGAAAGAGGTAATTTTGTTAAAATAAATGTTTGAAATGTGGTCTAAATTTTGGTGATATTTTTTTACGAAATCTGTTGCATTTTTAATTTTGTGACGGGTAAAGTGTGGCACATAGTTAAGAATACTTAAGACGCATTCCCTGTATTGATTTTTGCATTCAAAGATACTGATAATATGAAGTTGTTGTGCCGATATTTCTTCATTTATAAAATTAATCTCTGTCAATCTTAATCCATATAACAAATTATCATTTTTTGTTGTTTCGTAACATTTGTTACAAACCATTTCCTATAAAAGCTATATACTCTAATCACAACATAAGTTGTACAACACCAGTTAACACCAACTAAGTTTTAATAAAAAGGAGATTTTAATTATGAAAAAATATGTATGTGAACCATGTGGCTACGAATATGACCCAGCTGTAGGAGACCCGGATAACGGAATCGCACCGGGCACAGCCTTTGAAGATATTCCGGATGACTGGGTATGTCCAATCTGTGGATTAGGAAAAGAGGTATTTGTTGCAGAAGATTAATTACTATTGATTACTCTTCTTCCTGCAGCCTTTCATAATCCGTGATCTCAATTACCTTACGGCCTACAAGACGGATGATACCTTCATCCTGTAAAGTAAGCAGCATACGCGACAGAGATGGTCTTGTAGTATTCAGATATACTGCCAGATCTTCCCTGTTCATATGCAGACGAACCCGGTAGTCCGGATCACAGTTTTCCAACAGGTACGCCGCTACACGCTGACGTAAGTTTCCACTGGTAAGAACCTCTATCTGACGGTTACATTTCTCTGCTTTTTCCGCAAAAAGCTGAAGCATATTGAACACAACCTTACTGTGATGTACACAATTTCTTTCGCATCTTCCGCCAAAGAAATTCTGTGAAACCTCCAGAACCGACACTTCACTTTTTGCTTTTGCATAACCGGAGTAAGCAGACTGGCGCAGAAATAGTTCTACTTCGCCAAACTCCTCACCCACCGTAACATAACTGCTTCGAGTAATCTTGCCATTCAGGTTGATACTGCCAAGCTCAACCATTCCTTCCAATATGAAATATAATTTTAACGGTGCATCACCCTGGCGGAAAATATAGGTACCTTTCGGATATTTCTTTACTACAGCCTGTGAACAGACAAGACTTTTTTCCAGTTCTTCTTCTGTCAGGTTCTGAAATATCTGTAACTGTTGTAACTTCATAATCCAATCCTTTTCTCTGCTGATAACAATTTCTATGATTCATTATAGACTATGCGAGACTGGGATTCAATGCGTATCAAAGACAGGAGGTTTCTCTATGAATATTACATTTGACGATAACTTAATTACAGGCAACAAGACCATCGATTCCCAGCATCAGGAACTGATTGACCGCATCCGGCAGTTCGTTGCAGCATGCGAATCCAGTGACAGTAAGATCAAAGCAATCAAAATGTTAGATTATCTTGATGAATATACGAATTTCCATTTTCAGGAAGAAGAAGATCTGCAGAAAAAAGTATCTTACCCGGAACTTGCCGCACATCATGCCAAACATGAAGAATTCAAGAAATCCATTCAGGAATTATATGATTATCTTAATGAAAACGAAGGACCTGATGATCAGTTTATCGAACAGGTAAAGCGCAATGTCGTAGACTGGCTGTTCCAGCATATCAAGACTTTTGACCGGTCTGTAGCAGAATATATTCATTTGAAAGATAATTCTGATCGATTATAGTGATTCATAAAAATGCACAAAACGGACATGTTCTCATAACAATGTCCGTTTTTGTGATATACTTAATTTATTATATTTACAAAGGATTGGGGTACTTATGAATCAGAAACTTACCAAATACGCCTGGTTACTGCCATTTTTCTCCGGCATCTGCTGGGGTGCTGCCGGAATCTTTGTCCGTACACTGGAACACGATGGGCTCGACAACTTTTCCATCATTAGTTTCCGGATGTTGCTTGCAGCTCTGATCACTGGCATATGGATTCTATTCTATAACCGACATTTATTTTATGTACATCGGCGTGACTTCTGGCTTTTTATCGGAAGCGGCATGATCGGCATGACCGCCCTCAGTGTCTTTTATAATATTTCCGTTACGAAAGGATCTCTTGCACTTTCTGCCGTGTTACTTGCCATGTCTCCAGTCTTTGTTCTGTTTCTGGCTGCTATATTCTTCCATGAACCAGTAACCAGACACAAACTGACCTGTGTAACACTCGCACTCATTGGCTGTGTACTGGTAAGCGGAGTACTGGAAAGCAATGGACTTTCCTGGAGCATAACAGGAATTCTCTGCGGAATTCTGGCAAGCTTTTTCTATGCTGTATATGGAATCATAAGCAAAAAAGTCACACAAAAAGGATATCATTTCCTGACGATTACTTTTTACGGCACACTCTTTTCCGGCATGACAATGCTGCCTTTCAGTAATATACACTCTTTAAGCGGTATGATTGTCTCAGGGCAAAGGACCACCTTTTTTATCCTGGTTATTCATGCGCTGGTATCATCCGTCCTGCCTTATGCACTATATTCTTTATCCATGCGCTATATGGAGGCCGGCAAGGCATCGATTCTCGCTTCCAGCGAACCTGCCGCCGCCATGTTATTCGGAGCGGTACTCTATGCCGAAACACCAGGTATTCTTTCCATCTGTGGACTTTGTTTTACAATTACTGCTGTAATATTATTAAATTATGAAAGGAATTGAACATATGGTACACCCGAACGACAATGCTATTGCCTATATGAATAAACGCGGATTCCGCAACATCATACTTTCCATCGAAACAATCACCAGTTGATGTGCCCCTCCGCGTCTGGAGATATCGGTAGGATTTACCGATAAAGAAAAAGAGGACATGCTCGCACAGGGGTATGTCTGCGAGACCAGTCCTCTTGGAAATGTCTATTATCTGCCTGATGGGGTTACTGTAACCGGGGATATCAGCATCAATTATATGGAATATCCCTGGATTACATGCTTTGAGGTAAGCGGTCTGGCTGTTTCACGTTCCTGAGACAGCCAGGCTATGTATTACTCTTTTGCTTCCTCCATTTTTTGTATTTCTTGTTCTGATTGTTTTATCTGTTCATCCAACTGTCTTATCTGCCTATCGCTTTCTTTTATCTGTTCATCCAACTGTCCTATCTGCCTATCACTTTCTTTTATCTGTTCATCCAGTTGTCTTATTTGCTTATCACTTTCTTTTATTTGTTTATTCCGTTGTCTTATCTGTTCATCCAGTTGTCTTGACTGCTCATCTTTCTGTTTTATCTGCTCATCTAGTTGTTTTATCTGCTCATCTTTCTCTTCTATCTGCCTCCGCATATCTTCAATCATGAATTCTACTGTATTTCGATCTAATTCTAACAATTCTTCCGAAAACATCTACATCACCTCTTTCAACTGACTAGTTATTTTTATAAGTATCTAAAACAATTCTTTTGACATTTTTCATGCTATTTTTTATCCAATAGCTGCTGTAATCGTTGTATTTCTTTCCTCATTTCTAACATCTCCTCATCCTTCTGACTCAACTGCTCTCTCTGGCAGTCTATCTCCTTCTGCATATCATCAATCATCAGCTTTACTGTATTCCTGTCTAACTCCAGCAATTCTTTCGAAAACATCTGCATCACCTCTTCGATATTCCGGCAGACATCATAAGCCTGTTCATACATTTCTTTAAAATCCGGATATTTCTCTATAATTTCTATAATTGTCTCCGGATCATCCATGCAGAAAAATGCAAGCCATGCCTCCAGCCGATTTTCTATTTTTACACTTCTATTTTCATTTTGCTGATTCTTTTTGAATATGTCAAGAGGTATGAACAGATATTCCTGTAATAAATTTATATTTACCCCTGTATCAGATTTTTGCATAAACCGATGGATATAATTATTGGAAAATTTCTGGAATTCGGTTGGACTTTTTTCGAATAACACGATCGTGTACACCTGTTTGATATCTCTGTAAGAGAATCGTTTTCCTTTGATTCCTCTCACTCTCTTATACTGCCGAAGCAACAGATCCGCCGAGTAACAGGCACTTCTTTCTCCCGGAAAATAATATCCGATTTTCTGAATTTCCAGATTCGCAATACTTCCATCTTCCAGTTGCACCACCATATCTGTAATAAGAAGCGTAGATTCATCCGCTAATCTTGTCCCGTCATTTGGTAATACATCTACGATTCTCACTCTTTGTCCAAGAAGCAGTGTGAGTAATTCATTTACCCTCTCCGGTGTATTCTCCGGATTCAGAATTTCTTTTATCATGAAATCATACATGATTTTTATACCTTTCACTCCGGTACAAAAATCCAGAAATTCATTTTGATTTTCCTCTGTCCACTCATAAAATAAATTTTTTAATCTGCTTTTACTTTCAATCTCATTCAACACCTCCTCCCTTGTCCGAATCATCGGGAAATACTGTTGAAGTTTGTTTGTCATAGGCACGTCCTCCTGAATAGATTATAAAATTTTCGTGTTCTCTCAAGTCGGAAATATGTTTCAGACATTTTTAGGTGTGAAACGGTCGAAACTTGATGCCTTTTGGCCTAGAAATACTTAAGAGTTTGTAGAAGTCACTCTTTGAAGTGCATTCAGAATAGCATATTGTTCATATGATTACAAGATTAATTTTCGTAAAAAAAGCGGCAGAATTATCTTCCGCCGCATAGCCCATATCACCATCTATATATTATCTCATCTTAAAACTTCTCCATCTCCCCAATGATCGTTCTGTAAAATTCTTCTTCCGTGCCCTCTTTTCTCACATCATTCATCACATATCCGTCTTTCAGAAATATCACTCTCTTACACCGGCTTGCCATCTGTGGATCATGCGTTACCATCAGAAGGGTCTTCCCTAACTCCTCATTGATTTTCCGGAATTCCTCCGCAACAACTTTTCCGGATTTTGAGTCGAGGTTTCCCGTCGGCTCATCTGCAAATATGATACTCGGATCATTGATCAGCGCCCTGCAGATTGCCACTCTCTGCCGCTCACCGCCGGACAGTTCATAAGGATTCTTTTCCTGAAGATGTTCAATCCCAAACTGCTTTTCCAATGCTTCCGCTTTCTCTTCACATTCTTTCTGTTCCTTTTTATCCAGCAATACCGGAAGCATGATATTTTCTTTTACCGAAAGACTGTCCATCAGATTAAAATCCTGGAATACAAATCCGATCTTTCTACGTCTGATATCCGTAAGTTCTTCTTTCCACAGCTCATTCGTATTCGCACCGTCAAAGATCACATCTCCGTCCGTCTGCTGATCCATAAATCCCAGGATCTTCAGAAGTGTTGTCTTTCCACAGCCGGATTTTCCCATAATTCCGACGTACTCTCCCTGTTCTACATCAAAGTTAATGCCTTTCAGTACCGAAATCGCATCCGCATCATCAATCTCCCCACCGGCTTTTGGAAATTTCTTGATCAGGTTATTTACCTTTAATATTTCTTTCATGCTTTCCTTCTACCTTTCTTATTGTATACTGCTCAATCACCTTTACACCGATGCCCTGCACTACAAGATATATAACTGCAAAGATCAACAGATATCGCAGATAATGTACACAGTCAGCCTTCGTATATTCCCGCATGTTCCATATCTCCCCGGTTAACACCGGCACCATAACAACCGCAACTGCTGCAGGGATCCAGAAAAAGATTCCCGTCTCTGTCCGGATCAGCTTTTCTCTTTCTTTCGAGCTCATTCCAATACAGGTTAAGAAATGATTCCGCTTCTTCTTGTCCGTCATCTCAGATTCATATTTCAAGTAAATGACCAGAACGCTTCCCAGCAGAAATGCTCCCATGATAAATATATCTACTACCGTTGTCATAAAGCGTTCGCTTTCAATCTGTTCCATCGATGTACGTTTGGAATAGCAGGATAATACATCCTTGTCAAATCTTTCATCCTCTTTATGTACCTTCCGAAAAGCCTGGAGCTCTTTTTCTATCTTCTGATAATCTACATTTTTCACATTCAAAAGGACAAGCTTTGTCGGCCAGTGATGGATCGTCACTCCTTCTTCTGCTTCACCCTCCTCAACCGGATCTCCGGTGATCCAATTATATTTCTTCCAGTCGTCCTGAACCTTTTCAAAATATTCATCCGAAAATACAACCAGATTCTCCTCACTTCCCTGCCGAAATGCACCTGTCAGGATATCCATCTTTTCCCCCTTTACGGTTCGTGTCGGATAGATCTTTTCCCGATCAAGAAATCCATAAGATTCTATCGGCTGTCCGATGTGCAGGTACGGCTCTTTTCTCGAATTCAGGTAATCCAGTGGATGTGCCTTCGTACTCTTGTCCTGTTGGTAAATAATATAGATTTCCTTTCCGTCAGCAGATAGATTCATTTTTTCACTTTTCTTTCCAAGTGCCTTATTCAGTTCTTTATACGTCGTCTCCGAGATGCCTATATGCTGTCCCTGCGGCATGATCACTACTCTGGCATCATCCAGCTTTTCCGAATTATCCACATTCGTCACGCGTACCATCGGATACTCCTGGAATTTCACGTCATATTTTTCCTGCAGCTGTTTCCAGAATGTCTCATCCGCTTCCGTTGCCATACATACAAAATCATACGGGAACAGTCCTTCCGGCTTTTGCGCGATCTTCGCTGAGATCATATCTTTTCCAAATAAGAACAATATCAGTACCGGTATAAGACTGATCACGTACACATAACGGAATGTACTCTTGAAACGGTAATAAAACGAATTATATGGGATCAACTTTGCATAATAACTCTTTTTATGCTTCCGCACTTTCAGGAACAATCCAAATCCAAACTTTTCCGCCAGATAAATGCCCAGGAAGATAAATAAAAGTATCCTTAACCCTTCGGCATTCTTCCGCATTCCGAAATTCACGATTCCAAATACCACAATGACCAGGCCAATTGTAAGCCACAGACCGATCCGTTTTTCCGGCATCTTCTCCTTTTCCACATCGCCCAGCTGCATTTTTTTTAGTTCCCTGTACAGGAAGAAATCCCGCAGGATCATCAGTCCAATCCCGGATATTCCGATCAGGATAAGACTTGCAATCAAATATGTGAATCCTGTAATCTTCGCCGGCTGTGCTCCCACTCCGGATCTTGCCATGAAGATTCTGCGGATGATACACAAGATCACACTTCCGATGCAGGCTCCCCCGATCAGCATTCCCAGAATTCCAGCCACAATCTCTGCTCCAAGCACTTCATAAAGTGTAGACTTCCGCATTCCCAGAGTCGAAAATATACTGTAATTTCTCATCCGTTTTCTGAAATATGACAACAGATTCGTGATCATCAGCATCAGCGATGCGATCAGACTCACGATCAGGAATTCCAGCAGAATTGCCGTGATTCCATGCCCCGTCAGTATATTTCCTTCTTTATTAAATGGTGCCAGCATCTGTGCCATTCCGACTCCGGAAAATATCAGCGTCGCCGGAAGCAGGTTCATACTTACGTAAACAATAAAATCTCTTTTTGAACTTTTAAAATTCTTCCACAGGGCCGTATAGAATCCTTTCGGATACTTCCCCGAAAATTCCAGATGCTTTTTCTTTTCTTCTTTGTAATTTTTCTCTCTGGCTTTAACTTCTTCCTGTATCTTTTTCTCTTCCTGCCACGAATCAATCAGCTTCGCACCGATCAAATTGATCACCAGAAGCACTACCAGTAAAAATGGATACACCTGTGACAGCGGATCTGAAAATACTGCCCCATCTGCCCCAAGAAATGATATCATACATCCTGCGATCAGTGACATGATATCCAGAAGCAGTTTATGGTGATTGCTTAAAGCCAGTATTAGATTCACAATTCCTATCACCTGGATTACCAGTACCATTACCAGTTCACAGATGAACAGCATCAGTATCTGAACCATCATCTGTTCATCTGCACCGTCCAGTACTCCCAAAGGCTTCAGACTTTTCTTTATGTAACTCATCCCATCGCCCGAAGCAGCCAATTTTATCAGATATCCCGGCACATTGCATTTCCATGTCCCCATGTTCATCCACGGAAATAATAGCACCGCCTGGATGATCACCTGCATGATCAGCGTGAATATCTTCATTCTCTTTTCCGTCTTATTCATAACTTTTGCCTCTCATTTTTCATACACGCTTATTATCCGAGATCTAACGTCTCTCTTCATATACGCTTACTATCCAAGATCTAACGTCTCTCTCTTTATACCTGCGCCACCACCGGCTTAAATCCCTCCATTCCTACAACCATCACCGGTGCTCCTGCCGGGATCTCCGTTCCTTTCTCAGATCCCTGTACTCTTACTTTCATATGATGTCCACACAGATATCCTTTTCCCTTCCAGTTGATTCTGGTATCTGCCGTTCCGATCTCCCATAAAAGTCTGGTCTCTCTTCTGCTCTGCAAAAGATTCATAAATCCTCTCAGTACCATATTCAGCAGACATGCGATCAATACACAGCAGAGGATTCCTGCATATCCCTTCACCGGGAAGCTCGGAGCAAAACATAATGCCGAGATAAAAAGTACCAGCCCGCTGTTTGCAACGTAACATCCCTGCCCCCAGTCTCTTCCGACTGCATAGAATAAAGCTTTGCCCGTGTATTTCTCCCAGAAGCTCAATCCGATTCCATAGACAGCCAATCCGATTCCGATATTCCGGTGTATAACTGCCGGGATTTTATTCAAGCCAAGCGCCTCATTCCACAACCATAAAAATGCGTTTGGATCTCTTGCGATAAGATAAGAAATGCACACACATACAATTGGTACACATCCCAGTGCCAGCATCCACAGAAACATATTGGAATCAAACACTTTATGATAGATCTTATCCATTGCTTCACCTGCTTCCTGCGGATCGCCCATCTGGCGGACTGCTTCTTCCTCTGCTTCAACTTCCGTCATCCCTGATTCCATTAATGCGGCTTTGCAGTCTTCTATATGCGCTTCATATTCATTTACAATCTCTTTTCTTACAGACGAATCGGTAATCTTCTTCCCAAGTTCTTTCAGATATTCTCTTTCCTTCATATCTAACACCGTCCTTTTCTGCCACCTTCACTGCCTTACCTGTGCTATACGGAATACTGGATCATGCTCGTAACTGCATTAGCATAAGCATTCCATTCTTCGATCATTTTCTCCAGATATTTCTTCCCGTTAGGTGTGATCCGGTAATACTTTCTGAGTTTCCCGTTCGCCTCCTGGTTATAACTTTCCAAATATCCGGACTGTACCATGCTGTGAAGCAGCGGATACAATGTTCCTACCTTTAATTCGAATACATTGTCCGATCTCTTTGAGAGTGTATCGATCATTTCATATCCGTACATATCCTTTTCTGAGATCAATTTGAGAATTAACATTGCGGTATTTCCTGAGACCATATTTTTGTTTACTTTCATAGTGATTGCTCCTTTCTTATATTTGCTTTCATTATATATCGGCTTTCGATAGTTGAGTGTAAAAAAATTTTCTTTCTTCTTGGTTTTATTATATATCGTATCTCGATATATGTCAATATGCAAGAATAAAAAGAACCAGAAATGCAAACCTGCATTCCCAGTCCCTTTACCTTCTTCTTTCCTACAACAGCTCCGCAAACAATCGCAGGAACAACTGTCCCAGCCGCAGAGTCGCACTTCGGCCGGACTTATACTTCTCCGTCACTTCCCTGCACTGCTCAAAAGTCTGCTCCATATCCCGTCGGATGTCCAGTACTGCATCACAGTCCGCCATAAAACATCCATTTTCAAAATGATGATAAAGGCTCCGGTAATCCAGATTGATCGTGCCGCAAGTCGCCATGCAGTCATCCGCCACGCTCATCTTGGCATGACAGAACCCCGGTGTCCACTCATAGATCCTTACACCATCCTGTACCAGATTGTGATAGAACGACCTGGTGATACTGTAGATCAGTTTCTTATCCGGAATTCCCGGCGTGATGATCCGTACATCCACACCGCGCTTGGCCGCCAGCGAAAGGGCATGTGTCATCTCATCCGTGATGATCAGATACGGCGTCATGAACCAGCAGTATCTGTCCGCTTTATTGACGATACTGATATAGACATCCTCTCCAACCTGGATCCCATCTAACGGACAATCTGCATACGGCTGGATATATCCCGTCTGCTGCGCCTGATACGGATGCTGTACCAGATATTTTTTCTGTGCCTCTATATCCAGAACGTCCACACCGGCCGGGGTCTTCCCGGACGATTCCCACATCTCCAGAAATGCTGCCGTAAGCGAAGCCACCGCATCCCCTTCCAGACGGATTCCCGTATCCTTCCATTCTCCGTATGGATGTGTATAGTTAAAATACTCATTTGCCAGGTTATAACCGCCTGTGTACCCAACCTTTCCGTCAATCACCGTAATCTTTCTGTGGTCACGGTTATTCAGGAACATATTAAGTCCCGGAAGCAGCGGATTGAATACCCGGCAGGCAATTCCTTTCGCTTCCAGTTTTCTCGCAAAACTCAGATTGACGAATCCGATCGATCCCATGTCATCATAGAACACCCGGACCTCTACACCTGCCTTCACCCGTTCCTCCAGAACCGTCTGGATCCTGCTCCATGCATATTCATCCTCAATTGCATGATATTCCATGAAAATGAATTGCTCCGCCTTCGCAAGATCAGCAAGCTGCGCCTCCAGTCCTTTGACCGCTTCATCAAAATAAATCACATCCGTATTCTGATACACCGGATAACACGCATTTCTTTCTATATAATTGGAAACATTTCCCGCTTTCGGATCTGATGCATTCAGACATTGCAATACTTCTTTGTTCTCCGGCAAAAGAGGCAGAAGCTTCTCATCAATCTTTTTGTAGCGCATCCGCATCTTCCAGGTTCCGCCGTTCAGACCGATCAGAAAATAGAGTGCCACTCCAAGAATCGGCAGTGTCAGGATCAGGATGATCCACGGTGTCTTCATCGAGGAAGTCTCATTTCTTCCATATATTTTCAGAACCAGTATGACGGCAAATATTCTGGTCATATTATCTATAACTACTGCATATTCATTCAGTCCCTTGAATATTCCAACCAGGAACACCACTTCCAATAATATCGAAAACACCGTGAACATCAGCCGCTTCACGCCATTTTGTGTCTTTTTCTTTCCTTCCAGTGTATGACTGCTCATCTTCTCACTCTTTTCTTCTATTGTAAATTATGATTATACTAACACGAACGTGTTTCCGGCTCAAGACTTATCCGAAGTTCAATCAGAAATTATTGACCTCAGTTTTCCCGGAAATAAGCAACAAAAAAATCACCATCCCCGCAGCTCGCAGTCTGCAAAAACAGTGATTTAATAGTGCGCGATCAGGGGTTCGAACCCTGGACACCCTGATTAAGAGTCAGGTGCTCTACCAACTGAGCTAATCGCGCATCTTTGGTTGTCTGTGTTACGTTCTCCGTAACGACAAGACTTATTATATAATAAGGTTTTTAAAAATGCAAGTACTTTTTTACTTTTTTTCATATTTTTTTATTTTTCTCATATATTGATATGGGGGTTGAATTTATGAGCCATATTATCCATTATGTTACAACCAATTTCAAAAAAATCTTTTATACTGTCTGCACAGAGATTATCTCCTGCATTCAAGGCACAGCTCTGCATTTTGTCCTGGTCGCTGCCTTTCTCGGAACACTGAATCATTTCCTGTATTTTTTATCCGGGCAGTCTCCAATCGTTGCACTTTTCTGCCCGGTTAATGAATCCGTGTGGGAACATTTGAAACTTTTATATTTTCCTTTTTTATTCGTAAGCATATGGGAATATCTGTCTCTGCATCCGGTTGTTTTACCGTTCTTTTACTGTCGGTATCTGGGTGTGCTTCTCGGAATGTTTTTTACTGTTTCTGTTTTTTACACATATTCCGGGATTCTCGGCCGGAATTTTCTGATCTTAGACATCCTGCTTTTTTATTCCAGTGTAATATTTTCATTTGGAATGTCTGAATATATTTCCGGCAAGACCCGTTCTCCTCACGAGACAGAACCTGGCTTTGTAGTCTCACTCTGGTTGATAACATCTTTTTTCTTCTTTGTATTTACATGTTTTCCGCCAGATCTTCCGTTATTCTATTCAACATAAGTACAACAACCATCAACACATTTCCCTACATATATAATTAATTATTCACACCATGATGTGCAACATAGCTGTTAATACCCAATGCTTTGAACACATATCCCTGTGACTGATAATATTCAATAATTTTCGGCAGCGCTTCCACAGTTGTATCTTTGGTCTCGGAATCATGTGACAGCAGGATGATATTATTGTCATGGAAACTGGTTGCCTGATCCACAAGCTGTTCCGTTGTCCTCACGGCCCCGTCTCCCGAACTTCCATTCCAGTCATAATATTGATATCCTCTTGCCTGAACCTCCTGCGTAAGCGTTGTCATAATTCCCTTCGTGTAACTTGCAGATATGGTATTCGAAGATCCTCCCGGAAATCTGATAAAACACGGAACATAGCCGATCTCTTCTTTTACAAGCTGTCCAATCTGGTCAAGATCCTGAAAATATGCATCAACAGATGCATACACCTTTGCGTAATCATGAGAATATGTATGCATTCCGATCGTATGTCCCTTATCATAAGCCTTTTTGATCATATCTTTATATTCCGGCATGGCTCCTGTAACAAAAAATGTTGCTTTCGCATTGTATTTATCCAAAATGTCCAGCACCGCCTGCGTATTCTTAGACGGTCCGTCATCCAACGTCAGATAGACAACTTTTTCATCCGATTGTTCTGTTGTACCCACTTTTCTTCCTGGTTGAACTGCAAATTCACTTCTGTCATCTGCCTGATCTTTTTGGCCTTGATTTTCTTTATTGGATGCATCAGTTTCATTCTCATTGATCGTAAGTTTTTTTGCAGTTGCTTTTTTCTTTGATACTGCCTTTTTACTTTCCGTCTCGGCCGTTGTCATCGTTTTACCGGCATTCTTTTTTATAACATGCCCGCCGATTCCCACACCTATGATCACTGCTGCTATGCAGACTGCTGCAATCAGAATCTTTCTCTGTGCACGATCTTTTCGTCTTCTATTTTTTAACTTTTTCCTGCTCATACTTTTTTCCTCTTTAATTTTCAACTTTATTCTCACTTTTAAGTAATTGCTTTTTCTTTTTTACTATCATACCGCTTTTTTCCTTTTTATCAAGCCTTTTCTCGAGACTTTTTCACTGCAATGTAGTATTGTAATAAATAGATTATCACTTACAAATGTCGAAAGGAGTTTTTAATATGAGTGAAAATGGAAATAAAGTCTGTCCTGTCAGCTGCAAAATCGAACATCATGCCATGATGTTCGCATTTCTCGCCAAACATGCAATTGAATTATGCGGTGAAGCCGGAAAAGACGCAATCCTTGCCGGAATGACTACCTATGGAAATGAGCGGGGTGCCCGCATGGCGGCAAATGCACTCGCACACGGTGATGAACTGACTACCATGACCAATCAGGCATACGGTGAATGGAAACCAGATTACGCCGGACAAATGGACTTCGGAACGCTTCGCACCGAACCGACACTTCAGACTTACATTGCAAAATGTGCATGGTGTGAAGCATGGAAAAAGCATAACATTACCGAATATGGGAAATATTATTGCGTCAATGTAGATAATGCCGTTTACCAGGGTTTCCGTTCCGACTTCGTCTGTACACCGACTGCCACATCTATGAGCTGGGGCGGCAAGCGTTGTGAATTCGACTGGGGACACCCGCTCTCGCAGGAAGAGGTAAAAGAACTGGCTGAGAAAAAGGCCAAACTTGGGACTTCCTGTATGAAAGATTTTAATTTCCACACAGCACATTTAAAATATACCGTCAGTCAGGCTCTGATCCTGAATCTTGGTGAAAAAGGGGACGAGGCAGTTAAACTTGCGCTTGCTGATTATGTAGATACATTTGGACAGGAATATCTGGATGTACTGAACGGTCTTTATCCGGTTGAATAGAATTTGCTGCTTATTGACATTTTTTTACTTTTCATATAAGAAAGCTATGAAATCTATTTACATCCTGTTTTTCTATGCTAAAATGATAGATAAACACCCGATTCTATGAGGAGGTATCTATATTTTGAATAAACTAACAACCGAACATACACCTGACAATATTATTGCCAGCTGGCTCGACGATCATCAGGAAGAACTTGTACATACTGCCGATTACATTTTCCATCACCCGGAACTTGCATATCAGGAGACACTTTCTTCCAAATGCCTGGCAGATTATCTGGAAAGCCAGGGATTTAAAATAACATGGAAAACAGCCGGTATCGACACCTCATTTACCGCAGTCTGGGGAAGTGGAAAACCACTCCTTGGATTCCTGGCTGAGTATGATGCTCTGGCAGGTGTCGGACACGCCTGCGGACACAACCTGCTTGGAACTGCTGTTGCCGCAGCGGCCTGCGCATTAAAAGCCGATATGGAAGCAACCGGTGCTGCCGGAACGATCCGCGTCTACGGCTGCCCGGCCGAAGAGATCATGTCCGGCAAGATCGTGATGAACGATCAGGGAGTCTTTGATGACCTCGATGTTGCTATTACCTGGCATCCATTCGACCGCAACCGTGTCAGCAACGATATCTGGCAGGCACAGGACATTAAGAACTACACATTCCACGGAATCAGTTCCCATGCCGCCAAAGCTCCTGAAAAGGGACGCAGTGCCCTCGATGCCGCTGAACTTATGAATGTAGGCGTCAACTATCTCCGTGAGCACGTACCGGGAGATGTCCGCATGCATTATGCCTACATTGATAACGGCCTTCCGGCAAATGTTGTTCCGGATATCGCGAAGACAAATTATTTCATCCGCTCCTACTTACGTTCCCGCACCGAAGATGCAAGCGAACGTGTAGACAATTGCGCAAGAGGTGCCGCTCTTATGACAGACACCACCGTCGATATCGAACTGGTTGCAAGCTGCAGTGAGATGAAAGTTAACCGGGTACTGACAGAATTATATTACGATGCCATGACCCAAGTCCCGACACCGACTTATACACCGGAAGAACTGGATTTCGCAAAGCAGATTACAGAAGAAGCCGGGCTCATCAATGACGGAACACTATTCTCCGGCCTGGAACCGCTTGAAGATGAGCCGGTTCCGATCGCTATCGGCACAGATGCTTCACAGGTCAGCCACACGGTTCCGCTGATCACCTTAAGTGCCGCTACGATGTGTAAAGGCACCCCGCTTCATCACTGGGCTGCTGCCAAACAGGCCGGTATGACTATCGGACAGAAAGGTATGCTCTATGTTGCAAGATGTATGGCAGAAGGTACGAAATTATTGATGGAAACACCGGGAAGTATTGAGAAAGCGTGGGAGCTTCATAAGCTGACTCCTTAAAGTTTCTGTTCATAAGGAGACGGAGGATTTTTATAAATTCTCCGTCCCAAACAAAAAACTATAACAATTTATCCCCCAAGGAGGTTATAACTATGGTCACAAAAAAAGCGAGATCATTCTTCTTGCCGTAAAACCACAAAATGCACCAGAAGCTCTGTCACAGTGCCAAAAAGCCCCGGATGGAAAAGCTTTGATGTCCATCGTAGCCGGTGTCACTGTCGAGAGACTCCAGAATATGATCGATGGCACACCTAGAATTTTAAGACTTCTTCCTAACACCCCTGCAATGGTATTCGAAGGTGCATTTGCACTCTGCTCCGACAACGATCTGACAGAGGACGAATTAGAAGCAGCAAAATCTATCTACAGCACGATCGGTGTGGTAGAAATGATTCCGGAGCACCTCTTAGATGCAGCCTGTGGCTTAAGCGGCGGAGGTCCTGCTTATGTAGCTATGTTCATTGAACCCATGGCTGACGGCGGTGTAAAACAGGGACTCCCGCGTGCAACGGCATACCGCCTTGCAGCACAGACCTGCCTTGGTACTGCAAAGATGATTCTCGAAAAAGGAATCCACCCGGGCGAGTTAAAAGACATGGTTACATCACCGGGCGGAACAACCATCGAAGGCTGCGAAGCTCTCGAAAAGGCTGGTATGCGTGGTGCTGTAATTGAATGCATCAATGTAAGTACAGAAAAATCCCGTTCATTATAATCATTGTCATTCTATGTCGATTAATGCGGCGGAATTATCAGACAAAAGAGGAGTTATCCACAGTTTCCCGTGGATAACTCCTCTTTTGTTGGGGATAACTGGAATTACTCTGCAAAATTTGTCGTTGAAATAAGCCGGGAGATTTTCAGAAATCTACCGGCCTATTTTACATTTTTTCTACATTTTCATCCTCTTTATCACCTTCAACCGTGTAAATTCTTCTCTTTCCTTCTCCTCCAGCGCATTACTGATCGTATGCACCAGATTCGTATACATCGGTATCGTAATATTCTTAAGCGCATTTGCCCGCTTCTGTGTCTTCTTGATATTTGCCGCCAGACGGTACGCCGAGTTCTCCACCTCAGCCAACTTGATCGTAAGTTCCTTCACTTCCCGGAAAGCTTCTCTTGCAATATCCACCGACTCATGTGTCGTGCTGAACGAATACGTCAGATCATTCTGCTTCGCATCATACTTGATGTGCGGGATCTCCGTTCCCATGATGCTTCTGGTCTGCATCTTCAGAGAATCCTCGATTGGAACAGTAAATGCCAGTTCCTGGACTTTACTGATCCCGTGTTCGATATTGGCACGCTGCAGGCAGGCGTATGCTTTTGTAAATGTCGCATCGATCTCTTCCTGAATATCTTTTGCCTCATCGATCAGTCCCATCAGTTCTTTCAGAAGAATATTCCGCTTCTTATCCATCAGATCGTAGCCCTGACGCGCAAGCATCAGAGAATTCTTCGCAAGCATCAGATTTCCCTTGGTAGGAAATTCTCTCGGATCCATATGCATCCCTCCTACTCTTCTGTCACCAGCGTATCCCGCGTATCCTTCCAGTACTTCTCAATCAGCTTCGTATCAATACGGTCCAGTTCTTCCTTCGGCAGAAGTCCAAGTAGTTCCCATCCAAGATCCAAAGTCTCCATCATCGTACGGTTCTCCGTCGGTCCCTGCCCGATATAACGTTTTTCAAATTCTTCACCGAACTTCAGATACTGCTTGTCAATCGGCGACAATTCATCCTCGCCAATAACGGAAGCAAGGTTTCTTGCCTCTCCGACCTTCGCATAAGCGGAGAATAACTGGTTTGCAAGATCCTGATGATCTTCTCTCGTGTATCCTTTTCCGATACCGTCCTTCATCAGACGCGAAAGCGATGGCAGGATACTGATCGGCGGATAGACTGCCTGACCGTGAAGATTACGGTCCAGTACGATCTGTCCTTCTGTGATATATCCGGTAAGGTCAGGGATCGGATGTGTAATATCATCATTCGGCATGGTCAGGATCGGAAGCTGTGTTACGGAACCATTTGCCCCGTCCACAATACCGGCACGTTCATAGATCGTTGCCAGTTCACTGTATAAATATCCCGGATATCCTTTTCTTGACGGAATCTCGCCACGGGAAGAAGACACTTCACGCATAGCTTCCGCAAAAGAAGTCATATCCGTCAGGATAACCAAAATATGCATATTTTTCTCAAATGCCAGATACTCTGCTACCGTCAGTGCTACCTTCGGCGTGATCAGACGCTCCACCACCGGGTCATTCGCCAGGTTCAAGAACATACACACATGGTCTGCCACACCGCTTTCCTCAAATGTCTTACGGAAGAATTCCGCCACATCGTGCTTCACACCCATTGCTCCGAATACAACTGCGAACTGTTCATCCGAATTGTCACCAAGCGAAGCCTGCTTGACGATCTGTGCCGCAAGCTGATCATGCGGAAGTCCATTTCCTGAGAATATCGGAAGCTTCTGCCCGCGGATCAGTGTCGTCAGTCCGTCAATTGCCGAGATTCCGGTACGGATATAGTTTCTCGGGTATTCCCGTCTGACCGGATTCAGCGGAAGTCCGTTTACATCCCGCTTCTCAGCATCTGTGATCGGTCCAAGGCCATCGATTGCTTCCCCGATCCCGTTAAATGTACGGCCCAGCATTTCCTCTGACACGGCAACTTCCATCGGATGTCCCGTAAGCCTCGTGTGGGTATTATCCAGCGACATATTTTCCGTTCCTTCAAATACCTGGATCACGGCCTTATCTTCATCCAGCTCCACGATACGTCCCATTTTCCTCGTATCATGATCTACAATAAATTCCACGATCTCATCGTAAAATGCATTTTCCACGCCTTCCAGTACGACGAGAGGGCCATTAATGCTGCTCAGTCCAAGATATTCTATTGCCATCTTACGTCCCTCCCTTTACGCATTTTTCTCGATGACGCGGTTATAAAAGTCATCAATATCCAGTTTATACAGATCCAGTAACTGCAGATTGTCATTCGGCACATCATACTTGATCGCAATGACCTTCTCAAATATACCTTCTGCCTTCAGCACCGACATCGGCATCCCCATCGCCACCAGTTTCCGGCTCGTCTTATACAGATACAGAATAACATCCATCATCTTGAACTGCTTCTCAAGTGATACACACGTATCATCCTTATGAAATGCATTCTGCTGCAGGAATCCCAGACGGATCACCTTCGCAATCTCCAGGATCAGCTTCTGGTCATCCGGAAGCACATCCCCGCCGATCAGTTTTACAATCTCCATCAGGCTGCTCTCCTGGTTCAGGATCGCCATCAGACGGTTCCGGTAATCAACGAATTTCGGCGATACATGATCCGAATACCAGCCGCTTAAGTCATTCAGATATTCACTGTAACTCGTCAGCCAATGGATCGCAGGGAAATGTCTCGCATACGCCAGGGATTTATCCAGTCCCCAGAAGCAGCGCACAAAACGCTTCGTATTCTGCGTAACCGGTTCAGAAAAATCTCCTCCCTGCGGAGATACCGCTCCGATGATAGAGACCGATCCTGTCGCACCATTTAACGTCTGCATCATGCCGGCTCTTTCATAGAATGCCGACAGTCTCGATGCCAGATACGCCGGGAATCCTTCCTCCGCCGGCATCTCTTCCAGTCGTCCCGAAAGCTCTCGCAGTGCCTCTGCCCATCTGGATGTCGAATCCGCCATGATCGCCACATCATACCCCATGTCACGGTAATATTCCGCCAGTGTCAGTCCGGTATAAATGGACGCCTCACGGGCAGCTACCGGCATGTTCGATGTATTGGCGATCAGCGTCGTTCTGTCCATCAATGGATTGCCCGATTTCGGATCGACCAGCTCCGAAAACTCTTCCAGAACCTGTGTCATCTCATTTCCACGCTCGCCGCATCCGATATATATGATAATATCCGCATCCGACCATTTTGCGATCTGATGCTGGGTCATCGTCTTACCCGTTCCGAATCCTCCCGGGATCGCAGCCGTTCCACCTTTTGCAATCGGGAACATCGTATCCAGAATTCGCTGTCCTGTTACCAGCGGCACACTTGCCGGGAATCTCCGGTTCACCGGTCTCGGTACACGGATCGGCCAGTGCTGTGTCATCGAAAGTTCTCGTTTTTCTCCATTGAACAGTTCAATCGTAACCAGCGTCTCATCAATCGTATATTCACCATCCGGAACCACCGATACAACAGTCCCTTCTACTCCCGGCGGAACCATGCATTTGTGCACGATAGCCCGCGTCTCCGGCACTTCCGCAATGATCGTTCCACCCTGTACCATATCGCCTTCAGCCACTGTGATATGCGTCTCCCAGAGTTTCTGACGGTCCAGTGCGTCCACACTGACACCACGGGTGATAAATGCCCCGCCCTTGTCAGCGATCCGCTCCAGCGGTCTCTCAATACCGTCAAAGATATTATTCAGGATGCCGGGTGCCAGCGTAACCGACACTGCCGCTCCCGTACCTTCCACAAGTTCTCCCGGATGCAGTCCGGAAGTCTCCTCATACACCTGTACCGTCGTCCGGTCCTTATCCAGGGAAATGACTTCGCCAACCAGCTTTTCTTCTCCCACATGGACCATTTCCGACATCTTAAAATCCGTCTTCCCTTTCAGGTAAATGACCGGGCCGTTGATGCCATATATCTTTTCTGTCTTTCCGCTACTCACCCTTTACACCTCCCCGGAACTGGAATTTCTGGTATTCATTCTCCAGTGCACCTTTGAATGCATAGTCCACCAGGACATTCTTCTCAGGCACAACCGCACGCACCCCGCCGATAAAATCCACTTTGCTGATCGTCAGCGTCATTCCCGTACGTTCTTCCAGATATGTCTTCTTGTCTGCATCAGACGGATTGATATAGATCGTCATCGCCATCCCTGATGCAAACTGTGCTGCTTTCTCTATATAACGGATCAGAACTTCTTTATACTCTTCCGTTCTCATGAACGCCAGAAGCTTTAACTGCACTTCTTCGAACAGTTCCGTCTTAAGTTCTGTCTGCGTCTTTCCCATCTCACGTTTTAATTCAAGCTGCGCCTTTGACATCGCCATATTCAGCTGCTGTTTTGCAGTCACACTCTCCGCACGCACTCTCGTCTCCGACTGCCGTCTGGCTTCGATCTGATGCTGTTCGAACACACTTCGAAGCGCATCCTCATGCTGCTTTACGATCGCATTCGCCTCCGCTCTTGCTTCTTCCATCGCCGCCGTCCGGATATGCGTGATCTTCTCTTCGTTTGTCAAATGTGCCACCTTCTTCCTGTCTATAATTTCAACCCTATCGCTTCATTTACATACGACGTGATAAAATCTTTCTTACGTCCGGTCCCGTGTCTGTCAGGAATCTCGATCAGAAGCGGCATCGTCCGCTCCAGCTTGATCTCGTCTATCAGGTCCGGGAATTCTCTTCCGAATTTCTCCGTCAGCAGAATCACACCTACATTCTTATCCTCCATGGCATTTTCGATCGCACACCGGAGTTCTTCTCTTTCATGTACCACGATTCCGTCTACCCCTGCGAGACGCATTCCTGTCAGAGTATCGATATTATCACTGATCAGATACATCTTCATCTTACAATTTACCTAAGATCATGAAGGAGATGATCAGTCCGTACAGACACACACCTTCTGCAAGACCTACGAAGATCAGTGACTTACCAAGTGCACTGGAATCCTCGCTGATTGCCCCAAGAGCCGCACTTGCTGCACTTGCAACGGCGATACCACCACCGACGCAGGAAAGACCGGTTGAAAGTGCTGCTGCCAGGTATCCGAATCCGGTTGCGTTCGATGCCGTATTGCCGGCTGCTTCTGCTGCCTGTACCGGATCTCCCGCAAAGAGCATGATTCCCGCGATCAGGACAGTACTAAAGAAGAAAAATACATTCGTGCCGATGGCTCTTTTATAACGCTTCTTCGTCCTCTGTCCGATCAGGAAATATCCGAATGGAATTACAATGCTAAGTAACAATGTTGCAATTAACAATAATCTAACTGTCAGGCTCATATTTTTGTCCTCCTGTAAATATATCTCTGAATTCTGTCTTATTATTTTTCCTCTACAGAACCTGCCACTGGCAGCTTCTTTCGAACGCATGGCGATTTATCCTCTGGATCACAAAATCACTTAAATCGTTTCTTTACTTTTCGTCACTCTGGCTGTGAAACGGCTTGAACTCCCGTCCGGTTCCCTTATAGAACCTGCTGAACATCTCATAATATTCCAGACGCAGTACCTGGATACCGACGACCAGACCTTCCAGTCCGCACACCAGCACATTTCCAAGCACGAACACGATCCAGTTCGTGTGTCCCGCACTTGCGCCGGATAACATCAACACAACCTCCATCATCGCCGCATGGCTGACGGCAAATGCACCGATACGCACATAAGAAATGGTATTGGAGAAATAGCTCAGCATCGTCTCGAACAGTTCGAAGAACGCCTGCACGAAGAACATTACCTTGCCCTCTTCCATCTTCTTATGCTGCTTTGTCACCAGATTTCCCAGCGGTTCCTTGAATACGAACAAGATCACCGGAACTCCTAGGAAGATTACCATCAGGATATTGCCCGGAACCTTATGTCCCGTCATGTAAAGCACGATCGTCAGCACCAGGAATCCGTAGAACACCAGTCCCGCGATTCCATTATGGGAAAATAACATATTTTCCACATCATGACTCTTGATCGAATTAATCACGTTAAAGATCATCACCAGGATATTCAGTCCCATGCCAAATGCAATGGCAACCACAAATACTGTGTTGAGCTGTCCGATAAACGGCAGGTTCGTCATCGCATCCACCGGCCTTAACCAGTGTGCCTGTATCACATCTTCGAATCCGAAGATACTTCCGAACATGAATCCAAAGAATGTTGAGAACAGTCCCGCAATGGATATGATCCCAGCCAGGTTGATCTTCTTAATCAGGTACAAAAGCCCGCCGAATACAAACAGGCATAAGCCCTGGCCGACATCCCCAAACATCGCACCAAAGATAAATGTATACGTCAGTGCCACGAACATCGTCGGATCCATCTCATCATTTGCCGGAAGCCCGTACATCCGGATGAACATCTCGAACGGCTTGAAGAACCTTGGATTCTTAAGCTTCGTCGGCGGCTCTCCGAAGAATTTCTCCTTGTCTTCTTCTACAACAACGAATACCTTATCATCATTCTTCGATTCCGCCAGGAATTTGTTCACATCATCTTCGCCCATCCATCCGCACAGGATGTAATAGTCTTCTTTATTATCTCCCTCTTCAATCCTTGCCGCCAGCTTGCGGACATCAAAGTTCGTAGCCAGTTCTTCCAGACGCGTCTTCGCACCTCGGAGCTTTGCGGCATTCTTTGCCATCAGCTCACTGATCTGTTTTTTAATCCCAGCAATCTCTTTCTGTTTTTCTTCAATTTCTTTTTCAAGCTCTTCACAGGCCTGCGCCGGCGTTCCTATGTATTCGGATGGAATTGCAATCCTTTCAAAATGTAAGGAATTGAATACCGAATCCACCTTACTGGAATCCGCATTCGATACGAAATAACATCCATATACATAATTTTCATTCCTCGTACCTTCGATAAATACCGCATTCAGATCATCAAATAAATATTTTTCCAGACGTTTGTAATAATTCACATCTACCCGTCCGAACCGGACTTTCATATATTTATACTTTAATGATTTCTGCATATCCAGTTCCAGTGTCCGGAACGGCTCCATGATCAGAAGCTTTTCTTTGTATTCATCTACCTGCTTCTTCGTTAACTCTTTCTTCTCCAGCAGATCCAGATAGTCATGATTGACATCCCGGATCAGGTTCAGCATATCCTCCTGATTCATCGATACATCGATCCTCTGGTCTTCATCCGCTAACAGTGCGCTGAACTGTTCTGCCTTCGCAAGCGGCTCTTTGTATGGATTGACTTCCACAAAAGGCTGCAGGTTGTCGGTCGTCTTAAGCTCCGCCGCCGCATTCTCAAGCTGCATCTCGTATTTCGACAGATACACCTCGCAGACACGGTCGATATCATTCTTCGGTCCGCTGATGCTTAAGAACTTCATCTTAACAATCATTGATTCACACCTCCTAAGTATCCTAATGTCTCTCCCTTCGTCAAACCGTAACGGATACACTCAAGGGCTGTCGTTAGTTTATAGATTTCTTCTTCTTTCAGGAACAGATACGTATTGACGATCGCGATCGAATACGGATCATTCCTTTTATCAGTCAGGTACAACTTCCGCAGGCAGTCGCGGTACATCTGTTCCAGTGTTTTATCCGTCTGCATATAATTATATTTTCCTGCATAGTACGTCTTTTCCACTTCTGCTTCAAACTGTTCCAGTGTCGGCGTCTCCACCAGTGTCTTGAATTCTTCTACTTTTATCCGATAGTGGATCGGGATCGTCATCGAATAGATATCCGGCGGAAGCATATGATAATACTTCTTCGCACGGTAGATCCACTGAAGATTCAGAAGATCGATCTTCATTCCATAGTCCTTTAAGAATATCTTCTGCTCATGTCCTTTCAGAACCCGTTTTCCCTTTTTCCACATCGTAGAAAAATAATACAGATCCAATGCCAGATCATAATCAAACAGCGTTCCCGCTCCGGAATCTCTGATTCTGGCAAGCGCACCATAATATTCCGTATCCCGTAAGTTATCTACAAGCTCGTCGATATTTTTCGAAGTTATCAACCGGTCTATGGAAATTTGTGAATATCTGTTGAAAAACTCTTTCTTGTATTCCAGATCAAATGGTTTCTCATAATGATTGAACACGATCCTCAAACAGTAGTTGATCAGATCGACTTCATACCGTTTCCAGTATAATTTTAAGAACGTCTTCTGCTCCATCCCGGCAAACCGGAAGATCCTCGAATAATCATCGAACAACGACTGATACAGGATCTTCTCCACATTTCCCCTATGATATAAGGAAACATCCATCCGCTCCACATATGGTGCATACGCCGTCTTGTCTTTCAGATATTCAATTGCTTCTGTCACTGTACCAAGACCTGCGATCGTATCATAATCTTTCTCTTTCAGAAGCTTCGCCGACATCGCACGTACCTTTGTCGTGATCCCGCTGTAAGCCATCACATTTCCCATACGCTACACCTCGATCATATGTCTTACGATTTCCTCTGCATAAATGTCATGATTTTCTTCGTATTCCCTCTTCAGATCATCAATCGCCTTCTGGTCCTTCTTCCGTTCCCGGTCCAGAACTTTCTCTACTTCCTGCTGCGACTTTGCTTTTATCTTCTCCAGTTTTTTCTGTGTCTCTTCTTCCAGGTCCCGGTCAAATTGATTCCTTTCTTCCTGTATCTGTTTTTCAATTTCACTTTTCTGCTGTCTGGCATGCTCTACGATCGCCTCCGCCGTTTCTTCCACTTCAGCCAATTTCTCAATAACAGAGTTCATAAGCCGCCCTCCTTTTTGCACATTTCACAACGAATAATTGTTACTTTTTTATCCATGTTATAATAATACACCTATTTTCTAAAATTACCACTATCATTTTGTATATATTGTATTATTTTTCTCAATTCTTCTGACAATTTCCACTTCCATTGACTTTTTCCTGCACAGACGCTAAACTAAGAACGATTTGCAAAATGTCAGAAAATCCTTGCAAATCCATTGATTATAAGGAGGAACACACATATGCGTCTTAGAAATATACCACGTGCAGAGAGCGTTCTCGAAGCCTGCAAAGAAGTTGTTAAGAATCCGGAAAGCTTATGCGGACACTGGAATCAGGAGTTCCAAAATGAACGACCGCTGCACATCGAGATCGGTATGGGAAAAGGTCAGTTTCTTCTGACTCTCGCAGCCGAAAACCCACAGATCAACTACGTCGGCATCGAACGCTATTCCAGCGTCTTATTACGTGCCGTTGAGAAATTCCAGGAACTGGAAACCGAAGGAAAAGCTCCTGCCAACATCCGATTCATCTGTATGGATGCGAATGACCTGCCGACGGTATTCGCCCCGGCGGAAGTATCCCGTATCTACCTGAACTTCTCCGATCCATGGCCAAAGGCCCGCCATGCAAGAAGAAGACTGACATCCAACGAATTTTTCAAGCTTTATGACAAAGTCCTGACTGCAGACGGAACCGTAGAATTCAAGACAGACAACCGTCCGCTCTTCGACTTTTCCGTAGAAGAACTTAAGACTTCCGAACTGTTCGTTCTGGATCAGCTTTCCTATGATCTTCATAATGACAGTAAGATGAACCAGGGAAATATTATGACCGAATATGAAGCAAAATTCTCTTCCATGGGCAATCCGATCTGCAAACTGATCGCAAAACGCAGATAAAGGAACCTCTTCCCTTTCCTTTCATATATTAATAGAGAGCATATCTTATGCTCCTGTAATCCTGTGAAAGGGTGGAAGCTTATGTTACATCTGACGACACAAAACTTTGAAAGCTTCAGGTCCTGTCACTGGCAGCTTTCTTCCGATGCACCGGCGGGTGAAAGCACGGACCATCCCGTGTTTGCCGTAGTCATGTTCTACGCCGTCTGGTGTGGAAAATGTGCAATGATGCGTCCCATTATAGAAGATCTCGAAAAAAAATATCAGAAAAAATATTCCGGCAGCATTCGCTTTTTTGAAGTAGAGACCACAGAATCCGGACTTCTCGCAGCTGAGTATCAGACAGATCTTCTTCCGACATTTCTCTTTTTCAAAGGCCAGGAACTGATCGCTGTCATGCAGGGGATGATATCACAGAACGATTTTGACGCACGTCTACAGAAAATCTTTAGAAATAGTTAATTTATATTTCCTAGGAAAACATAGTTTTTTATGCTATATTTAAGAAGTAACAGGGATAAATATATTTAATAAAAAGGGGGCATGGTGAACACACCACGCATTATGAAAAATTTAAAAAGAGCATTACCAGTTGCCATGGCAGTTGTACTTGGTTCTACTGCGGCACCATTGGTCGTAAAGGCAGATTCATCTAAAGTTGTAACACTTGGAGCCAACCTGTCAGATTCACAGAAGAATTCCATGTATGAGTACTTTGGTACCTCTTCTGACAAAGCAGAAGTCATCGAAGTTACCAATGCAGATGAAAGAAAATATCTCGAAGGGGTCGCTCCGGAAGAACAGATCGGTACCCGTACCTACAGCTGTTCATATGTAGAGCCGACCACAAGCGGCGGAATCCAAGTAAAGGTTTCCAACTTAACTTATGTTACAAGTTCTATGATCTCCAGTACACTTCTTACATCCGGTGTTGAGAACTGTAACGTTATCGCTGCTTCTCCGATCGAAGTATCCGGAACAGGCGCACTGACAGGAATCATGATGGCTTATGAGAAAGCCACCGGAACAACTCTGAACGAAGATCAGAAGGCTGCCGCAACCGACGAACTTGTCACAACAGGAGATCTGGCAAATGATATCGGACAGGACAAAGCCGAAGATGTCATGAATGATGCCAAAGAAAGCGTTATTGAAGACGGCTTAAAAGATGAAAACGATATTCAGGATGCAGTGGAAGATGCTGCCAAGAATAACGATGTCACTCTGACACAGGAACAGATCGACAAGATCTCTGAACTGTTAAAGAACATTTCCCAGTATGACTATGATGTCAAAGCACTGAAGAATACACTGAACAACATCGACGGAAAGAGCGAGGGATTCTTCTCCAACCTCTGGAATTCCATCAAAGGAATCTTCGGCGGCAGTGACAGCTCTGATGGCGGAATCATCAACAATACGGATGACAGTGCACTCGGCGATGATGTCGTAAGTAACAGCACACTGGATTCTTCCGACAACTCTTCTTCGAACAATTCCGACAGCGCAGATAATTCTTCCGACAGCAGTTCGGATGACAACAGCGATGACAGCGGATTCTGGGGCAAGATCAAGAAATTCTTCAAGGATCTGTTCGGCGGAAGCGATTCTAAAAAAGACAATTCAGATAAGAGCAAAAACGATGCCAATACAGAGGACAGCAAAGATACTGATGATGATCAGTCTGACGACACACAGAATGATTCTCTGAACAGTGATGCAGATTCTTCAGATGCCGGCACAACAGACAACTCTGCTGATGATTCTTCACTGAATAACAGTGCCGATGATCAGTCCGATACTCAGAGCAGCTTACCAGGCAGCAGCGAATCAGATTCTTCCAACTCTGATACGTCTGATTCCACAGCTAACGGCTCTGCCAACTAGACATAAGCATTAGCAGGTAATTATAGTAACAAACGAATTATAATGACAATACAGCAAACCTGCCACTGGCAGCTTTTCTTGCACACTTTGGTATAAAAACACCGGGAAGCTTAAAAAAACTTCCCGGCGTTTTTTATTTTACTTCATTCAAATTAAAATCTCTCTATTCCAAAATTTAAATAATCCTAAAATTACTCCTCTTAAAATTCAAACACAGCAACTCCGTAAGGCGGCAGCTTATAAGCAAATGAATACGGTCTTCCATCACATTCTTTTGCCTCAGCCTTATAGATCTTCTTCCTTACCTCTCCGGTTCCGCCGTATTTTTCCTCATCACTGTTCAGAATCAACTTATACTGTTTCTTTCTCGGAACTCCGACTCTGTAATCATCTCTTGCCATCGGCGTAAAGTTGCAGACGAACAACAGATTCTTCTTTGCACCTTTGGAATGTCTCATGAAACTATAGATACTTCTGTATCCATCATCCGCATTGATCCATTCAAATCCTTCCCAGCTCTGATCCATCTCATACATCGCCTTATGACTCTTATACAGATGAAGCAACGCTTTTACCCACTCTTTCATCTGCTGATGCTCCGGCTCAGCCAACAGGAACCAGTCAAGTTCTCTTTCCTCGCTCCATTCACGAAGCTGTGCGAATTCCTGCCCCATGAAAAGAAGCTTCTTACCGGCGTGTCCCATCATGAATGCATAACCAGCTTTAAGGTTAGCATATTTATCAAATCCCAGTCCCGGCATCTTATTAAGCATCGAACACTTAAGATGTACCACTTCATCATGCGACAATACCAAGATATAATTCTCACTGTATGCATAACTCATGGCAAATGTCATCAGATGATGATTATCCTTACGGAAATATGGATCCAGCTTCATATATTCCGTGAAATCGTGCATCCATCCCATATTCCACTTTAGGCTGAAACCTAAACCGCCTTCTTCCACATCACCGGTAACCTTCGGCCATGCTGTAGATTCTTCTGCGATCATGAGTGCTCCCGGATTTCTTCCAAGAACAACAGAGTTCAAATGTTTGAAGAAATCAATCACTTCAAGGTTCTTATTCTCACCATACTTATTCGCTACCCATTCGCCATCTTTCCGTCCATAATCCAGATATAACATAGACGCAACAGCATCTACACGAAGTCCGTCTATATGGAATTTTTCAATCCAGAACAATGCATTGGAGATCAGGAAATTGCGGACTTCATTTTTTCCAAAGTCAAACACTTTTGTTCCCCAGTCCGGATGTTCTCCAAGTCTTGGATCTGCATATTCATACGTCGCAGTTCCGTCAAAATCAGCAAGTCCATGTGCATCCTTCGGGAAATGGGCCGGTACCCAGTCCAGAATGATACCGATCTTATTTCTATGCAGATAATTGATCATCCATGCGAAATCTTCCGGTGTCCCATACCGGGATGTCGGTGCATAATAACCAGTCACCTGATATCCCCAGGAACCGTCAAACGGATGCTCCGCGATCCCCATCAGCTCCACATGTGTATAACCCATTTCTTTAATATATTTGGTAATTGCTCTGGCAAACTCTCTATATGTATAGAAACCTTCATCTTCCCGTCCCGGATGGCGCATCCAGGAACCAATATGTGCCTCATAGACAGACATCGGCTTATGCTTATGATTCCAGGTCTTTCTGTGGGTCATCCATTCTGTATCCGTCCATTTTATATTCTCAATATCTGTAACTCTGGATGCTGTTCCAGGTCTTAATTCCGCATAATTGGCATATGGATCTGCCTTAAATATCTGTTCTCCCGAATAAGTCTCAATACAATACTTATACATCTGATTTTTCTTCACACCAGGTATAAAACAGGTATAGATTCCCAGAGGTTCTTCTCTCTTCATCGGGTTCGCCTCTGTATCCCATTCATTGAACTCTCCGACTACCGAAACTGCCTGTGCATGCGGTGCCCATACCGCAAAATACACACCTTTTTGTTTTCCGTCCTGTACCAGATGTGCACCCAGCTTCTTATAAATCTCGTAATGATTGCCCTGTCCGAAAAGGTATTGATCCAGCTCGCCTATTTCATACGGTTTCTTCTTTTTTTCAGCCATAATTACCCCTCGCATTCTGTTGCATATTTATAACAACATTATACTTTACAAAAGGGCAAAAAGAAAGAGTTTTGACAGTTTAGTTTGTCAAAACTCTTCCAAAATCTGACTTAAATTTTAAAATCTTCTTCTTTCAGAATAATTCTGTCAGAATCATCTGTTCCCTTACCAAATACTCTTCGTGCAAGGTGTTTTACATTTGCTTTCTGTGAATGAGCAATTGCTTCATCCATGATCTCTTTAACTTCTGCAACAGATACTGCATGGTCTTCTCTTTGCATTACATCGATACGGCTGTACAGTGCAAGGATTCCCATCTCATCCAGTTTATATCCATTCTCTTTCGCATATGTCTGACCGAATGTTACCAGCTCATCATTAATGAATACCGGAAGTTCCAGTTTCGAACTGAATTTCTTCTTGAATTCCGGATTAGCTGTCATCAGACGCTCCAGAGGTTTTCTCTGATCTTCCAGTACGAAAAGTAATTCACCTGTCTTCTTTTCCATCAGATAATTAAGTTCTTTTACCGTTCTTGAATTCAGCTTGCCAGCATGTTCAATGATGATTGCTCCTCCACGAAGCTTCTGGATGATATTCGTAAGTTCTTTCTTATTCAAAGACTCACCTGTAACGATCGCTACTTTACCCTGTTTCAGATTTCTCTGTTTCTGGATTGCTTTTACGATATCAACCGCAAGAACTGTTTTACCAGATCCTTTTCTTCCGATTACCAGAAGGTTTCCTGTCTTGGAAGTACCCTCTCTCTGGGCACGTCTGTCATTATCAAGAACCTCTACGATCTGTTCACTCATTCCTCTTACCGGAACGAAATATGAGAATAACTTCTTCTGTTCTTCCGTAAGTCCTGCCTTTAATCCGATTTCACTCGTTGCACTCAGATCATATCTTCCTGTTACAACGAATCCGGTATCAAATGGAACTCCACCTTTTGACTTTTTAATTCTTGCCTGGATCTCTTCTTCGGATGGCTCTTCAATCTCTAATTCTTCTGTGTCATCCTCATCTTCGATCTCTTCTTCGTCAAAATCTTCTTCCTCAAAGTCGCCTTCGTCAAAGTCTCCTTCATCAAGATCCTCTTCCTCAAAGTCAGCTTCGTCAAAATCTTCCCCTTCAAGGTCTTCGCCAAAATCAAGCTCTTCGTCATCGTCGATCTCTTCTTCGTCGAAATCCTCTTCGTCCATATCTTCTTCAAAGTCGCCTTCGTCAAAATCGGTTTCTTCATCATCTATGTCTTCAAAGTCGTCTTCGTCATCGGCTTCGTCAAAATCGGCCTCTTCAAGTTCTTCCTCGTCAAGATCTTCTTCCTCAAAGTCAGCTTCGTCAAAGTCTTCCTCGTCGAAATCTTCTTCCTCAAAGTCGCCTTCGTCAAAGTCTTCTCCTTCAAGATCTTCTTCCTCAAAGTCGCCTTCGTCAAAGTCTTCCCCTTCAAGATCCTCTTCCTCAAAGTCGCCTTCGTCAAAATCACCTTCCTCGAAACTGCTTCCATTCATATCCAGTCCGTCAAGCTCATCTTCGATTCCTTCTATGAAATCTTCATCCATTCCCGGACCGTCTTCAAATTCTTCCTCATAAATCTCATCTTCGGAATCTTCATTTTCACTCTCCATCTCTTCCATCAGACGGACAATGTCATCCGGTATTCTCTGTGTATTTCTTTCAGATTCTTTCTCGTCGGCTGCCTCTTCCTCAGCTTTTCTTGCTGCCTCTTCCTCGGCCTTTCTTCTGGCCTCTTCTTCAGCTGCTTTTCTTGCTGCCTCTTCCTCGGCTTTTCTTCTGGCTTCTTCTTCAGCCTTTCTTCTGGCCTCTTCTTCGGCTGCTTTTCTTGCTGCCTCTTCCTCGGCTTTTCTTCTGGCTTCTTCCTCAGCTGCTTTTCTTGCTGCTTCTTCTTCAGCCTTTCTTCTGGCCTCTTCTTCGGCTGCTTTTCTTGCTGCCTCTTCCTCGGCTGCTCTTCTTGCTTCTTCTTCAGCCTTTCTTCTGGCCTCTTCTTCGGCTGCTTTTCTTGCTGCCTCTTCCTCAGCTGCTTTTCTTGCTGCCTCTTCTTCAGCTTTTCTTCTGGCCTCTGCTTCAGCTGCTTTTCTTTCTACTTCTTTGCGCTCTTCTTCCTGACGGATTCTTGCCTGTTCTCTTTCCTTCTGGAGACGCTCCTCATCTTTGGCTTTCTGCTTTGCAATCGCCTCTTCATGATCTTTCTGTTTTGCTTCCCATTTCTGAAGGATATCATCGATCATCATCTGACCGTTTGCCAGGATTTCATCCTCGCGCTCTTTCATTGCTTCTTCTTCAATATTAATACCGCTTGCAACAGCAACACCCTGTGCCAGAGCTTCTTCTAATGTGGCCCCCGTAACTACCTGTTTGATTGCTGATGCATGCTCTTCAGGTGTCTCAACAGATGCTTCCGGTTCTTCTTCCCTGTACATCGGAGTCTCTTCCACTGCTGCAGTTGCTTCCGGTACAACTTCCTCCGGTACGACATCTGCCTGTGCGGCTTCCTCCGGTATTTCAAACTCTTCCTGCATCGGAACCGGCTCCGGCGGAATCTCCTGTACTTGTGCATCATCTATTCTCTGCACCGTACTTTCCTGTACCTCTTCCTCAGAACCTTCATCATATTCATTCTCATCGTCAACTTCTTCCAATGTTGACTCCGTCTGTTTTACAGGTTGCGGCTGCTTCTTTACTGCTCCCGGACGGCTGTCATATTTTTCCTGCTGAAGCGGCGTCAGTGGCTTATACTTCATCTTAAGTTCCATCGCCAGGTATACATACTTTCCTTCGCTGAACCAAAGAATCAGGTCATCACATTCTTCCAGACATTCCGCAGTCATTCCCGCCTCATCATATAACTTGGCAAGTTCATATGCCCATTTTTCAATATATTCCGCTTTTTTAAATTCTTCCAACGCCGCAATCTGATCCGAAAGTGCTGCTCCCTGAGTTCTCAGGATCTTATACTTCAGGATATATTGATTCGGGTCTTTTGGCGCCAGCTTAACAAACTCTTCATAACAGTCTGTCGCTTCTCTGATATCCTTAATCTTTAATGCCAATGTACCTAATCGATATACGATTTTACGGCTTCCCGGTGCTCTGTCAAATGCCAGGAATAAGATATCTCTCCCTTTCTTAAATTCTCCGTTATATTCATAAATCTCACTTACCGTATTAAGCATAGAAGCGTTCTTTACTCTTCGCCAGTCTATACTTTCAGCAATATCCATTGCTTTCTGGTATTCCTTTTTTTCCAGATGATCAAGCATCTGCTCGGTCTTTACCCTATATTCATATTTATCCAATATTTCTCACCTCAAATATTTATTTTAAAAAAGCGTATTTCCCTACAATTTTACTTATATAAGTTTATCATATGACCTGTCTATTGTCAAAATATCCGGTTAAATATGTTAAAAAAATATTACAAAAGTTACAAAAGTTTATAATTTATTGTCGGCAGCTTCTTCCGAATGCATGGCAATGCCGAAAACCTGCCACTGGCAGCTCCTTACGAACGCATGGCGATAAAAAAACAGCCATCATAATTCTTTTTATTATGATGGCTGTTACATATTCAATTTTATCATATACTTTTCATTTGTTTCGGAGAATTAATTATTATTTTATTCCCTGACGCCTTTTTATGTATTTCAATGATCTTTTACTCATTGTCCTACATGTTCATTCAAATCTACTATTCATGTTTCTTTACACATTTTAATAATATATTTAAATATATGGTATTATGTTCAATATGTTTACAGTTTTTTTATTTTTATTATCCGGTTTTATTTTCTCCGTTTATTTTTATTATTATCTGAATCTCCTCTACCGGCCTTTTTATCTATTATTATAAAGGCTTACTCTATGGGAATTTTTAACTGTCATACCACTAACATATTGATTCGATGATTCTACTGTGTCCATTGGATTAAGCCTCCTTTTCATAAATTTCCAATCAACATATCTCACCGACATATGAAATATTTTTTATCCTTATAAACTTTTTTCATTCTTTATACACATAAAATATAAATGATATTTATTACCTTGTCTCTTTCATTAAGATTATTCCTATATCCCCGTGATATCATTTTATAATCTTACCTCATCCATTCTCTATCTTTACAATATACTTTACGATATCTAATATTCGATGCATTACCAAATACTTTATACCTATATATGCATTTTAGATTTCTAAATGAATCGGAACTCTGATAATAAAAATTCTCTTATAAAATATATGCTATAGAATTTTCAAGATTCCCTTTCTCGTCAGAAATTCTTTTTTGTTTATTTTGGATTTCCTTTGGATTGATTACATAATATCATTCGGCTTTTATTTTGTCAATACTTTTTGCAATTTATTTTATTTATTTTTCATTATTTCATTTTAGCAATTGAATTGTCTGATTTTTCTTTATTTATTTTAATGTTTACACAATACTATACATTTTCAAATCGTATGCTTTTGTTAACATCATACGCTTGCACATGTCCAATTGTTAACCAGCCATCTTTTGTAGTTGACATTTTATCCTGTTTATTTTATACTTCTGTTATATTTTTGATATAAAACTAAAGGAAAGGAGTTCTGCCATGTCGTACGGCAGACAATTACCACTATGAACAACACAGTAAATAGCACAACAACGAAAAAGCTTTCCACCCGCAAACTGGTTCTGATTGCTTTGATGACTGCAATCACCTGTATCTTCGCTCCTATGGCGATTCCGATTCCGGTCAGCCCGGTACCGATCAGTCTTACCAACCTGGTGATCATGATCAGTATCTATGTACTTGGTTTTAGAGATGCAACCATCAGTTACATCGTATATCTGTTACTTGGTCTTGTCGGTCTCCCTGTATTTTCCGGTTTTACCGGTGGATTAGGAAAGCTTGCAGGTCCTACCGGCGGATACCTGATTGGTTTCATCTTCCTTGCACTGATTTCCGGACTGTTCGTTGATAAATTTCCAAAGAACAGAATCCTGGCAGTTGTCGGTATGATCATCGGTATGGCAGTCACTTATATCTTCGGTACAGAGTGGCTTGCGATCCAGTTAAAAATGTCATTCGTTGCAGCACTTTCTATCGGAGTAATCCCTTATCTTGCCGGTGATGCAGTGAAGATTATCATTGCGATCATCGTCGGACCTGTACTCCGCGCACGTTTGCAGATATTTCAGTAATATCATCTATTACTGAAATATCTGCAGAACCTGCTGCCGCATGTTCTTATACAAAAATACACAATACAGGAAAATCAAATTAACATGTTCTTCCTTGTATTGTGTATTTTTATTATTCCAACATTCTTTTTCTAGCACAAACTGCTTAGCCACTTCCGACGTAGTTCTTCCACCGACCTCATAATATAATCCGGATGGTATTTATATTTCTTTTCTTCTTCCTCAGTTGCCTCTCCCGTAAGCACCAGCACGGTATCTATCCCGGCATTGTATCCACACAAAATATCCGTATACAGACGATCTCCTACGATTACTGTCTCTTCTTTCCTGTAATTATTTCTCCTTAATGCCAGTTCTGCTATATCAGGTTCCGGTTTCCCGATAAAATGCGGCATCCGTTTTACTGCATGTGCCAGCATCTCACAGATTGCTCCGCAGTCCGGTACATATCCGAACTCGATCGGACACACATAATCGGGATTCGTAGCAAGATAGTCTACCTTCTTTGTACTTAGAAGTTTACAGGTGTCTGTCAATTTCTCATAAGTGAGCTGATTATCATAAGAGATTACCACACAGGTAATCTCCTCATCTTCACAATCCGTTGTCACACGGATCTTATTCTTCTTCAATTCCCGGATGAATGATTTCGTCCCTAATACATAGATCAGTTCTCCGTCATGATGTTTCTTCAGATAATCAATCATTGCATAAGATGCTGTCAGAAAATTCGTATATTCCGTATGAATTCCAAGCCTCTGAAAAAAACGGATATAATCTTCCACACTTCTGGTCGCATTATTGGTAATAAAGACATACTGCCCGCCATTTTCTTTAATGTCTCTTAAAAACTTTGCTGCACCTTCGATCAGTTGATTTCCTTTGCAGATCGTACCATCTATGTCCAGAAGGAACAGTTTCTTTTCTCCCAGCATCCGCTTTAGTTCTCACTTTCTTTCCGGACACGGACGGCCACATCTGGATAATTTGTGATCACTGCAGTTATGCCTACTTCTATCAGTTCTTTCATATCGGTTTCTTCATTCACAGTCCAGACACGGACCTTCAGACCACTCTTTTTATATTCTTTCAGGAAATCGGCCATCTTCACATGATATACCGCCGGATGTAAACCATCTACGTTTGTCTCTTTGGCATATCCTCCCACGTTCAATATTACGTCGCTGTACAGATACGCCGTCTCTGCATCCGGTACGATTTCTTTCAGCCGCTGCACACTGTAATGATTGAAAGACGAGTATACGATCCGGTCTTTCATTCCTGTTTCTTCTACAATCTCTGCAACCTTTTTCTCAATATCCGGATACCAGTAAATTCCCGTCTTTAATTCTATATTTACCTGAATGCCGGATGGTTTTACTGCTTCCAAAACTTCTTTTAATGTCGGAATTTTTGACTGGTTGTATGCAGGAAATCTATCCTTTAATACAGTCAGTTCTTTTAATTCCTGAAGTGTATAATCTTTTACATAACCGGTCTTATCTGTCACCCGGTCGATTGTCTCGTCATGAATGACAACCGGAATTCCGTCGCTGGATAATTGTACATCCAGCTCGATTCCGTCCGCCCCCTGTCTGATTGCCAGGGCAAATGCCTCCAGTGTGTTTTCCGGAGCATAGCCGCTGGCACCTCTGTGCGCAAATACTTTTGTATTACTCAATTGTAACGCCTCTTCTTTTTCTAATTATTTACAGTGTTATAGTCTTTGATGGATTTGTTAATCGTATCTGACATTTTCTGTACCGCTGTATCTACATCTTCTTTTCCATTCAGCATACTTTCAATTTCAGATTCTACCGTTGCTCTTGCCTCTGGGAATACGCTCAACAACGCTCCGCAATACTTCGGTGAAGAATCATGCAGCTGATCGATCGCTGTCTGGAACTGTGGATACTGTGCAATGTTGTCTTTAAATGTCTGCTCGTCCTGTGACTTTGTTGTAACTGGAAAATAACCTGTCTGTGCATTCCAGTATGCCTGAGACTCTGGAGAGATCAGGAATTTTACGAATTCCCATGTTGCACGGAGTTTCTTTGGATCTTTATTGTCCAGAGCCCACAAAGATGCACCACCGATAGACACGCCGCCTTTATCACTTTCTTTTACCTTAGGGAAGTATGCTGTTCCAACATTGAATTTACCATTCACATCCTGAAGAATCTGCTTTAAGGATGCTGTAGATCCCAGTGTAATTGCTGATTTTCCTGCTGAGAAATCTGCAAGTCCTGCGTCCCCGCCTTTTCCTACGATCGGTGCATATCCATCTTTATTTAATTTCTGCCACTCAGTCAGAATATTTTTGGCTGCACCGTTTTTATCAAACTCAACTGCTGTTGCTGTCTTATCTCGTCCATTTCCATTATTTGCATAGTTAAGTCCCTGTTTTCCGATAAGTTCCTCGAAGAACCATCCATAGATTCCAAGAGACATTACTTCACTGGCTCCGCCTTTTGACATCAGCTGTTCACCAATCTTATCAATTCCTTCCAGACTGTCAGGTACATCCGTGATTCCTGCTTTGTCGAACATGTCTTTATTATAATACATGATCGGTGTAGAGGAATTAAATGGCATAGAATATAATTTATCATCAATTGTATAATATGCTGACAAGTTTGGTTCGATCTGAGACACATCATATTTATCTGCATCGATCATTTCCTGCATCGGAACGGTCCATCCGGATTCGATCATAAATCGTGTACCAACTTCATATACCTGCACCAGATCTGCACCCATGTTACCGATCTGTGCACTCTTTAACTTATTCAGGGAATCATCATACTCGCCCTGATACTGTGACTCTACTTTGATTCCATATTTGTTCTCGTCATTGAACTTCTTTACCAGCGCATCAATTGCCTGCCCGTTAACACCACCCATGGAATGCCAGAATGTGATCGTTGTTCCATCTACGTCTTTTGCATCAGCCATTTCTACTTTTTCATTGCTGTCTTTACTTCCGTCGGAACCATTCTGGCTCACAGATGATTTTCCATTGCCACATCCTGCCAGCATTCCGGCTGCCATTGCTGCCACAAGCAATAATGAAACTGCTTTTTTCTTCATAATACTTTTCCCTCCTGAGAAATTTTTGTTTTCATTTTTGTAATATCAGAGATAAATATTGGTTTGCAGATTATTTTATTCATTTATCTCTGATATCCTGGTATTGTACGTGTATGTGGTATACACAGATGTTATATGCAGAGAACTTGCCACTGGCAGCTTCTCTTGCATACTTTGATATATAGAATCGGGACCGTACGTATTTTTATTTCCCGTTTCTACTGTTATAATGTTAGAACCTTTAGCCTTTTACGGCTCCCGAGAACATTCCTCTGATCAGCTGTTTCTGACCTATGATGAAGATGGAAATCGACGGGATAATGATCATCACAACTCCCGCGATCATCAGTGTGATCGACTGCGAATCTACGCTGTCCAGCATGCTGATACCGATCTGTACCGTTCTCATATTGTTGGAACCTGTAACCAGTAATGGCCACATATACATGTTCCATGCATTAATAAATGTATAGACTGCCATTGCCCCGATTGCCGACTTGGTAAGCGGAATTAGGATCTTGGCAATAAATCTTAAGTTACTGCATCCATCCAGTTTTGCAGATTCATATAAAGACATCGGGAAGGTCATATAGAACTGACGAAACAGGAAGATTCCCATTGCCGATGTCAGGTATGGAATAATCAGTACCGGATAAGTGTCCAGGATTCCCCAGTTACCTACTGTCAAATAATTGGAGATAATCGTTGCTTCTCCAGGGACCATCATCGTTGCCATAACGACTGCGAATAATAATCCTTTTCCCTTAAAATCCAGGAATGAAAATGCAAATGCTGCCAGCGAGCATGAGATGATCTGCCCGATCGTAATACATCCTGCCATGATGAATGAGTTCACGATAAACCGGAATAACGGCACCGTTGTAAATGCCTCTTTAAAATTCTGTAATGTCGGATGCTTTGGAAGCAGATTCAGATCTGTTGTAAATAATTCATTCGATGGCATAAATGCGATGCTTATTGCATACAAAAGTGGAAGTAAAATCAATACTGCAAATACAACATTTGCCACAAGTCTTAATGCTGTACGGCTTCTCTTTTTCGCAAGTGCCCTGGCATTCATTTTATTCTTTAATTCCAGAAGTTCGCTTTTTGATAAACGTCCCTCCATTGGAATTGCCATACTTTCTGACTGACTCATTAATAATTCACTCCCTTCTTTTCAATACGGAACATTACCAGCGTTACCAGCATGATGATCACAAATAAGATAACTGACTGTGCAGATGCGCTTCCGAATTTATAATTGAAGAACGCATCCCGGTAAATGGAATATACGATTACATTGGTCGATTCATTCGGTCCGCCCTCTGTCAGGATCTTGATCTGTCCAAATGACTGGAAAGCCTGAATAATATTTACCACTACGGTGTAGAACATGATCGGTGAAAGTCCCGGAAGTGTTAAGCTGAAGAACTGCTGTACTCCGCTTGCCCCGTCCACGGATGCTCTTTCATAAATGGTCTCGTCAATATTTCCAAGTCCTGCCGAAAAATACAGGAAGTTAATCCCACTGTTCAGCCATGCCGTCAGGATTGCCACACAGTAAAGTGCTGTGTGCGGATCATTCAGCCAGTTGATATCCAGTCCCAGAAGCTTATTTACAATTCCGACTGCCGGATGAAGCATGATCTGGAATATCATGGCTGCCGAACTTGATGCGATTGCCATCGGCAGTGCATATGCCGTACTGAATACCCGGATTCCCGGAAATGCCTTATTACACAGTACTGCTGCGATCAGTCCCAGAAGCATTCCGCCGAATACTACGATCACTACAAAGATTAACGTTACTTTCAAACTATTTCTAAATGACTCTGAAGTCAGCAGATCCACATAGTTCTGAAGTCCTACGAACAACTTTGCCTGTCCCATTTTATTTGTCATAAACAGACTTAAGTAAACTGTCTTCACAAATGGATAGAACAGAAATATGGCAAATATCAGAAGACTGGGTACCAGATAGAAATATGGCGTAATCCGCAATTTCTTTTTCTTTTTCATTCTTAACATCCTTTCCTGTACAAGACATTTTCTTCTGTCTCTATATCAAATACATGGGCACGGTCCATATCAAAATACAGCTTCACCTTTTCTCCCACCTTTGTCTGGTTGGATGGCTGCAATCTGACCGCATGTGTTTTATGCTGCTCATCAAAATACAGCACCACTTCTGCACCAAGCATTTCTCTTGTCACAACAGTCTCTTCCACGCCTACACTGTTCTGCTCGAACCCACCGGCTTTTGCCTCTTCATACTCATAGATGTCTTCCGGGCGGATTCCTAAGATCACTCGTTTTCCATTGTATTTTTCACGGATGATTTCCGCATTCTGTCCGGTCAAATATACCTTCTTCACAGGTCCGGTTGTTGCAAAAATCAATGCCGTCTTCTCTCTTTCTGCATACACATCACATGCGATAAAGTTCATCGACGGAGAACCGACAAATCCTGCTACAAATTTGTTGATTGGATTGTCATAAATGCTCTGCGGTGTATCTACCTGCTGGATCAGCCCGTCTCTCATAACCACAATTTTTGTTCCCAATGTCATCGCTTCTGTCTGGTCATGCGTAACATAGATGATTGTTGTATCCAGTTCTTTATGTAATTTCTGAAGTTCCACACGCATCTGGGCACGTAATTTGGCATCCAGATTGGAAAGTGGTTCATCCATCAGAAATGCTTTCGGCTGTCGGATGATTGCCGCTCCGATCGCCACTCTCTGCTTCTGCCCTCCGGACAGTGCAACTGGTTTACGGTCTAGCAGGGAATCAATCTCCAGGATCTTTGCCACCTGTCTGACTTTCTGATCAATCTCCTTTTTTGGTACTTTCCGGATCTTCAGTGAATAAGCAATATTTCCGTAGACCGTCATATTCGGATATAATGCATAATTCTGAAATACCATCGACATATCCCTCTCTTTCGGTTCCAGGTAATTGCAGAGTTTTCCATCAATCCATAACTCACCATCTGTAATCTCTTCAAGACCTGCTATCAATCTTAATGTCGTTGACTTTCCACATCCGGAAGGCCCAACAAAAATCACAAACTCTTTATCATGAATGTCCAGATTAAAGTCCTTTACTCCATAATGCTCTGAATCGAATTGCTTACAGACATTCCTCAACGCAATTTCTGACATTCCTTTTCCTCCTTTGCAGCCTGATGACTGCTTTCTTTTTCATCATTTCTCGTACGGTGAATATCCTATCACTTTTGTTTAGGGGGCTCTATCATGGTTTTACAAAGATTTTGTTAAATGTTGGTAATTGAATTGGCGGGAAGATTTAACAAATTTTACTTGTATTTAATGCATCAGGCTGACGGATACCCGGACCAGAATAAAAAGTAGGAAACCGTTCCTGTTCAGGTTGCGTCGGTGGGAAATACTAAAGCGTCAAAATTATGCTAAAAGCGGGCCTTCGAAATTTGCAACTCGCCATCCGGCTCAAACAAGCAATTTTCGAAAACTCAACGCATAATTTTGACGCTTAACTATTTCCAACACCTCCTACACATTCACTGGAACGGTTTCCTACTTTTTATTCCGTGTGTATCGAATGCCTGAAGAATTAAGTGCCGGAAGTGTAACCTTTGTGGTAACGGAAGGTTATGAAATACAACTATAAAAAATTTGAAATATTAGCGGATTTATAAGGATTATCGCTAATTTCTGTACTGTAGTGGCCGACACAAAGGTTACTGCTCCTGGTACTTAATTATTAACTTCCGCAACCAGTCACGACTTAAGTTAATACATTAAATATCAATTAAACACCTAATTTACAATATGATATCCCCGGTTTTCTCCCCTGTATTCATATCATAAGCTTCAATAATATTTCCACTGATCACATACAGTGTATCTTCTATATATATTCCACGGACACCCTGCGAAGTATTTCCATTGATGTCTTCTTTTAGAATTGTGTCGAATTTCTTTTCTTTTTCGTTATAGGTCAGCAGGCAGTATGTTTCTCCATTCTGGCTGTAACCAGAGAATCCGATTCGGTTTTTGGCCGCATCGACAAGAACTGATTTGTAATCGTATGCTGCATTTGTTCTATAAAGATCATCCAGAACAAGTGTGGCTTCTTCTTTGACATCTGCGCGGTCTAAAATATCAAACATGGTAACTTTCACACCTTCTGACATGCCAGATTCTTCATCTGTTGACATACCGATTCCAAGCAATTTATCCTCTCCGTAAAAATGCAGGTATTCCGAGAATCCCGGAATCTTTAACTTACCGAGAATCTTAGGTTTTTCTGGATCAGACAGGTCTACGCTGAATAACGGATCTACCTGCTCGTATGTCACAAAATATCCGGTCTCTCCCATGAATCTTGCGGAATAGATGGACTCTCCTTTCGCCAGATTCTCAATAGAACTGATTTTGTCTAATTTTTTATCCAAGATTATTACCAGATTTTCATCATTATTGGTTGTAAATAATCTCAGATTCCCTTTGTATTCATCCAGAGAAAAGGTATCATTCAGGTATCCTTTTACTTTTCCCTGCGCTACAGCCTTTAGTTTCCCTTTCGTATAAGAAATCTTTCTAAGGGTTGTTACAGTCTGATTCTCCTGCTGCCATTCTGATTCGTAATAATAAATGTTCTTTCCGCTGACATACATCTTCCCTCCCCCAGAAAGAACTGCTTTATTATCTACTGTCTCATCCGGTTTACTGATATCCACAGAGCTGATTACTTCGTACATCGTTCCGCAGTTCACCGGCGGCAGACAGATGCTGGCCTGGCTCATCTCTTTATCATTCACAAGCGGTACATAAGTTAGCGGTTTCTCTTTTACCATATCACTGCCTGTATAATATTCACTGAACAGATACAGATACCCATCCGCCATACGGGAAGAATGATAAGTGCCACTCTGTGTGACTTCGCCTTCTTTGACCGGCTTTTGTATATTTTCTATATTATAAGTAACCGCTGCTGTATTCGATTGATTCCAGTTATCTGTGTTCACCTGCTTCTTACTATTCTTATCCGTGCAGTCTTTCTGACATACAACAATTAATTTTCTCTGTTCTGTATTTACATAAAATTCCTGGATATTATACTCTTCTCCCAGTGTAATTTCGTTATATTTTTTTAATCCATTCCTGACATCTACAATGTCGATCGTCCGTCCATTGTCTTCTCTCACATACAGGTATGTTCCATCTGTTTTAGCAATGTCACCCTCGTCTACGCCGGATTGACGGATATTGGTCTGTGAATAGTTCCCGTTTGCAGCCGTTGTTGCAATACCAGTATCTGTTGCAGAAGCTGTCGATGAAGGTGCTGTTGATTTTGCTATTGAAGACTCTGTTGATTTTGCTGTTGAAGCAGAATCCTGTACATCGATCTCATTCCCGCCTCTTGCATACATTGCTATGCCGGAATTATCCTGTGCGCGTTTGATATATTTATAGATTTCATCATAACTTCGGGCTGCCCGGATTTTTTTACTGTTACTGATCTTATTTTCTGTATTGCTATTTCCTGCACTGCTGCCTGCATTGCTACCTGACACACCTGAAGAATTTATCACTCCATTATGCATCCTTCCATACTGCCACACTACAGTTCCCGCCACGACCGCCACACAGGCTGCCGCTACAAGTCCGATCTGGTACGGGCGGAAATGCTTCTTTTGCTTTTTATTCTCTAATAATTTTGCTATGTTTTCCGGCTTCAGACGATTCAGAACTTCTGTATCTTCCGACATTTGTAAAATCTGGTCTACTATATTCTGTTCACAGTATTCATTCTGTTTTTTCCCATTTTTCTGATACTCTTCAGAACCTGTCTCTTTTTTATACCCGGTTTTCTCATATTCATTCTCACGCTTCATACATTTTTCACTCCCTTCTACCGCATCATATGTTCTCTGTATCCGTCCAGCACACATTCCATCTTCCTTAGTGCCCGGCTGCGCTTCGACCGCACCGTATTCGGATTCAGTTTCATCATCTCTCCAATCTCCTGGCTGCAATATCCACCGAATACAGATAGACCCACTAAGATCTGTTCCTCTTCAGACAATACGAAAAAAGCCCTCCTTACATCAATCGCCAGATCATAATCCGGTAACGTGGACTGCTCTGGAAATTCTTCTTCTCTTTCCGGAGATTCTTTCGAAACTTTCTTCCATTTCTTCTTACATTTATTGGTAAGAATCGTAAAAATCCAGCTGCGGAATGCTTCTTCTTTTTTTAATTTATGTATATTCTCGTAAGCTGTAACGACCGCTTCACTTACTGCATCTTCTGCTTCCTGCGGGTCCTTCATCAGGCACAGTGCATAACGGTACAGATCGCGGTAGGCAGCCTCGTACATTTCCGAGAATTTCTTTACACTGCATTTCATATCGTGCCCTCCCTCAGATATGAGTTTTTATAATTTTTTTGTTCTTATATATATTATCTATATATAAGAGTCTTTTGCTTCAAATTCTGTTGCATGTATCTTATCATATTTTTTTGTTTATATTGGAGAGAAAAAAGGTTATTAAAATAATTCTAATTTATTTGTTCACTTTTTTATAAAGTTCAATCATTTCTTCTGCCAGAACCTTGAATACTTCCGTACTCATCATCTGGTCTTCCGCATGTGCAAGGATGAGGCTCATCTTCACGTCTTCACCGACCACTTCTTTCTGCATCAGATCTGTATGTGGTTCATTGCTCTGGCTTAAGAGTTCGTCGCCCTACTTGATCAGTTCTTCACGAACACATGCCAATCTTCAGGACCTGCCACTGACAGCTTCTTTCGAATGCACTGGCAATAAAAAACACTCCGAAAGGTCACCTAAACCTTCCCGGAGTGCTTTTTTGTCCGCATCTGTAATTTATACTATTATTTACTGCCTATCCTCTATAATAATTGATCAGACATCCTTTCAGGATGATCTCTCTTTCCGCATCGGTCATATCACCAAGCTTCAGAGTGATCTCTTTCAGAGAATCTCCAACCACATAAGCCTTGATCTCGGCACTCTTATCTTCCACCGCTTTTCTGATCTCCGGCACGAAGATATAGTCGCCGTTACGGAAGCTTAAGTTCTCGTAATCTTCCTCCGTGATAAATGGAAGCATACCCCAGTTGATCAGGTTCGAACGATATCTCTTGGTTGCATATTCGTTCGCAATATTTGCCCAGCCGCCGAGTACCTTCTGACAGGATGCTGCCTGCTCTCTTGCAGAACCATCTCCCGGTTTTACTGCAAAGATCGTGCTTCCGATTCCGAGATTACCTTTTCCTGTCTCCGGATATGTCTCGTGGATCTTATCCATAACCGGTTTCAGTTCATCTAATACTTCTAACGGACACTGTCCTGCTTCAATTGCTTTCTCAGCTTTCTGTACTTCCTTCGCACGGCCTACATAAGCAGGATCTTTTCTGGACAATGCAAATTCTGCAAGTCCCAGAGGGTTGGATCTGTAAGATGAGGTCTCACCGGATGGAATCAGTTCATCTGTTGTGGTGACCGGATCATGGATCTCAGATACCACTTTCAGAAGTAAGTTTTCCGGAAGTGCTGCCATTGCAGGCCAGTCTTTGATATTTGGTCCGAACTTGATCTCTACCGATGGATCTGCTACACCATGGCTGTCGAAGACACGGTTCGCATAAATGTTCTTATCAAAATGATAAGTCTGTCCTTTATATTCCACATCCATGTCAGTTGCAGGTGTAAGGAATCCCTTATTTGCTGCTGTTGCTGCGATGGAACGTGCATCCATAAGTGCAACAGATGCGATCTGTCCGCTCTGAAGCTTAGAGCCTTCACGGTTCGGGAAGTTTCTGGTTGAGTGACGAATGGAGAACGCATTATTGGCAGGTGTATCTCCGGCACCGAAGCAAGGTCCGCAGAATGCTGTCTTCACAATCGTTCCTGCTTCCATAAGGTCAGCAACTGCACCGTTCTTTACAAGTTCCATGTAAATCGGTGTACTTGCCGGATATACGCTGAATGTAAATTCATCAGAACCAATGTAATGTCCTTTGATAATGTCTGCTGCAGCACAGATATTTTCAAATCCACCACCGGCACATCCTGCGATGATTCCCTGATCCACATATAACTGTCCGTTCACAATCTTATCCTGCAGAGAATAATTAACTGCTCCGTCCAGGCTTACGAGAGCTTTCTGCTCTACATCGTGAAGGATGTCTTTTAAGTTCGTTCTTACTTCGTCAATCGTGTACACATTAGACGGATGGAACGGCATTGCGATCATTGGCTTGATCTCGCTTAAGTTCACATATACCATACCGTCATAGTAAGCAACAGCTCCAGGATTCAGCTCTTTATAATCTTCGCTTCTTCCGTGAATGTCGTAAAATTCTTTAATCTTGTCGTCGGTCTTCCAGATAGATGACAGACAGGTGGTCTCGGTTGTCATAACATCGATACCGATACGGAAGTCAGCGCTTAATTTACTTACACCAGGTCCTACGAATTCCATTACTTTATTGTTAACATAGCCATTTCCAAATGTTGCACCGATGATCGCAAGTGCTACGTCCTGTGGTCCGACACCTTTCATTGGTTCGCCGTCTAAGTAGATTCCGACTATGCCCGGCATCTTGATATCATAAGTCTTATTCAGGAGCTGTTTTACAAGCTCCGGTCCGCCTTCTCCCATAGCCATGGTTCCGAGTGCTCCGTAACGGGTGTGGCTGTCTGATCCTAAGATCATCTTGCCGCCGCCGGCTAACATCTCACGAGCAAATTGATGGATGACTGCCTGATGAGGCGGTACATAGACTCCACCGTATTTCTTCGCGCAGGTAAGACCAAACATGTGGTCATCTTCGTTGATGGTTCCTCCAACCGCACAAAGTGAGTTATGACAGTTCGTAAGTACATAAGGAATCGGGAATTTTTCAAGTCCGGATGCTCTGGCCGTCTGAATAATTCCGACAAATGTAATGTCATGGGACGTCAGCTTATCGAACTTGATCTGCAGACGATCCATATTTCCTGAGGTATTATGCGCTGCCAGAATGTTATATGCCATCGTATTCTTTGCAGCTTCCTGTGGAGTCACATCTTTACCTGTCTTTGCAGCAACTGCTTCTTTTTCTTCCACAATCTCTGTTCCATTCAGTAAATAGACTCCCTTGTCATATAATTTCAGCATGTTTTGTCCTCCTACTATCGTGTTATAAATATATTGAAATGTCTGAATTCAGACACTTTCTAACAAAATTACTGTTTCATATATTTCATATGATCCGCTACCATCATAGCAATCTTGAATGTCAGTGCATCATCAAATACACGAACATCCAGTCCAGTCTTCTTCTGAATCTTCTCCAGACGGTACACCAGTGTATTTCTATGCACATACAGGCGCCTTGCCGTCTCTGATATATTCAGATTATTATCAAAAAATGTATAAACAGTCGTCAGTTCTTCTTCTTCGAAAATGTCTGCTTTGCCATCTTCGAATACTTCATTCAGGAACATCTCACAGAGTGATGCCGGAAGCTGATGGATCAGACGCCCGATCCCAAGTTCATTGTATGCAAGAATTTTCTTCTCTACATAGAATACTCTTCCAACCTCCAGTGCCATATCTGCTTCCTTATATGATCTGGATACATCCTTTAACTCCTCTACAATTGTTCCATATGCTGCTCTTACACTTACCATAGCTTCCATGTTCAGTGTTGTGACCAGCTCTTTGGCGATCTGTTCTACCTGCGGATAGTCATCGGTCGACTGCAATGATTTTACCAGAATGATATGTTTTTCATCAATTGCGGTTACGAAATCCTTTGTTCCCGTCGCATACAGACCTTTCAGTGTTTCCTGTACCAGAATGTCTCCTTCATTCTTCGGTTCGATTACAAATACAACCCTCTTAATTTCTGCCGGAATCTTCATCTTCTTTGCCTGATTATAGATATCGACCAGAAGCAGGTTATCCAGAAGCAGATTCTGAATGAACCGGTTCTTATCCATCCGTTCTTTGTATGCATAAAGAAGATTCCTAAGCTGGCTTGCTCCCATGCGCCCCGCCAGTTCCATACCATCTGCATTTCCCTTCAGCATCAGTATATAAGTCGGATCACTGTCCTCATAGATGCGGAACATTCCCATCTCATCCAGGATCATCTCATCCGGCTCTTCTTCATCATCACGGAAATCCTGAATCTGAAGCTCATACTCTGTCAGATTCTCATTCGTCCTTACAAGACAAAGTCCCTGCATATCCCATATTGCACAGTCAAATCCGGTGATCTCCCTGATATCCTGCGCTGTTTTGTGTAATATCTGATTTGATAACACTCATTGTCCTCCATTTCCTGTCCGCAATACTGTTCTTTGTGTCCTCTTGCATACTTGTATACATTTTAACACGCTAACGAACTGCATTACGAATACATTATAACAGATAATAACGCTTTAACAAAGTAAAATTTTATTGTCTGCATAAAAAATGCAAAAGACCGGACGCTGTCTCACGCCCGGCCCCTCTTATATTCATCTGTTCCCCACGATTACCGCGGTCTTTATTCCTATCTGTAATTACAGACTAGTTAGTGATTGTAACCTGTGTCTCTTTATCAAATACGTGAATCTTCTCAGCATCCAGAGCAAATTTCACATGGTCACCTGTTCTTGCTGTTGTTCTAGGATCAACTCTTGCTGTCATGCTTGATCCTTCATAGTCAAAGTATAAGAATACTTCTGCACCAAGCATCTCATATACACGGATCTTAGCTTCGATCACTGTATTAGGAGAAGTTTCGATGAACATCTGCTCATCATGTACATCTTCCGGACGGATTCCGAGAACAACTGTCTTTCCTGCATATCCACCTTCGATCAGCTTCTTAGCTTTTGCCGGTGGAAGTTCGATCTCTGAAGGTCCTGCTACTAAGTATACTTTATCTCCGACAACTTTACATGTAGCGTCAACAAAGTTCATCTGTGGTGATCCGATGAATCCGGCTACGAACTGGTTGCATGGATGATCGTACAGAGTCTGTGGTGTATCTACCTGCTGAACGATACCTGCGTTCATAACTACGATTCTGGTTCCCAGTGTCATAGCTTCTGTCTGGTCATGTGTTACGTAGATGATAGTTGTACCTAATCTCTGATGTAATTTAGAGATCTCGATACGCATCTGTCCACGAAGTTTTGCATCCAAGTTTGAAAGAGGCTCGTCCATAAGGAATACCTTAGGATTACGAACGATCGCACGTCCCATTGCAACACGCTGTCTCTGTCCACCTGAAAGAGCCTTTGGTTTACGGTCAAGCAGTGGTTCCAGATCAAGGATCTTAGCTGCTTCACGAACCATTTTGTCAATCTGGTCTTTTGGTACTTTTCTTAATTTCAGCCCAAATGCCATGTTATCGTATACTGTCATATGTGGGTACAGAGCATAGTTCTGGAATACCATTGCGATATCTCTGTCTTTTGGCTCTACGTCATTTACCACTCTGTCTCCGATCTTTAATTCTCCGGAAGTGATATCTTCCAGACCGGCAATCATACGAAGTGTTGTAGATTTACCACATCCTGAAGGTCCTACGAAGATGATGAATTCTTTATCTTCAATCTCAAGGTTGAAGTCTTTCACTGCTTCAAATCCATTTGGATATGTTTTGTTAATGTGTTTCAATGATAAACTTGCCATTGCTATAATTCCTCCTGATTTATAATCATTTTTATTCCAGTCGTTATCTGTTTCGTTCTGATAAAAGTATATAAAAAAAGTTCAACCCGGGTAATGCCCAAGTTGAACAATCTTTTTCTCTTTTTCTATACAAGTTGACGAACAGCCTATAAAAGTGCCTGGTAAATATCTCTTTTTCCTACACCTCTGTCTTTTGCCACCTGTTTCATCGCAGATTTTTTGTCCATTCCCTGTCCGAGATAAAGTTCCATATGTTCTTCGATACTCATCTCTTCCCATCTGGCTTTTTCCTCATTGCGGATCTCTTCTCTGCTCTTTCCTTCGATCACCATGACACATTCACCCTTCGGCTCCTGTACATCATAATATGCCAGCGCATCTTCGATCGTTGTGGCAAATACGGTCTCGTGCTTCTTCGTAAGTTCTCTGCAGATGCTGATACGTCTGTTACCGAGAGTCTCCTGAAGCGTCTTCAATGTACGGACCAGTCTGTGCGGTGCTTCATAGATGACCATAGTTCTCGTCTCATCTTTCAGTTCCTCCAGAACGGCCTGTCTTTCTTTCTTATCCGTTGGAAGAAATGCCTCAAATGCGAACCTTCTCGTTCCAAGTCCGGATATCGTAAGCGCCGTGACACATGCACAGGCTCCCGGAACAGCTGTAACCGTGATCCCTGCTTCCTGACACATCTTCACCAGTTCTTCGCCCGGATCAGAAATTCCTGGCATCCCGGCATCCGTGATCACTGCAATGTTCTCACCGCCTTGCAGACGTTCTACAAGTTTGTGTCCTTTTTCTATCTTATTATATTCATGATAGCTGGTCATCGGTGTCTTAATCTCAAAATGATTCAGAAGCTTGATACTGTTTCTGGTATCTTCTGCTGCGATCAGATCCACTTCTTTTAATATCCTCACCGCCCGGAATGTCATATCTTCCAGATTCCCTATCGGTGTTGCACATAAGTACAATGTTCCTGCCATCTCATACTCCTCCATCTTATGTTTGGTGCCTGCTCTGTATCTATCTGCCCGGTCCATCTGCTGCCATGGCTGCCATGGCTTTTGCGCCGTGATATTTTCCTTACTTACGACGGACTCATTCCGTAGAGTGCAAGCAGTTCCTCCGTATAACTTCCATCTTTCTGATATACAACCAACGGCGGTTCTACCTGCATCCTCGGATTGCCACCCTTCATTCCCTCGATCAGAACCATATTCGGTTCTTTATCTATATACGGATATACCAGCCGCATACGCTTCGGCTCAATTCCATACGCACACATCTTTGTCATGATCTCCGGAAGCCTGAACGGTCTGTGGACCATATAGAATCTTCCTTTGACTTTCAGTATCTTCGCACTCTCTCTTAAGATATCATCCAGTGTACAAAGTGCCTCATGTCTTGCAATATACAATGCTTCATTCTGATTCTTCAGTCCGTGGTCTCCGATCATATACGGGGGATTGGTTGTAATAACCCCAAAAGAGGCGGCTCCGAATATGGATGCTGCCTCCTTGATATCTCCCGTTACAATGTCGATCCGTTCTTCCAGCCCGTTATAACTGACACTGCGCCTTGCCATATCTGCACTCTCTTCCTGGATCTCCAGTCCTGTATAATGCAGTCCCGGATATTTTGCCTCCAGAAGTATCGGAAGAATTCCTGTTCCCGTTCCGAGATCCAGTGCTTTTTCATTCTTCTTTACTCTGGCAAATGCTGACAAAAGCACTGCATCCATTCCAAAACAGAAACGGCCCGGACTTTGAATGATCTCATATCCTTTGATCTGCAGATCATCCAGTCTTTCATTCGGAAGTAATTTAGTTATCATCTAATTTTGACGCTCCGTTCTTTTCTTCTAACGCCTTCAGTTCCTTCATCTCTTCTTTCGAAAGTCTTACGTCTTTCTTCTTACGTCTTGGTTTGAACTTCAGTTCTGCTGCCGGATATTCACGGATCTCTTTCTCGTCATTATCCAGCGTCACAACAACCTTAACCAGCTGGCGGAGCACGTTAACTGACTGTACATCTCCTCTTAATCCTTCCGGTGTCGTCACATGATCTCCGTTCGCCGGAAGATGGCTGTTCAGTTCTTCATATGTCTCTTCTTCATTCGTCAGACAACACATCAGTCTTCCGCAGACTCCGGATATCTTTGTCGGGTTCAGTGAAAGATTCTGTTCTTTCGCCATCTTGATCGATACCGGTGCGAACTCGGATAAATACGTGTGGCAGCAAAGTGGTCTTCCACAGATACCGATCCCGCCGCGGATCTTCGTCTCATCACGCACTCCGATCTGTCTTAACTCGATTCTGGTACGGAACACACTCGCCAGATCCTTTACAAGCTCACGGAAATCAATTCGTCCGTCTGCCGTAAAGTAAAACAGCACTTTATTATTATCAAATGTATATTCCGCATCGATCAGTTTCATCTCAAGGCCGTGTTTGTGGATCTTGTCTAAACAAATCTTGAATGCTTCTTTTTCTTTTTCTTTATTCTTCTCTTCTTTTTTCTTATCGTCCTCTGTCGCAAGACGGATCACGGATTTGAGTGGCTGTGTGATCTTGTCATCTTCCACTTCTTTCGGTCCGGTTACTACGGAACCAAATTCCACACCTCTTGCAGTCTCAACGATTACCTTATCACCGGTCTTGATCTCAAGTTTTCCCGGTGAAAAGAAATATATTTTTCCGGCAGTTCTGAATCTAACGCCTATTACCTTCGTCATATGATTAGTTCTCCTTTATGGTCAGGAACAAAAGCTCCATAACCAGATCGAAGTTAACATTCGCTTTCAGTCTGGCTTTCGCTTTCTCAAGGCTCTCCAGGATCAGTTCGATTCCTTCATAAGAGCTCTTTCTCGCCTGTTCTTTTATACTCTGTAACTGGTCTTTGAATACGACCTTGTCAATCTCTTTTGTTGCTTTATATAATAAGACATCCCTGTACCAGATCATGATAATGTCCAGGTAGTCTGTGATCTCTAATTTATATACGGATATATTCTTAACCGCAGCAACGATTTCATTTAATTCCATCTCATTGATATGCTTCAGAAGCTGTACCGCTTCTTCTCTGATCTCGTTAAAATGATCGGAATTGGCCAGCATGATCGCACGTCCCATATTACCCTGTGCAAATGCCGTGCACATATCTGCTTTATAATCCGGAATCTCCAGATTCTCCATCAGATACTTTTTGATCAGTGTATCTTTGATATTACGCAGCTTTAACATTACACATCTGGAATTGATCGTCGGAAGTAATGTCTCCGCATTCTCCGTCAGCAGCAAGAAAACTGCATATGACGGCGGTTCCTCGATCGTCTTCAGGATCGCATTCTGTGCCTGCGGTGTCATCATATCTGCCTGTGGGATAATGTAGACTTTGTACGGTCCCTGATATGGTTTGATATCCACAGTGTTATTCACCTGTGTACGGATATCATCTACGCTGATGCTGTTCGGCTTTTCATGTGTCACACGGATAATGTCCGGATGATTGCCACTCTCTGCCTGCTTGCAGGAATGACATTTTCCACACGGTTCATTGTCCCCGGTCTCACACAAAAGCGTCATGGCGAACAGATTCGCCAACATCTTCTTACCGGAACCTCTCTCCCCGTTCAGAATATATGCATGAGAGACCCTGTTATTCTCTACTGCACTGCTGATATATTTTAATATGTCTTTGTGGCCAACCACATCTTTAAAGCTTCCCATCTCGTATTACCTCTACTATCTCTTCTTTGCATCGTACTTTATCATCATTCTGATATCTTCTTGTAATTCCTGCTTTCTTCAGATTATCCTCCGAAAAATCTTTCTGATCAGCCAGAAATCTTCTGCAGACTTCTTCATAGCCCGGATGATTCTGCTGCTGTTCTCGCACGATCGCGCGCATCAGGCGTTCTTTATCCTCCACTTCGATATAAAGCGGGATCAGGTTCTCATTTCCATAGTACTCTTTTGTCTTTATATAAGACTCCAGTGTACCGATCATGAGATAATCATTTTCATCCAGATTAATCTGTCCATCATCTATTGTAGCATATTTCCAGTCCCCATACACGGTTTGATAGGTGCGAAGTTCAATTATTTTACCCTCTTCACGGTATTTTTCAAGTATTTCATCCGTTACGAAGTAATATTCCACTCCATCTTTCTCGCCTTCACGCATCGGTCTGGTCGTATATAAAGTTAAAGTCTTAAGCTCCGGAAGATCCTTTCTGATATCTTTGTAAATCGTATCCTTTCCCGAAGAGCTTTTACCCATCATGTAGTATATCTTACCCATCTATCCACACCTCTATGCCATCTTCCGATTGAAGTCCCTCAATCGAAAAATCATGTTCCTGATACCAGTGAAGTATCTCTACCGCTTCTTTTGTAATACGCTCACCCGGTACAATCAGCGGGCTTCCCGGCGGATAGAGGTATGCGTATTCCACAGAAATGCATCCGATACTGTCTTCAAAGCTTCGTTTTTGTATCTTATCCGTGCGGTTCACTGCCTCTGCGATCGTCCACACTTTTTCAAGTGCCGGCTGTCTGCCGGAAAGTGGGAGGTCGGTTTCAATAGCAGCCGGCCGGCCTTGCTTGGTATCTATCTCTTTATCAATCTCTAGCAGCGCATCTCTCAACCGGTCCAGACCTTCCTGCGTATCTCCCACAGTTGTCATAGCCAGAACATAGGTCCCTGCCAGCATTTCCATCTGCAAATGATATCTATGAAGTAATATCTCATACAGCTCGTGACTGGACATCGGTGCGTGTTTTACGGAGATCACGAATTTGGATCTGTCATAGCGGTCTGTATTATCAGTCTGGATAATTTTCAGATACTTAAGCCGTTTCAGATCTTTGCGAAGTGCTTCAATGCGATTGGCATACTCAGAAAAAATATTTTTATATTTATAATCTGGTCTTGCATCCGAATGCGTTTCAAGTGTCTCTTCCAGCATTCCGATACACGCATCGATACTCGCCATCAATATGTACGACGGACTGCTCGTCTGCAACATATCCAGATACTGTTTCACTTTTCTTCGCTTCACCATGTCCCCGTTCACATGCAGAAGCGCCGTCTGTGTCAGCGCCGGAAGCGTCTTATGAAGACTGTTGATCACCAGATCCGCACCATATATATTCGCACTCTTTGGGAAATACGGATCAAATCCGAAATGCGCACCGTGTGCTTCATCCACGATCAGCGGACACCCTTTTGCATGCACAATCTCTGCAATCTTTTCGATGTCCGACACCACACCATCATATGTCGGTGACACGATCATCACCGCGCGGATCTTCGGATGTTCTTCCAGTGCTTTCTGTACATCCGCAACATCAATCTCTGTGCTCAGTCCCTGTTCCGTATCGAATTTCGGATAGAGGTAGACCGGATCCAGTTCATTCAGATATATCGCATGATACACAGACTTGTGGCAATTTCTTGCCACAAGTATGGAATCTCCTTTTTCAGTTGTTCCTAATATTGCACTTAAGATTCCAACCGTACTTCCATTCACCAGAAAATGTGTCTCGTCCGCATGGTAAACTCTTGCTGCTCTTTCCTGCGCATCTCTTAGAATTCCCTCTGCATGATGCAGATCATCAAAGCCATCAATCTCTGTAATATCGATCCGGTACGGAGATGTCCCGTCCATCAGATCCAGATTTCTCTTGTGCCCCGGCATATGGAATGCATAGTAGTCAGAATCGCTGTAAGCCTTTAATTTATCAAATATATTATTCATGCGTATATTTTAGCAAAATAACATTATATTATCAAGCCATAAACTCCCGCAGGATCTGGCGGATCATCTCATCCTTTGGAAGCTCACGTATGGTGTCTTCTTTCGGTATTTCTTCCTGTACATCTTCCTGTGCAGACTCCTTATCGGCATTTCCTTTAATCTCCATTGCCTGCGCATTACCGGCCAGAGTCCCGGTACTTTGTACCTCTTCTTGCAATATATCTTCTGTCCTTTTACTCCCGTCTGTACCGGCAAGCCGCGCCGATGCTTTTGCCAGGTTCCTGGCGTTCTCCTTTACTCTTTCTTTTCTGCGGCTCTCACGCTGCATCTGCACAACACCGGAGCCGGATACCGGAACAGATTCTTCTTTTTCTTCTTGCTCCGTTTTGTCCTCTTTTTCTGCCTTTTCTTCTTTTGTATCATTTGTCTCGTCTTTTTTGATCACACTGTCTCTTCGTCCGGTGCGTTCTTTCTGATTTGCCTTTTCATACTTGTGGAGACATACATTTTCCAGATAATCTACCATATAGTTCTTTGCCATCTGCATGCAATAATTCTCATCCGTTGTCAGATGGAACAGCCATACCAGGATTCCAAGTCCTGCGCCACATGCACCCATCCGCAGGACAGCATCTCCCATGCCATATACCTGATAACTCAGTCCCGCACCGACAAGTCCGGTTACGATAAGCAGTCCCGCACATATCTTCTCCAGTCTGCGCAGCGTGTGAAGTCGTAATCCACAGACTTTATACTCATACAGATACTTATCCACAAATACCCCTACGTTTTCCACCGTATCGCTGATCATACATGCGTGTTCGAATTTCGCACGGACCAGGCGCATCAGCGGGTGGTTACTCTTACTCATACTTCCCGCCGCCTCCACCATACGTTTCATCGTCATACTCACGATACACTTGTCCACCACACCAAGTCCGGTCAGGATCCCCATGAGTACGAACAGTAACTTCTTGTCCAATAACATTTCCAGCATAATAAAAGCCCTCCTTTTGATTTGCATTATACTGTAAATCAAACAGAAGGGCGCTTAATTTCGTTCCTTATATTTCGCACGGAAAACCACATATCATGTCAGTTCCGGGCACATTCTGTGATATTTTAAATTGTATGCCTTTTCACTTATACCTAGATCATCGGCAGTAATTCCTTCATAAGTCTTACACTGTGGGCAATTGCCTTCTTTTCAAACGTTGGATAATCCATAGTCGCGCTGTTGTCAGCTTTATCCGAAATTGCACGAATGATGACATACGAAACTTTGTTCAGGTAAGCTGCCTGGGCAATTCCCGCACCTTCCATCTCTACACACATCGGATGGAATAATGATGAGATTCTTTCCTTCACATCTTTATCCGAAATAAACTGATCGCCGCTTACCACTCTTCCGGTAAATGTGTGAATATCCGGATTGGCTTTCTCATTTGCTGCTACTGCCTTCTTGACCAGTTTTTCATCTGCCGGGAATGACAGTGTGTCCATTCTTGGGATCTGTCCTGCCGGATCTCCGAATATCGTCGCATCCATATCGTGATGCAGTGCATCTGTCGAGATCACCATATCTCCGATATCAATCTGTGCATCCAGTGAACCCGCAATACCGGTATTAATCAATGTATCCACACCAAATCTGTCCACCAGGATCTGTGCACAGATTCCTGCATTCACCTTACCGATACCACTTCTTACAATAACAACATCTTTGCCGCCCAATGAACCTTTGCAGAATACCATCCCTGCCTGTTCTATAGTCTCATCGATCTGCATATCTTTTTTAAGTTCTGCCACTTCTTCTTCCATTGCTCCGATAATACCTATCATAGCTCTATATCCTCCTGTTATTACGATATTTTCTATATTAATTCGTCTATGCCCTATTATATCTTATAGAAAATTCGATTTCAACCGGCGAAATAAGTAGCAAACAGACAGAATCTCTGTTATAATCTGAGACGTATGACAATAAAACAATTATTTACAAAAGCAACAGGAGGTAATAGATATGGATTACAAACCATCAGGAGTCTGTTCTCGACTGATCCATGTAGAACTTGACGGAGATAAAATCGCAAATGTAGAATTCGTAGGCGGATGTGCCGGAAATACAGCCGGAATCAGCAGCCTTGTAAAAGGAATGGACGCTCACGAAGTGATCAAACGTCTGGAAGGAACAAAATGTGGTGCAAGACCAACATCCTGCCCTGACCAGTTATCCAAAGCTTTAAAACAGGCTCTTGGAGAATAATTTTCTGCGAATTTCATAACTACAGAAAAAAAGGCTACTTGTCCTCCCCTTATCGGGGAAGACTTGTAGCCTTTTATGGGGATACCTTCTTTTTTATGTACTCATACTGCAAGATTTCGATCTTTATTCAGTGTTTCGTTTACTTGTTACAATTGTTACTTTTTTAATTGTTTTTCGTTCACTAGTATTGATGCATTACTTATCTTTTATTTGTTTTATGGATATTTGTCTTTATTAGTTTATGGTTTTTTTGTTATACATTATAATTACATATTTTTACGTCTTTGCCTTGTTATAAACTACCTTATTTTTCAATCCCTGCCAACTACATCTTTTACCACTGCTTTATAATCTTCTGCTTGCATCGGACCTTCGGTCCTTTAATTACCTCGAGTTATTCCGTCCTATTGTTCTACTTTAAACATTCATCGTCGTTTTTTTGCTTCTTGTGTTGTGTTTTTTGCTTCTATGCTCTTTTAAGGATTGTGCTATTCAACATAAACGCCATTTGTAAAAGAACTGCTCACGTCGCTGTTAGCTGCATGTGTGCAACGTACACGGTAATAATAATCACCTTCAACGTATAACGTCCTGTTAGAAGTTACACGATTCATATTCAGGTTTTCTTTCTGCCATCCGTCGTAGTAAGACCATTCTGTATCTTCTTCTTTGGCGCGTTCTACAAGTACACCTATTTGTACGCTGTCAACTACATGTGCTGCGATTGTCGTTCCACCAGCATAAATTTTTCCTTCTCCAAGTTTTGTACACTTAGAGTATCCGGCCATTAAGTCAACACCTCTGGTAATCTTGGTATCATAACCAATTGATTCATTTTCGTGCGTTAATTCCGAACCATCTATTACTTTATTTTCCGCAGCCTTCACTTCCAGCATCGATGTAAGCGATAATCCTCCGACCAGCATTACTGCCAGACACATAGACACTAATCTCCTCTTCATATTTCACCTCCATTCGTACTTATTTTTTCGCCCTCATATATTAATACACATAACTTTCAAAAAACTGTCGCATTTATTTTGGAAAAAATAAATTTTTTAATATTTTTTCAAAATTTTGTTCACTCATTGTTCCCATCAGTATATATTCTATATTCCCATATTTAAATTTAGCAACGCATTTAGGGACATTGCTATCTTCTATTTCATATAGTGTTATGTTTATCTTACATTTATGAATTTCTTTTGAATATTTCTTTTCTACCGAATCTTCAAAATCCACTCCCCATGAGCTATCTCTATATGGCATATTAATTATATATCCTATTGTTTCTCCATCATAACTATAATACATCTCCGCAACTTGCTTACTCTCATCCAGATTCATTGTATCGAACTTCATATCCGGTAAACAAACAAATACCTTAACTACATCTGTGTCAAATGTATCACGTATTTTCTGATATGCCTCTTCTTCTGCTTCACCCTCAATTATCTTATTTTGCTTATCTGTCTTATTCGAATCTACCTGTTCTACATCTCTATCTCCAACAGCCTGTCTCACCATCCGTACAACTCTTTCCGGTCCTCCCATGCTGGTGATTCCCATTGCCAGTACGCATACGATAACAGCGGCCAGTGCCAGATATATCTTCAGAGGTTTTCTGCGATAATGAACTTTCTTTTCTGATGTATCTGCCGTTCCAACTTCGGCCTTCAGCATCTTTCTTCCGAGTTCCAGTGCTCTGCGGTCTTCTTCAGACAGGTTATTGATGGCTTCTTCTCTTTCTCTGGCTTCATTTTCCGCCTGTTCGCGCTGATATTCTCTCATCTGTTCTTTTAATCTTGCAAGGACAGCCTCCTTCGTTCCCTCAGGCACAACAAGACTTGTATCTTTTTCAAGGGACTCTTCTTCCTCTTTTGCAATCTCCTCAAATTCTCTGGCAATGCATTCTTTCAATTCATCTTTCTCATTATTCATTTTGCTACCCTCAAATTTTTGACTGGTCTTCAAATTTCTCCATAGTTTTGCCACTTGACCTATTTCTTTCAGAAAGTATAATATAGGTATAATCTTTATTATATTATTGATTCGAAAATAATACATATTCAAGTCTGGAGGTAATTATGAAACGTATTATCTTAACCGGTGGCGGCACTGCCGGGCATGTTACACCTAACATCGCTCTTCTGCCACGCCTGAAAGAATTAAACTATGATATTCACTATATAGGTTCTTACAACGGAATTGAAAAAGAACTGATTGAACAGTTCGGTATCCCGTATCATGGAATCTCAACCGGTAAACTTCGTCGCTACTTCAGCGTTCAGAACTTTACAGATCCATTCCGTGTAATCAAAGGACTCGGCGAAGCGAAAAAACTTGTAAAGATTCTTCATCCTGATGTAATCTTTTCCAAAGGTGGCTTCGTATCCGTTCCTGTTGTTCTTGCCGGTAAAAGCCGTCATGTTCCGACCATTATCCATGAGTCAGACATGACACCGGGACTTGCTAATAAGATTTCTATGCCATCGGCATCAAAAATCTGCTGTAATTTCCCGGAAACCATCGAGCATCTTCCTGCTGGAAAGGCTGTTCTGACAGGCTCTCCTATTCGTCAGGAACTGTTATCCGGTGATAAATATAAAGCTTTAGAATTCTTGCACTTCACACAGGACAAACCGGTAATCATGGTAGTCGGTGGAAGTCTTGGTTCAGTTGCCGTCAACGATGCTGTCCGCAGTGTCCTTCCTGAACTGCTTCAGTCCTTCCAGGTTGTTCATCTCTGTGGTAAGGGCAAAGTTGATGAATCTCTGAAAGGCCTTCAGGGTTATGCACAGTTCGAATATATCAAAGACGAATTAAAAGACCTCTTTGCTCTGACAGATCTCGTTATCTCCAGAGCCGGAGCCAATGCAATCTGCGAACTTCTTGCACTGCACAAACCGAATCTTCTGATTCCACTATCTGCAAATGCAAGCCGCGGAGACCAGATCTTAAATGCCCGTTCTTTTGAGCGCCAGGGCTACAGTGTCGTTCTTGAAGAGGAAGAACTTAATCATGATGTTCTTCTTGATGCGATCATGAACCTGTATCAGAATCGTGAAACATATATTCAGGCCATGAAGAATTCTCCTCAGCAGAATTCTATCGACACCATCATTGATCTGATCGAGGCTGCTGCCAGACACTAATCCAGAAGCATTCTCATTCATTGATCTTATATGCAGAGAACCTGCCACTGGTAGTTTCTCTTGCATACTTTGGTATAAAAAACAGGTGGCTGTACATCCCACCTGTTTTTTATATATCGTGTAAGCGGTCATACTGATCTTTATACCTTTTTATCATCCATTTTCTTGCTCTCTTTAATATGCCTTCTAATGCATTTAATGTAATGCCCATTCTCTTTGCGACTTCTTTCTGTGGCATATCCGCATAATATACAAGAGTCACAGCTTTGTACCATCTCGCATTCTTCTGATACAGTTCCTGAAAAATATCAATTCCAAGTTCACGAAAGCATTTTTCTTTCAGCAGTGCAACCACCTGATCTTCCGAACTGTCATCGATCAATGAATTCGGATATCTTTCCTCTGACATCGTAATCTCTGCCAATGGAACTTCTCGCTTATGATCTCTTATATAATTCATCGCTCTGTATCTTGCGAACATAAGCATCCATGTTTTTATCTGCTGTTTTGATTCACTTCCACACTGTATATATGCGGTGAAAAAGGCATCCTGAGCAATCTCTTCTGCTATGTGATGGTTTCCAGAGTATTTTAATGCCTCTTTGTATACAACACCGAAGTATTCGCTGTATGCAGCCACAAAGGCATCTCCCTCTGTAAACTCTTTTTCCACTTTACGCTCCTATCTTTTATCTGTTAAATTTTCGATAAAACATCTTCTTTTTCTTCTTCTGTAAGTTCATGCATTGTCCATCCAAGTCCCACTTTATCATCTTTGTGTCTTGGAATCATATGTACATGATAATGAAATACTGTCTGTCCGGCTGCTTCACCATTGTTTTGGACGATATTATAGCCATCACAGTCCAGTGCTTTTGTAAGCTTTGTAATCATCTTCTTTGCAAGAATCATCGATTTTCCCGCAAGCTCATCATCCAGCTCATAAAGATTGGCATAATGTTCTTTCGGAAGGATGAGTGCATGTCCCTTAGCTGCCGGATTTGCATCCAGAATCACACGAAAATCTTCATCTTCATAAATAGTAGCTGTAGGAATCTCTCCATTTGCAAGTTTACAAAAAATGCAGTTATTGTCTTTCATAATATTATCCTTCTTTCTCTGAAAATAAATGATTGATTATTTAAACCACCAATGCTAAACTGATATCTCAGAAAGGGGCGGTAGTTATTATGTTATCATCGACAGACCATGACAAATTACAACAGATTATACAGGAACATCCTGAAACAGAAGAACTTTTTAATCGGATTTTTAAGTCTCATCAGATGGATATCAGCACCATCAGTCACGAAATCCGTAATCCTCTGACCCTCGTTTACAGCACGCTTCAACTTATCGAATCACAACATCCCGAAGTACTGGAATTCGCTCACTGGTCAGAGTTTCACCAGGACATCGAATATATGAAACTGTTATTAGAAGATCTGTCTTCTTATAACAACGGTGAACGGCTGGATCTTGCTCCGTTAAGTACCGGCAGCTTTTTCCGCAGAATTGCTCTGTCCTTTGCTTCTTCTATTATAGATACAGATATTGAATTCACTTCATACATACCGGAAGATCTGCCAGTTCTATCTGCCGATTCTGTAAAACTTCGTCAGGCACTGCTCAATCTTCTTCGCAATGCCACTGATGCGGTCCGTACCGAATCACCTTCTCAGGATCAGCACGATATGCCGGCACACTCCCCACAGATCTCATTGTCCGTAACCGCCGATGCAGATTTACTTCATATCGAAATCTCTGACAACGGCTGTGGTATTGCTCCTGAAGATCAGGAACACATCTTTGAACCATTCATCACTCACAAAGTTGATGGAACCGGACTTGGTCTTGCAATCACACGCCGCATCATCCAGGCTCATCACGGTACAATTACACTTAGATCAGCACGATATGCCGGTACGGTATTTATCCTTACGCTTCCGATAGAGAAGAACTCCTGATAAAAAGCCGGCAAGCAGGCCTCCTATGTGTGCCATATTATCAACACCACCACTGGTAAATCCATAATACAATGTCAGTACGATCATAAAGACCAGGCCTCTGCCGGATATGTCTCCAATCCGTCCTCTGTTACGGATTGCCACATACAGAAGTGCTCCAATGATCCCAAAGATAGCACCGGACGCTCCCGCCGATATAGCCATACTTCCGGTCTGTATATCCCACCATGCCGACAGAACATTCCCCGCCAGTCCACTTACGAAATACACAATGAGAAACTTTACTTTTCCTATGTCAAGTTCAAGATTCCATCCCATAGCTACAAGTACAATCATATTATTGACAAGATGATCATACCCAAAGTGAAGAAACATACTGGAAAATAGCCTGTAGTACTCTCCTCTTTGTATCAGATATGGAACATACATGGCTCCGTGCTTCAACATGAATTCACCATCTTCTGTCATCCCCAGAAAAGACAGGACCAGAAATACAATGACATTCACTGCTGCCAGTAATATCGTACATGGCGCTTTAATCGTATTCTTGTTCATTTATACGCTTCATTACCTTTCGCTTTGTTCATCTTCTGTCTCTTTTAGTATAACATAGATTACCTGAATTCTTAATCATTTTATTCTATATTTAACTGAATTTTATCACAGCTCTTCTTCCTCTATATGCAGTCCGTCCCAGTCACCCCATTTTGACTTCTTGTGTTTATTCAGGAAACGCTTTACCGGCATCCATAGATTATCCGTCTCTCTCATGATCGAACTCCCCATCTCCTGCTCCGATATCCAGTCATGTTCTCTGGTATCATAATATGATGTCTTTTCCCTTCGTTCCTCCAGCAATTCATCGATCATCGTTTCTTTTCTTATATCCGGAATCTTCGTTTCTTCTTTTTTCTTTTCTTCACATGCTGCAATTAGTTTTTCCAGACTGTAATTATCCTCCATTGTCTCTTTATGCAATAAAAATGCCAGACGGACACATTCTTCTTCCTGATAATCCGCAACTTTTACCATATACTCCGTCAATATATGAAACTTCTCCCATATATCCTGTTTTGCCAAAGGATAATAACAAAAGTAATATCTGCCCTCTTCATAGAAAATGTATTCCGGATCCATCAGGATACAATGAATATCCAGAAGATAACGTTCCGCTTCCTTAAGTACATTTCCTAACTGTTCCATAAAGTGCCTTATATCTTCTGCTTTTAATTTCGCTCTGGCATACATCGCCTGCATTGATACCTTACCACTTACATCATAATCATAATAACTGCTGCCATTAACACCTCTTCCTCCTACATGCAAAAAGCCCTCCGGCGAATTTGCTTTTAACATTTTCATCTGGTAATCCTCTTTATATAATACGTGTTCTTCTATCGTTATCTTTCGTTCCATTATCTGATCCTTCTCATTTTTTAATCCTTCTGATATCCCGGATATATTTCTCCGGTTCCGTCACCGCTGCACGGCTTTCTACAGATATTGCCATTTTCTTTCGTCTTGCAGCTGCCTGTACTTTAATTTCATCTTTTCCCACACTGCTTTGTACTCTTATTCTTGAAAATAAGATACACTTCCTTCCCACCCTTTCTTTGAATAACGCATTTAATTCACTCTCGCTGATTCCATCCTTTTCTCTCACCTTTGTACTTCCCGTAACCGCCGTTTCATATGCGGCTCCTGCAATAATATTCTTGTCATGATAATAAAAAGATATCCTTATACATCCCATGATCAGGAATAATATCATTGGTATCAGAAAAGCCATCTCCACGGTAAAACTACCCTTTAACCACCTTTGCTTTCTTTCCTCCATCTCAGATTCCTCCTATACATACCCCAAGCAGATATCCCACTGTCAGAAATGGATAAAAAGGAAAAGCAAGTCCTTTCTTTTTTCTTTTTATTACCACACAGATCAATCCGATAATTCCAAGGATGAAAAATGCCGTCATAAGCACTTCCAAAAGTCCCCAGATTCCCAGATATATCCCCAGGATCAGAATTGCCAGGCTGTCCCCATACCCAATCGCTTCATTGGTAATTTTACTAATCCATAAAAATAATATGCCGCTTAATCCACCGGCCACCGACAATTTCCAGTCTACATTTCCCGTCAGTACCTGATAGATGATCACCCCTGCCATACATAGCAGAAGTACATCCCGCGGAACTTTCCGTATTCTATAATCCATCATTGACAGTCCTGTTAATACAGCCATTGCCAGCACCTTGCTTATTGTCCACATCTGGAACAGGCCCCCTTTCCTGCCGCCTCCGATATCGGTATTGCATATATCGTCCGTTTTAAACCACTGCACGACAGCGAACTGTGATACCGGTCTCCCGAATTCGTAATATAAATGTTTCCCCCGTTTCCTTTTACACAGTGTTCACATGGATAGTATTTGCCTCCGTTTTCATTGCGAAGTCCCTCTACCAGTTCCAAATGAGTCATGCGGATCGACAGATCCAGATGCGAACAATGATAATCTTTATGATATACAAGTCCTGTTTCCGTTACATACACCGTATCATTTCCCGTATCCATCCACCCTTCCCGTTCATATCCGCTCCACGCCTTTATCTTCATTTTCTCACTGCATTTTACCGGAGCAATCCCAAATAGCGGCACCGGAATGACTACCTGATACTCTGCCGTTAATTTACCGATCCCGGTTCGGGCCGACATCTTCGACCGTGAACAGTCTATTCCACTGCTCCCGCCTCTTACAATACTTCTTCCAAGCCGTTCTTCACCCACTGCATACACCAGATCATTCTCTATCCTTGACGGCATCAGCATCTGCGTCACACAACTTTCTTTAGCTGCTTTTTTTCCTGCATATTGAAGACCGCTTCTCACTGCCGTATGTACTGCCATCATCTCCAGAAGATACAACATCGTAACGACTGCCAGAAAGAACACCGGTACAGCAACCGCTGCCTCTGCCGTCACGCTTCCTTTCTGTCTGTCATCGGAAAATCTGCGCAATAGTTGTGAGACGGATAAAGATACCCTTTCAAGGCCTGAATAACAGATAGGTTGTGAGGGGAGTAAATTGTTACTCATAATGCGAATCCTGCTCCTTTCTTTGTTTTTTTATTATAATTTTGGGATATTTTTGATGCCTGAAAGGGCATCTTTATCCGCCTCATACTATTACATCTTGTTCTCTGATTCTTTCTACTGATAACCGTAATATGTCCGGTACTGATACTTTATTCCTCTTCTTAGATTACACACTGTACGGATCTCCATTCTTCCTGCACAGTAATCGATCCGGAACGCCGGCTGTCCGTAAATGCTCTGCATGTTTTTCTCAATGATGCCCATTGCCCGCATAGACATGCGTTCCTTTCCTTCCAGAAATAAGAGCATCCTCATATAGTCTTTGTATCCCATACCATCCTGCATATCCATGCCGGTTCCTGTATCTTCATCTGTTCCAAGTTTCATAAGACCGGACAACGATAACTGCCAGTTCGTATCATCTTTGGTAATTGCGGCCTTTTGCCCGTCTAAAAGTGATCTGACATCCATAACAGATTCTCCATATGCCCAGGCAAGCAGGATTCCCTGCGCCGCTGCCTCTGTAACAGCCGGGACTGCCAGGAGTGTACATAAAGTTCCGGCTGCAGCCCTTGCTTCCGCCTGTTTTGTACTGCTCGTCTGAAGATAAATATAATTCGGCACAAATCTCAACATCACAAGCTTCTTTGCCACCGTTTCCAGATTCCCTTTGTCACTTTCCCGGCCCGCCAGAATATATTCCAGTTCATAATCAAGTTCTCCTCCTTTCGGTCCATCGGTAAAATCTGTAAAATGATCTATCACATATTCTCCGAGCAAAACGGACGTCAACGTTCCATCCTCCGGTTCCACATCTGAAAAAGCCCCATATCCGGTATGATTTTCTCTTTTTTCCGGCATCTCCTGTAATGATATCTGTTTCTCCGATATTGTCTTATCTTTCGGAAGCACAAGTTCTAAGATTGGTGAACGTTTCAATTCTGCTACATGCTGCATCGGATTTTCCTCTTCCGGAAGTTCTGCTTCCTGTTCTCCTAAAAGATCCTTAAGCTGATCATTTTGCTTTTCCTCTTCCTCAGTAAATTCATCCGCTTTCTCTTCCTGGTTCTTCCAGAGAGAGACATTTCCCAGATATTTATCCGCCCACGCGATCCCGTACTTATGTTTCATGTATTTTCCGACCTGATCACGAAATAACTCTCCGCTATTATCTGTAAACAACTGGATCCGCTCTATCTCATTTTCCATATCTGCATCGTAATAAGAAAGACGATCCAGAATATTCTGTTCCGTGTAAGTCCCAGTCTCATAACCGCAATCAATGGCAAATACGTCATAATTTTCCAGTAATTCTTTCTGATATTCTGCAAATACACATTCCAATGCCCGGTTCATATCTGCCCGCCTGTAATTCTTTGCCATCTGCACCGACGCACTTTCCACAAGAGCCAGTATCAAAGAAACAAACAGAACAAAAGTCAACGTCAGATAGACTGTAACTTCTCCATTCAAACAGTCCCTATCCGGCCGCTTTTCCTGCACTCTTCGGTATCTGCATAATCTACAGCCGGCCGCTTCTTTCGAATGCATAATAACTTAAATTCCCGAACTTTCACTGGTGATTTTTTCAAAGATTGTCTGCACCAGACTGGTAAGCTGGGATTTGAAGATGATAACAAGCCCAATGAGAACCACCAGGATCAATATCACTTCCACTACTCCGATTCCCCTGTCATCTTTTAATACCTGTAATGCATATCGTATTCTCCACATAACATCTCTTCCTTTCTTATCCTTTATATCTGCATGGTCAAAAAAGCCGGGACTATAACAATGATCAATACCACTACCAGCATCAGAAACATTGGCAAAAGCAGTTTCGTTCCTGCTTCTTCACCCAGTCTTTTCGCCCGCGCCTTCCGTTCTTCAAAAGCCTGTATGGATTCCAGCTTTAAAAGTTCTGATAATCCCTTCGTTCCTTTTCTTAAATTTTGTGACAATAGTGCTCCTAGCCTTATATAAATCTGCAGATCACATCGTCTTCCAAAATTTTCATAGCCTTCAGCTTCTGTTACGCCGCTGTCCATTTCATGGCAGGTCTGTCTCATTTCTTCATATACGTATCTTTCATTTTCGTCTTCTTTTTCCTTCATGTATCCTTCGGTTATCTTTCTCCATGCTTTCTTTACCGTCATTCCTGCACCAAGATACAATGTCAGTTTGCTGATGACTTCCGGATAATCTTCGATCATCTGCTTTTTCCTTTCTTCTTCTGCCTTTCGGATATTCTGTTTTTGTAATGCATACAGAAGTATCCCTATCATCATTCCCATTACCGTTATAACCGGTCCGCGTTCATTAAAGGGCTGATAATATCTGAGTTCATTTGTGCCCAGCATCTCTGGCAGAATTAGTTTTTTCTTTTCTTTTGTTGCTGTATCTGCTTTTTTTATTGCCTCTTCAACGTCCTTTTTTGTGCTTTCTTCTCCGCTTAGTTTTTTCGGATATACACATGCCACGCACTGATAAGAAGCCTGCTCTTTTTCGTTTGCCGTATAGTTAAGGACTGCATTCAGTTTTACAAGAACTCCTTTTTCAGAGATATTCTGCTCCTTAAGTTTGCCCTGGATATCCATTACGTCATACCGGTCCAGTTCCCAGGAGACCTTCACAGGCTCCCCCGGGATATCTGTGACCAGATCCAGGTCCTCATCCACACGATCCAATGTCTCATTACCGGCCAATATCAGCCTGTCCATTTTCCTGATGATCCTTGAGAATAATTCCTGTACCTCCTTCGCAGAATACTGTCGCTCTGATACCTCTACCGAAGTCCGGACCTTTTTCTTTTTATTTCCGATCTCCACATCCAGTTCTTCCACTTTTTTCCCTTTTCCGTAGTCATTTCTCTCTATGGATGGTGTCATCTGTATCCGGGAACATGCCGTATCCGCTCCCGTCACTAATATCCCCAAAGCAATGATCAGGCCTGCTGCCTTCACTATACGTCGATTCTCAGGAGCCTTACTCCAAGATAATAAGCGCCCACGTAGATTCCGAGACATAGCGTCATCACCCCTATTCCTGTTACATTCCCATACAATTCTTCCATGAAATCAGAAAAACTAAGTGACATATAAGCAATAATCCCATACGGAACCATCGACATGATCTGAAATTCATATTTCTTTGCGGCAAGTAGTGTATCAATCTCTCTTTTTACCTCTATCTTATCGCCGATCTGACTCGTTGTATTACGGATAATCCCGATCATATCCCCGCCACTTTTCTTCGCTGTTACAAATACTGTCACAAAGCTTTTTACATCCTCTGACGGAACCTTCTCTGCAAATTCTTCCAGGACCTGTTCAACCGGAATATGCATTCTTAATTTCCTTGTAATGAGAAGTAATTCTCTGGAAATCCTCGCTTCTTCAGGATATTGTATCTTAAGTTCTTTTTGCGTTTCATAAAATGCATTTTCCACCGAATATCCTGTATTAAGCGCCGACGACAGTGTCTGTATCATCTCCCGGAACTGTTTTTGAAATTCCTGTTCCTTCTTTTTACTTTCTTCTTCCAGGAATTCCCTGTACAGCCAGATTCCCGGCAGTATCAAAAAAATAACGGCCCACACTCTGCGATAATAAAGCCAGGCTGTAATGCCGATCATTCCGGCCGTCTTCATCCCTGCTTTTGTGCGTTCTTTAAATGTAATATCCTGCTGCCACAAGTTTTTCGCGGTGAAAAAGTTCCGCAACTTTTTTCCATTCTCCATGGACTTTATTTTCCTGATCCTTTTTTTCATTTTCTGTTACATTTTCATCCTCCTTACGAATCTCTTCATACCGGTAAATCGTCTGCAAATGGATCTGTCCATCCCAATATCCTAATACCTCTGTTACTTCCAGCATCTTCCTGCTTTTATCCCGAAGCCTTCCAAGATGTACAATGATATCCAGTCCTGACGCGATCTGACGCTCAATTGCGGGGAGGGGAAGGTCCATTCCCATCAGTACCATAGTTTCCAGACGGCTTATCATGTCCTTCGGACTGTTCGCATGCCCCGTACTGAGACTTCCGTCGTGTCCTGTATTAAGTGCCTGAAGCATATCAATCGCTTCCGCCGAGCGCACTTCTCCTACGATGATACGGTCCGGCCTCATACGAAGCGCCGATTTGATCAGATCTCTGATCGTGACCTCCCCGGTTCCTTCTACGTTCGCGTTCCTTGCCTCCAGTCTTACAAGATTCTTTATATTCTGAATCTGCAATTCTGCATTGTCTTCAATTGTGATGATGCGTTCATTTTTTGGAATGTACTGCGATAATGCATTTAAGAATGTGGTTTTCCCGGATCCGGTTCCACCACTGATGAATATATTGTATCCGGCGGCTACTAATGAAGCCAGAAATCCCGATACTTCTGAATTGATTGACTGCCATTCCATCAGTTTATTCATTGTAATTACTTCTTTTGCAAATTTTCGGATTGTAACGATCGGTCCGTTCAGCGCTACCGGTGGCAGCACAACATTTACACGAGATCCGTCCGCAAGTCTGGCATCCACTATCGGTGATGCCTCATTTACCAGTCTGTTAGATCCTGCCACGATCTGCTGGATCACATCTTCCAGCTTGTCCGCCGACAAGAATCTTTTATCTGACTGGGATATCCTCCCTGCCTTTTCAATAAAAATATTTTGTGTTCCATTGATCATAATCTCTGTAATATCATCATCTTCCAGAAATTCCTGCAACAGATCCAGTTTCCGGAATGCATTGAAAAGTTCTTTTCCAAGCATTGTCTTCTGATCAAGCGGCAGATATTCTTCCTGTGAGACTTCCTGAAGTACTTCATAGATCAATTCTGTCAGCTCTTCATCCTCCATGTCCCTTGTCATATCTAATCTGGCCAGGATTCTTGCATGGAGCTGCTCTGCTTCTATCATTCTTTATCATCCTTCCAGTTCTTTTTTTATCATCTTATGTCTGACATCATCGTATCCCATCAGATGTAACTCCTCTTCAAACTGGAACATCTTTGCCTGCGCCACCTCCTCTTTTATTACTGCTACATGTATCTCTGTACACATCCTCAGAAGTTCATATACACCCCGGATTCCTTCATCGATATCCAATATCAGCACTTCATATATGCTCTGGCTGGCAATCTGCTCTATGAATCTCATCCATTCTTCTATCTTTACTGCCTTCAGATCTTCCGACATCCTCATTGGCAGAAGATAGTCAAGCGGCCCCATATGCTTTACCATACCCGCAAGTGCTGCTCTTAAATGCTTCTTTTCCTGTCTCGAATAATAGAGTGCATCTGCGACTGTCTGTCCAATCTCAGGAAAATGACCGCCGATACCTCCATACATCTCGAGATTCAGATACAATACATTATATGTTTTGGCCAGATCTTTCCCCAGTCTCAATGCATATCCGGTCTTCCTGCTTCGATGAACAGGGGAAAATATTCCGATGATCCGAACCTTTTCTTTCTTCACCGTGCCAAGAAAGAAATTCCCCGGTTCTACCGACTCCTGGCACTGTTCGATCACATCTCTTAAGATGGCCTCTCCGGACTGATATTTATTAATAAGTTTCTCATGCGTCTCATGTGCCACGTCTTCCGATTGTGTCAGAACAAACACACTTTCTGCCCGTACTTTTTGCCGCTCTTCCTTTGGATAACCGCTGCCGATCAGAAGAATATCAATCGGTGATTCCTCCTGCAGTCTCAGGGCCTGCGCAACACTGTTACACACCTGCACTCCAAGCGCCAATTCCTTGGTCTTCATAAAAAAATGTGCAAGCGCCGCCGCATATCTCTCTTCCTGGTCGCAAATTACCAGATTTCTGCTTACCACATACTATCCCTCCTTCAATACATTATAAAAATGTCTGAAACGTCTTGCCGATATGGCACTGAATTCATTGAATCTTTTGAATCTAACAATTAGAACTACAAATCAGATACAAGCTACTTCGTAACTTGTAGGCTGATTATATACCTGATAATTTATATTTGTCTATGGTATTTTTAAAAATTTTTAATCTTTGTGCAATGTTCACATAATTTGATAGAAAGTTATACCGTAAAGCATGGCAACCCCAGGAAATCCAAGGATTCCCGATGTCAAAAATGTGACAGGATTCATTCCCACACACGCAGAAATCCCCTGTCCGTCAAGAAATCCGTTTACAAAAAATATGATTGCGAAGCTGACAATTCCTCGAACCAGGAAATTTACTGCAATTTTTGTTCCCCATTTCTTCATAATTGTTCTTATTTCTTTTTACTTTTTTTAATTATATGTCCTTTTATCCATACTTTATTCCACTCTTTTATATACTTTGGTATCTACAGAACCCGCCACCGGCAGTTTCTTCCGAACGCATGGCGATACAAAAAAACAGGTCCGGAATTCCTTTTCCAAACCTGTTTTTCATATCTTATAACGAAATCTTAATTTCCCTGTCCGTGCGGTGATACTTATGATAGTTTACTCCCGCCGCATCAAACATCTTCATGGAAGCCATTACCGCAGCTGTACCCTCGTATTTATTACAATCATAGATAACCTCTTTAATCCCGCTTTGAATGATTGCTTTGGCACATTCATTGCATGGGAATAAGGATACATACAATTTGGCTCCTTCAAGACTGCCGCCCCGGTAATTCAGGATCGCATTCAGCTCACTGTGAACCGTATATACATATTTGGTCTCCAAAGGATCGTCCCCTTCTCTTCCCCATGGAAATACATCGTCCGAGCAGCCTGTCGGCAGACCATTATATCCCATTGACAGAATCTTATTATCCTGACTGACTATACAACATCCAACCTGCGTATTTGGATCTTTAGAACGCATTCCCGAAAGTTTGGCAACTCCCATGAAATATTCATCCCAGCTTATATAATCCTTTCTTTTATCTCCCATATGTTTCTCCTCGTCACTATTTTGTTCCGAAAATACGGTCTCCTGCGTCACCAAGTCCCGGAACGATATATTTATGTTCATTCAAATGATCGTCCAGTGCACCGATATATACATCTACATCCGGATGTGCTTCCTGCAGATGTTTTACACCTTCCGGTGCTGCAATGATACACATAAAGCGCAGATGCTTTACACCTTTATCTTTCAGCATCTGAAGTGCTGCTATACATGATCCACCGGTTGCCAGCATTGGATCTACGACAAATACTTCTCTTTCATCGCAGTCAGATGGCAGTTTGCAGTAATATTCCACCGGTTCGTATGTCTGCGGATCTCTGTAAAGACCGATATGTCCAACCTTTGCAGATGGGATCATATTTAACATTCCATCTACCATTCCAAGGCCTGCTCTTAAGATCGGAACTACAGCCAATTTCTTACCACTTAACTGCTTACCTGTCATCTCGCAGATTGGTGTTTTTATCTTAACATCTTCCATCTTCAGATCTCTTGTTGCTTCATAACACATCAATGATGCGATCTCCCCAACGATTTCTCTGAATTCTTTTGATCCTACTTCCTCATTGCGGATGTAGTTGATTTTGTGCTGAATCAGCGGATGATCCATAACCTGTACTTTCGACATTGTTCTCCTCCTTGTTGTGCAATGTATCATACCAATTTTTCTATATGATGTCCTGCAGCCTTCAGAAGACGGTTCATGATCGCACTTCCGATTCCCGCAGTATCAAACGACTCACTGTAGATATAATCTACCTGGTCGTCATCAAACTCTCTTAATATCCGGAACAGATTCGCAGCAATCGTAGACTCATCGGCTCTTGTTCCGATACATTTTACATCACCGGATTTGTAATCAGCTACGGTTTCTTCTGTTCCGATCACTCCTACCTTATAGCCTGCTTCGGATTTTTCCTTTGCGCGCTTATTAATCTCTTTTACTACTTTTTCAAGCGGTCCTTCTATGATCGTCAGATCTGCTTTTGGTGCATAATGACGGTACTTCATTCCCGGTGCTTTCGGCACCTGTTTGCTGTCCGGTCTGATCAGTGTCCGGTCAACTGTAACCTCCCCGATTACTTCTTCGAACATTTCTTTTGTGATCGCTCCGGGTCTTAAGATCATCGGCGGCTCTACTGTCACATCCAGTATCGTTGATTCCACGCCAATCTCCACAGCACCACCGTCTACGATCATATCCACTCTGCCTGTCAGATCCTCTGCCACATGCTGTGCAGTCGTCGGGCTTGGTCTTCCCGATGTATTGGCACTTGGTGCGGCGATATAACCGCCACCCGCATCTATTACTTCTCTTGCGATCTCGTCTACCGGCATTCTGACAGCAACCGTATCAAGACCTCCCGTCGTTCCATACGGCACAATATCACTCTTATTAAAGATCATTGTAAGCGGTCCCGGCCAGTATTTTTCTGCAACTTTAACAGCTTTCTCCGGAACTTCTGAGACAATTTTATCCAGTGCTTTCATATTCGTGATATGGATGATCAAAGGGTTATCGGACGGTCTTCCTTTTGCGGCATATATCTTCTTTGCCGCATCTTCATTCAATGCATCGGCTCCCAGACCATATACAGTCTCTGTGGGAAATGCAACCAGACCTCCTTCTTTTAAGATCCGTCCTGCTTCTCTTATAATATCTGTATTTTTTTGATTTTTATCTATTTTCTCTATTATTGTTTTCATGATTTTCATTATACTACACTCTAGTTTTCCACACAAGCAATGATTCCTTTCGTAATTGCATCTGCCATTTTCTTCTGATACTTCGTATCGGTCAGCTTCGCGGCCTCTTCCGGATTACTTAAGAAGCCACACTCAACGATAATCGTCGGTACTTCCGTACGTTTGAGCAGATAGTATGTATCATTTGCTTTTGCCTGTCTTGTATTCGTCTCATCCACTGTAAGAAGGGCTTTTTGCATCTGCTCCGCCATTCTCTTTCCTTCTTCCGAATGAGAATAATAAAAGACCTGTGCACCCCGTATCTGTTCATCCTGATAACTGTTCTGGTGTATACTTACCGCTGCCTGCGGCATTGTTTTATTGATGATCTCTACTCTTGCTTTCATATCATGGATCTTATTATTTCCGGCCTGTGGATCGCCGAGCATCTCATCTTTTTCTCTTGTCATTACAACTTCCCAGCCTTTTTTCTCCAGTCTTTTTTTAATTTTTCTGGCGATCTCAAGATTGACATCCTTTTCTTTTGCCTGATTCACACCGATCTTTCCCGGATCATCCCCGCCGTGCCCGCTGTCAAGAACGATTATCTTATTTTTCGCTGTTACATTTCCACTGGATACAAGTTTTTGCAGATTCTTACTGAGCAGCACAAGTACCGCCAGAAAAAGTAACAGTACTGCCAGTTCTATTTTTTTTCGCAAATAAAAATACCTCCTGCAATTCATATATTCTACTATATGACTGCAAGAGGTATTTTATCTGTTATTTAGTTTTGATTAATTTACATATTTTTGAATCAGATTCCAGATATCCGTGCTTTCCTGTCCCAAAGACCACTCAGCGGTACCTGCAAGCTTATACTTCTGCATGAGCTTAAGTTTTGGTTCGATGGATTTGGCATCTTCCAGCCAGATCTCGTATTTTGCTCCGTCTGCTTCCCATGTTGCATAATTCTGTCCGGCCTTCTTGTCCCATGTCGTCTCAACCCCAGCCTGCTTAATCTGCGCCTGGGCATTATCCATACCATATGCCACACTTTCTACATTGACAGAATACTCTGCCGCATCTGTTCCCTTTTCACTTGCCAGCTCTTCTTCTGTCTTCGGTGTTTCTTTCCACAGACGTGTAAAGAACGGAATTCCACTGATAACTTTTTTAGCCGGAACTTCTTTTAATGTCTCCTCAATACCTTCTTTTACATAATTATATGAGGATACCGGTCCTGCCTCAGGGGAACCCGCATAATATTCATCATAGCCCATGATCACTACATAATCTGCTACAATTCCCTGCTCCTTACGGTCATACTGCGTATTAAAACTCTTCGGAACATAATTGTCCACCGATAATACCAGACCATTCTGTCTGCACTTCACCGATAATTCACGAATGAATTCTATATAATGTTCTCCGCATTTATCAGATATCTTCTCGAAATCTACATTAATACCGTCTACCCCAACACGCAACGCTTCAGCGATCAGCTGTGTGATCAGCGTTTCACGTCTTGATGTATAACTAAGCAATTCGTAAGATTCCTGTTCTGAACTGATTCCTCCGTCAAAGTCTCTGACGGTCATCCACACTTCGATATTCTGCTGATGTGCATAACTTACATAATCAGATGATGCAATAGATGTAATATTGCCGCTGGTATCTGCCACATGCACCCATGTCGGTGCCAGTGTCGTAAGACCTTTGGTCTGTGCGATCTTCTGTGCCACTCCCTTATTAGCATCCTGATTTGTTACATTATGCCATGCCATATTAATGGTGTAATCCTTTGAAATGCTTGAATAGTTCTGCTCATCGAATTTTCTTGTAATGTTCTTCTTCTCTTCATTCTTCAGAGTATTGTTCTTAACATATCCGATCACACCTTCTTTTGTGCGGATCTTCTTCCAGTTTTCTTCACTTTCGATGATTGTTACTTCATCTTTTTTCTTGAGTTCTGCCAGTACAGGGCTCTTTACTCCACCCTGATAACGCACCTGTGTATTCTTCTTTACAGTTGCCACATCCGTTTTGCCCCATTTGGTTCTGATCATTACATGATCCGGATTACTTGACATTTCATAATCAATATTGGTGTACTGCTGGACAAAATCCAACGCGATATATGCTGTGTTTCCTTCTGTTTTTAAAATGACGTAATCTTCGCTCTTTTTCTCTCTGGATACCGAATAATCCTTGCTGCCCACATCTACCGATATCATATCCTTCGGAAGCATATACAACAGTACATTCTCATTCGAATCCCAGTAAAAACGGCTGTTAATGTAATCTCTTACGACATCATACGCAACATAAGCCTTTCCGTCCGACAATTTACCCTTGGCCTCTACGACCTTGTTATCTACAGTGATTCCAAGCTGTCCGTCTTTTTCAATTCCATAATATTTCTTCATATCATATTGCTCTTTTGACGGGCTGTATCGTTTCCATATAACAATCCCTGCTATTGCTGCAATTACTAATATTATTAACAGGACAAGCTGGATCATGCGGTTTCTCTGTCGTCTTCTTCTCATGCGCGCTCTGTCCGCAGAACTTCTCCTACCTGTCGGTCTTCTTCCAGGCGTCTGTCCGGATGTCCTTCTGTTTCTGCTCTGCGAAGCCGGTCTTCCGGATGGTCTTGCACTTGTTTTTTTTCTGTTATTATATGTGCGGCTATTTCTTCCTCTGTCTTCCATGCTGCACCTCCTACAGAAGACATTATAGCAAAACGTTAGATACACGTCATTATATTTCGACATTTTCATCAAAACTTTCGTTCTGATCTGCGGGGTATTTACATATTTTCTTCCATTAAATTGTTATATTCTGGAACCACACTTCTTTCACATCGCCTTTGTCATTCAGCACATAATCCCTCATATAGGACTGGTGTTCACACATTGTATGCGCCTGTACGATCTGCATAGGACTGGCCGGTACCCCATTGATCCTGAGGCTTATATTTTTCTTTTCAAAACCAGTCAGTTCCTGAAACATCTCTTTCATCTCTTCTTTCTCCCCCATACTGCTTCCTCCTCTTTACCGGATGATAACCGTGGTTGTCACGCATATTTTACGGTCAGGGAGATGCTTGTGATACAATACTGTCCTTCTATGCAGCAACTGATAAATATAACTGGAAAACAGTTCCGGCAATTATGTAATTGTAAAAATAAATTGTTAACGTGAAATATCTGCCTGAAACGGCTGTAATTAATCTGATTTGTCATTGATAGATTCATTCCACCCGGAATGTGGAATTGAAATAAAATTCAGGAAATTCTTTTCCTGATGTTCTAATAACACAGTTATCAGGGAAAACTATCTTCCAGTAGGGCCATTATATCCGATTCATTTTGAAGAATCAAGTCTTTTTTATTTTTATATTCCACTTTGTTTATATTAAATTTATTGAACATCCAACATTTTGTATGATATACTATTTTAGAAGGAAGTGATGATTATGAAGATTGAAAAAATCAGTGACAACCAGATCCGTTGTACTCTGACACGTGCCGATCTTGCTGACCGTCAGTTACAGCTCAGTGAACTGGCATACGGAACCGAGAAAGCCAAATCACTTTTCCGCGATATGATGCAACAGGCAGCCTTCGAATTTGGTTTTGAAGCAGAAGATATTCCTCTTATGATCGAGGCTATCCCTTCTGCAGATTCGATCGTGCTGATAATTACGAAAGTCGAGGACCCAGAAGAACTCGATACTAGATTTTCAAAATTTGCACCTTCTTCCATAGCTGACGCCAAGAAGAAGAATACTCCAGGCAAGCTGGAAGGAGCAGAAGGTTTACTTGATCTGCTCGGAAAGGTTCAGGAATCTTTTGAAGCACAGGCAGCACAGACTGCAAAAGCAGCTTCTGAGACTTCAGATGATAATACAGATAAGAAGGATTCCGGTAACAATATCCGGCTCTTTTCTTTCCCTGTAATGGAGAATGTACTGAAGGCCGCTCATCTGCTGGCTCCAATGTACCACGGTTCCAATACATTATACAAAGATGATCAGGAAGAGATGTATCTGCTGGCACTTGCACAGTCAGACCATTCCACCGCAGATTTTAACCGTATCTGTAATATGTTATCCGAATACGGTGCATTAGAAAGTGCATCCGGTGCAACATTTGCATTTTTAGAAGAGCACTGTGAGACATTCCTTTCCGGGAATGCGGTTCAGCAGCTTGCGAATATTTAATCTGCATACTCTGGTATACTAAAAAAGCTCTACGGGATAATTCCCCGTAGAGCTTTTTTATACTCATTTTATATTATGCCTGGCTTGCTTCCAGTGTTGCATTTAACTTTGCAACTAAAAGGTCTGGATCGATTCCATGTCCCATAGCGCCTTCTTCGATAGATTCCATCTGAGAATGTGGGCATCCGATGCAACCCATTCCTGCTTCCATCAGATCGTCAACAAGCTTTGGACATGTAGAATAGTATTTGGAAAGCAGCTCACCAAATGTCATGTCTTTTGTAATCTGTGCCATCTTATCGCCTCCTTTTTATTTCAGTGTTTCCATTATAGTAGCTTTTTACCATTGTGTAAACATTTTCTGTAAATTTATTCTTAATATTTGACTACTTAAAAGTCAATACGAATTCCTTTTTTTTTCGACAAAACGTCATTTTTATAACAAGTCTACAAAACGTTCGTTCTTTTTCTATCCCCGAGTAATCCCCCGTTTTTCCCACTTTGGGTGTGGATAACGTGGATAACTTTGTGGAAATCCCCATTTTTCTACATTTTTCCTGTTTTTTTGTGTGGATAACTTTTTCCACCATATTTTTTAAGATTTTTTACGTTCGATGAAAAGTGTCGATTTTTGTGGATTTTGTACATTGTGGATAACTCTAAATTTATGTGGATAGTGTGGATAACCAAAAAGGGACGAAAGATTCGCAAAAATATTTTAAAATCTCCCGTCCGTTTCTGTTATACCAGTCGTCTCACCGTAACAATATTCGTATATGTTGCCGGCAAAATTCCTATCCCTTTTGCACTGTTAATTGCATTTACGATCTGCCCATTTCCCATATAAATTCCAACATGTCCGTCATATAGAATAATGTCTCCCGCAACAGCCTGATCGTAACTTACCGCAGTTCCTACATTCTCCATATCCCACGTCGTACGCGGAAGAGAAATTCCAAAGTGTGCAAATACCGACTGTACGAATCCCGAACAATCCGCTCCGTTTGTCAGGCTTGTACCTCCCCATACATACGGATTACCGATAAACTGGCATGCATAATCTACAATAGCCTGTCCGGTCTGTGCCGCCTGCGTCTGTTGTTCTTCCTGTTGTTTGGCCGCTTCTTCTGCTGCCTTTTTCTCCTCCTCGGCTTTTTGTTCTGCCTCTTTTTGAAGCCTTGCGGCCTCTTCTTCTTTTGATTCTGCATACGTAAATGCTTCCTTAGCATTTTCCGTATCCTTCTTCTGCACAAGTTCTTCTGCTTTTTTCTGTGCTTCATTTCCTACTGTTATATACTCGGAATATACATATCCGGTGACATTACCCGACTGCACTTTCGTCCATTCTCCTACCGGGCCTATGATTTTTGCCGCGTAATCCGGATATAATTTTCCGACCCATTCGCTTTCTGTCGTCGGTTCACTTCTTATATAAAGAAATGACTGTACATTGGCGAATGCCATATCTAAATACTCTCCCTTTTGTGTCGGTACAAGGTAATCCTTTACCGAAATTGTCTTCTCTGACGTGTAACATTCTCCAAGTACCTGCTCAATTCCTGCTGTCGGCATATCCTGCGTATCATCTATATCTGCAGCCTGCGCCATAATCGGAAACGCCGTTATGGCTCCTGTCACAGTAACCAGGAACAATCCTTTTTTAAGAATAGAATCCATAAACTCCCTCCTTTATGTTTTCTTATCTTTTGTAATTATTACAGAATTGTTACATATGTTACGTTTGTTATTATAACATTACAACACGTTTTGTCAAGGTTTTCTTTGATTATAATACATTTAATATTCGATTTATATTTATTATTTGTTACATTTTGTTACATTCATTCTTTTATATTGACAAAATATATCATCCGAATTATACTAAAGATATATCAATTATAGTAATTATTATCATTATTGAAGGGAGGATTTATGGCCGGTTTAAAATATAGCAAGCAAAGGGCCTCTATAAAAGATTACCTGATGCACACGACTTCTCATCCGACTGCTGATACCGTATATCTTCATATTAAAGAAGAATTTCCTAATATCAGCCTCGGAACCGTATACCGCAACCTGAACCTGCTTGCAGATATCGGAGAAGCGCTTCGGATTCCGACACCGGATGGCGGCGATCGTTTTGATGGACGCTGCGAACCTCATTATCATGTAGTATGCACCAATTGCGGAAATGTATTCGATCTGGAAATGGATGATTCCTATATCCAGAAGATTAATGAAGATGCGAATAAATATTTCGATGGAATCATCGAATCACACACCACACTTTTCCACGGTCTCTGTGGCGAATGTGCAAAAAAATTAAACGAGAATAAATAATAAAATTTATCAAAAACTAATTGACAAACACATAAGATTATGCTAAATTAATATCAGTAACAATTACTAATATTAATTTAGCGCAACTTAAGAGATTATAACTACTCTCTTATCAATCAATAACAAAAAAAATATTATAAAAGAAAAGGAGAACAACACTATGAAAAAATTTGTATGTACAGTATGCGGATATGTTTATGAAGGAGAAGCTGCACCGGAGAAATGTCCAGTATGTGGCGTAGGCGCTGACAAGTTCAAAGAGCAGACAGGTGAAAGAGAATGGGCTGCTGAGCACGTTGTAGGTGTGGCAAAAGGTGTAAGCGAAGACATCTTAGCTGACTTAAGAGCTAACTTCGAAGGAGAATGTTCAGAGGTTGGAATGTATCTTGCAATGGCAAGAGTTGCTCACAGAGAAGGATATCCTGAAGTTGGATTATACTATGAAAAAGCTGCATGGGAAGAAGCTGAGCACGCTGCTAAATTTGCAGAACTTCTTGGCGAAGTTGTTACAGACAGCACAAAGAAGAACCTTGAGATGCGTGTAGACGCAGAGAACGGCGCTACAGCTGGTAAGTTCGACCTTGCAAAACGTGCAAAAGCTGCTAACCTGGATGCAATCCATGACACAGTTCATGAGATGGCAAGAGATGAGGCACGTCACGGAAGAGCATTCGAAGGACTTCTTAAGAGATATTTTGGATAGGAACGATCTGATATAACAAGAATTTTTATTCCGATATCTTCCGGATGAAATAATGATTCAGAATCGCAAAAGGCAGATACACCACTTAAGGTATATCTGCCTTTTTATATCACCATAGTTCATAAGTATCTGCCAATTTCCAAAGGAAAAAGTCTGTGATATCCCCTTCTATGCCATGCGCACATAGATCTTTTTCACCGGCTGATACAGAATCGCAATTGCGATCACCATAAATACTGCATTGATCACAGTCGCCGGAAGTGATGTGAATGCTGCCACTGCAGCTGCTGCAAATCCACTTCCTACCATCATCATTGCGATCGTGCTCATAGTAAATTCCATGATTACGTTGATACATCCATAGATAAATGCGCAGACAACTGCTGCTCCGTATTCTTTCTTCTTGTCTCCGTCTGCTTTCTTCTTAAGCATCATGAAAAGTGCTCCGACGATCAGACATTTTACTGCTGTCTCCACAAATGTCTTCGGCGCATCCTGCATGTAACCATTCAGCATATCAAAGATTGTAAGTCCAAGTGTCCCTGATACAGCTCCTCTCTTGCCACCCTGAAGTAACAGTCCCATTACGACAAATATATGTCCAAAATGGAGAAATGGTGTTCCGACTGCTGCCGGAAGTGGAATCCTGAACGACTGAATTCCAAGAAATGTAATTGCGGTAAAGAATGCCGTGATCACAAGGTTCTTTACTTTATTATCATTCATTGTCCTGCCTGCTGTTATATTTGTACTCATTGTACTCTCCCTTCCTGCACACTTCCATCGTGTGTATAACAGATGAATCCCTCATCTGCCATAATTTAATACCGCATAATATATTATCACGAAAGTGGATGTGTCCATACAGCCAGTTGTTCTATTTTCGCACAGGCCAGTTTATATAATACTTTGATTTTAAAAATATTTTTGTTTTTCTACTTGATTTTTTTCAGTTTCGGGTATAATATACACATATAGCAAACGTAGTATTAAAAACTACATGTCATATTTTCGACATTCAGGAGGTGCATGATTATGGCAGAGCAGTTAAAAGAACACATTAAAGATCCGGGAAGCGCGATCACACATTTTATCGGAATGTTGATGGCAATCTTCGCAGCAATTCCATTGCTTTTAAAAGCGGCGCGCGAACCGAGTAAAATTTACATTATCGCAATTGCTGTATATGCGGCAAGCCTGATCTTACTGTACGCCGCAAGCACAACTTACCATACATTCGATAAATCCAGAAAAGTAAATACAATCCTTAAAAAAATCGACCACATGATGATCAGCGTACTCATTGCCGGAAGTTACACTCCGATCTGTCTGCTGGTACTTGGCGGCAGAACCGGACTCATCCTTCTGGCAATCGTATGGGCATTTGCCATTGCCGGAATCCTGATCAAAGCATTCTGGGTATTCTGTCCGAAATGGGTTTCTTCCGTGCTCTATATCGGCATGGGCTGGACCTGTGTCCTGGCATTTACACAGTTACTGAATTCCTTAAGCCCGGCAGCTTTCGGATGGCTGCTGGCCGGTGGTATCATCTACACCGTTGGCGGCGTGATCTATGCTTTGAAGCTTCCAATCTTTAACAATAAGCACAAATATTTCGGAAGCCATGAGATCTTTCATCTGTTTGTAATGGCCGGAAGTGCCTGCCACTTCGTAGTGATGTATGCATTTGTACTTTAAGTAATATCCATTTATCCTTATATTTCCGGTATACAGAGAACTTGCTGCCAGCAACATCTCTTGCATACTTTAGCAGCTTCTTTCGAACACATGGCGATAAAAAAGAGCCCGCATCACACACGGGATATTAAATAATATCTCTCCCGACTTGATGCGAGCTCTTTTTTCATTTATTCTGCCAGTTCTTTTGCTTCCCGTGTAAGTTTCTTAATCTTCTCAAATTCACCGGCTTTAATCATATCTCCCTTTACCATCCAGCTTCCGCATAAGTTTCCATTACCCTTGATCAATATCTCTTTTTCTTTCCTGGTCAAATGCTTGATCGCATATTCCCGGCTCATTGCCTCATTTTTTGTCTCATGCTCTTCATAATACACAAGCTTCACCGGTCTTCTGGTCTTTGTATACTTTGCGCCTTTTCCACTGTTATGTGCTTTTATCCGCTTATTCAGATCATTTGTCCACCCTGTGTATAATGTACTGTCCGCACACTTTACGATGTATGTATAATTCATGTAGTTGTCCCCACTTATCCACAATCGGTCCGATTTTTCCTGTAACAATCCACTTTATTTTATCCATTATCCCACGGAAAGTCAATTTTATCCCCTGTTCATAGATTTTTCCGCATACTTTGATATCGGCAGAACGCTAAAAAAGACCGGAAAATTTCTTAAGAATCTCCGGTCCCTTTCTGTTAATCCTGATCCGCCGTATACTCCACCGGATTCACCGGCTGTCCGTCTTTTCGCATCTCAAAATACACATTACAGCCTTCTTTGCTGTAATACTTTGTCGGCTGACTCACATAACCAAGCACACTCTTTGCTTCCACATAATCCCCAACTTTCACCGGGACTTCTTTCAACTGTCCATATAACAGCTCATATCCATTTCCGATATCTACGTTAACCGTTGTTCCGGTCTGTGCACTGACATCGATCGACTTGACGATTCCGGGCGCACCGCAGAGTACCTGGTCGCCTTCTGCGCCTTCGATGATCACAGCCGGATTATACTTGTACTGATCCAGCGTCTGGAAATATACTGTCTTATCCATGCTGTAGCTCATGATCACAGCTCCGTTCACCGGCCACAGGATGTAACTGTCTTCCGTAAAGTTGATATTGTGACTTTTTCCTGCCGTTGCCTGGGTTCCGGTATGACCTGATGATCCGGATGTTCCGGTTCCTTCGGATCCTGAAGTTCCGGTTGTCCCGGAATCTGTTGTCCCGGAATCTGTTGTCCCAGAGCCCGTTGTTGTTCCGTCTTTCCCGGTTCCGTTACTGTCACTTTCATCCGTATCACTTGTCATATCTTCGTTTTTAATCTTGGATGTTCCGGTTTCTTTTGCCGCTTCGCTGTCTTGTTTCGCCTTTTCTTCCGCCTTCGCCAATTCATTTTTCTGCGTTTTTCTGTAATCATTAAATGTATATGTTCCTGCTATTGCAATCGCTGCCACAAAACATAATACTGCTGCTACGGTAGCACGCCGTTTTGACATTGACGGTTTCTGATTTTTATTCATTTCATCACCACCTCTGACCATATTTTTGCCAGATTGTGATATAGTTATACACCTTTTACGATTTCTGTCACTTCTTTTATCTCCGTTCCATTAAAAAAATATTTTAAAATATTTTTATAGCTTTTTTTCTTCTTTGCCATCTCATTTGCCGTATACTGGCTCATTCCGATCCCATGTCCGGTTCCTCTTGTTGTCACCCGCAATTTGCCGTTATAACGCTGCAGGGTAAAACAGCTGGATGCCAGGTTATATTTATTTCGGAATTCTTCCCCGCTGATGGTATTATCTCCCACACGGATCTTTAATACATATCCTACAGAATCTGTTTCCACTACCTCCACATCCATCGTCCCTATATCTTTTTCTCCCAATACAACCGTCTGTATCTCATCTTCTGCATTCACATCCTCCGGGCATTCCACAATCTTCAGATAAGGATACTCCTCCTTTCCAAGAACCTCTTTCGCATCCCTGGTATATCCATTACTCAGATTAAAAAATGGTGTCATCGCCAGACCGTCTTCATAGAATAGCACTTGTCCTGCCGTGGATTCCAGCGCATTTTTTAACTTGCGGTAATTTTCTGCATATCGCATCCCCCACGCCGACTTCATCTGTTTCTCGGTCCAGAATTCTTTCTCAAGCTTCTGTCCTTCCCCCGCATCCCGGATTGCCCGGTAGACTTCTGTCCGCACCAGGATTGCCTGGGCCTTCAATGCTTCTTCTTCATATTCTGCCGGCATGTCCCTCGCCAATATTCCAATGCAATATTTTTCCACCGGCATCTTCCCACCGCCCTTTACATCTATTGTCATCTCATCTACTTTCGATGCAGTTACAATCTTTGGACCATTTACAAATACGGTTACAATATACGGTAATAATATTATGATAAGCGCCCAGCAGGCTGCCTTTTTTATTTTTTCTCTATAATAATACCTTCTGTTCCACATAAAAAAAGCCCTCCCATACCTCAATGTATGAGAGAGCTTCTCTTATTATTCATATACAAAAGAACTTGCCACTGACAACTTCTCTTAATATTCTAATTCATCCTCATCGATCACAACATGATCCAGATGCCAGATATCATCTACATATTCCTGGATTGTTCTGTCGGCAGAGAATTTACCACAACAAGCAGTGTTCTTAAGAGCCATCTTAGCCCATTTTTCTTTATCTTTGTAAGCTTCCATTGCACGAGCCTGAGCATCTGCATAAGAACGGAAGTCCTTTAAGATAAAGTACATATCTGCTCTTGACCCCCCCTGATTATTCAGAAGGCTGTTGTAAAGGTCACGATACATCTCTGTATCGCCGTTAGAATATGTTCCGTCTACCATCTGGTCTACCACTCTGTGGATATCCGGATCATTGTTGTAAATGTCATATGGATTATATCCGCCGTTCTGCTCGTAGTTGATAACTTCGTCGGCACTCAGTCCGAAGATAAATGCATTGTCGATTCCAACTTCGTCTACGATCTCTACGTTTGCTCCGTCCATTGTTCCGAGAGTCGGTGCACCGTTCATCATGAACTTCATGTTACCTGTTCCGGAAGCTTCTTTGGAAGCTGTAGAAATCTGCTCACTGATGTCTGCTGCCGCGAAGATAAGCTCTGCGTTGGATACGCGGTAATCTTCGATGAAGACAACTTTCAGTTTGCCGTTGATGCTGCGGTCATTGTTGATCACATCCGCAACAGAGTTGATCAGTTTGATAATCTCTTTAGCACGGATATATCCTGCAGAAGCCTTTGCTCCGAAGATATATGTCTTAGGATAGAAGGACATTTCCGGATGTTCTTTGATCTGGTTGTACAGATACATTACATGCAGGATGTTCAGTAACTGACGTTTGTACTCGTGCAGACGTTTTACCTGTACGTCGAAGATCGATCTTGGATCTACTTCTACACCGTTGTGCTCTTTGATGTAAGCTGCAAGACGTTCTTTGTTCTTGAACTTGATCGTCATGAATTCTTTCAGAGCCTCTTCGTCATCCAGCCATTCCTTCAATCCGCTCATCTTGGACAAGTCTGTAATCCACTCTTTTGTGCCGAGCTTTTCTGTTACCCAGTCAGCAAGCAGCGGGTTCGCATGCATGAGGAAACGTCTCTGTGTGATACCATTTGTCTTGTTGTTGAACTTCTCCGGCATCATCTGATAGAAGTCTTTCAGTTCCTGATTCTTCAGAATCTCTGTATGCAGCTTTGCAACACCATTGACAGAATAACCTGCAACGATTGCAAGGTGTGCCATCTTCACCTGGCCGTCCATCAGGATTGCCATCTTCTTAACCTTTTCTTCATTACCAGGATACTTTGCTCTTACCTGCGCGATGAAACGGCGGTCGATTTCCTGGATGATCTGGTAAATACGCGGAAGCAGTCTTGAGAACAGGTCGATCGGCCATTTCTCAAGTGCTTCTGCCATGATCGTATGGTTCGTATATGCACAGCATTTTGTTGTGATATCCCATGCTTCATTCCATCCGAGATTCTCCTCATCAAGAAGAATACGCATCAGCTCTGCTACTGCTACTGTCGGATGTGTATCATTCATCTGGAATGTTACTTTCTCCGGCAGTTTACTGATATCACCATGTTTCTTTTTAAACTTTGTAATTGCAGCCTGGATACTTGCTGATACGAAGAAATACTGCTGTTTCAGTCTCAGTTCTTTTCCTGCGATGTGGTTATCATTTGGATAAAGCACTTCTACGATATTCTTCGCAAGGTTCTCCTGCTCAACGGCTTTGTGATAATCTCCACGGTCAAAAGAATCTAACTGGAAGTCTACGATCGCTTCTGCATCCCAGATACGAAGTGTATTCACGATATGGTTGCCGTATCCTACGATCGGATAATCATAAGGGATAGCCATTACAGATTCATAGTTCTCCTGAACGAAGTGTGTCTTTCCTGTCTCATCGTATTCCACACGGATATTTCCGCCAAAACGTACTTCTTTCGCATATTCCGGTCTACGAAGCTCAAACGGATTACCATCTTTCAGCCAGTTATCCGGTGCTTCTACCTGATAGCCGTCTCTGATCTTCTGCTTGAACATACCATAACGGTAACGGATACCGCATCCGTAAGATGCATATCCCAGTGTTGCAAGAGAATCCAGGAAACATGCTGCCAGACGTCCGAGTCCACCGTTACCAAGTGCCGGATCCGGCTCCTGATCCTCGATCACATTCAGGTCGATTCCCATCTCTTCCAGAGCTTCTTTTACTTCCTTATATGCCGTCATGTTGATCAGGTTGTTTCCGAGAGCTCTTCCGAGCAGGAATTCCATGGACATGTAATATACGGTCTTCGGATCGTCTTTCTCATACTGTTTCTGTGTTGCAAGCCAGTCATCGATGATGGCTTCCTTTACAGCATAAGAAACTGCCTGGAACAACTGCTGCGGAGTTGCCTCTTCTACTTCCTTACGGAACAATGTCTTCACATTGTTCCGCACATCTCTTTTAAATACGTCTTTTTCAAATCTTGGATTATACATTTTCTACTTCCCTTCTTAAAAACTGGGCTTTGATTATCTCTTCTCTACACCAATCGTTACGGCTTCACCATTGATCTTCCACTCTTTTGTGTAACCGGCAGGTGCTGTCTTTGTAACTTCCAGTGCCAGTGTCTCATCTGCGATCGTAGATGCATTGTCTGCAAATACTTTCTCTGCTTTCTCTGTTCCTTCGTAAGTTACCGCGATCTTATCCATAACTTCGAATCCGGCTTCCTTACGCATGGTCTGTACTTTACTGATGATCTCACGAACAAATCCTTCTTCCAGAAGTTCTTCGGAAAGGTTTGTATCCATAACAACTGTGATTCCGTTGTCATTCTCAGATACATATCCCGGCATCTGAGCAGATTCGATCAGCAGGTCCTCACGGAACAGTGTCACTTCCTGTCCATTGATATCAAGCTTCAGGGCATCTGTAGCATTTAACTCATCCATTGCTGCATTTCCTTCGAGGTTTTCGAGTGCTGCTTTAATACCTCCTAACATTTTACCATATTTTGGTCCGACTGTCTTTAACTGAGGTTTAAAAGTATATGAAGTAAAGTCACGAACATCTTGTGTAAATGTTACATTCTTTACATTTAATTCATCTTTTACGATGTCTTTGTAAAATTCCGGAATTTCGAAATCAGCTTTTACATACATCTGTCCGATTGGCTGACGGTTCTTGATGTTGGCTGTATTTCTGCATGCACGTCCCATAACAACCAGTTTCAGAACGTTGTCCATGTTAGCTTCCAGCTCTGTATCGATATGTGCTTCATTTACAACAGGGAAGTCACACAGGTGGATACTTTCCGGTGCGCTTTCATCAACGCTTCTTACCAGGTTCTGGTAGATCTCTTCTGTCATGAACGGGATCATCGGAGCTGCTGTCTTGCAGATCTCAACCAGTGCTGTGTACAGAGTCATGTAAGCATTGATCTTATCCTGCTCCATTCCCTTAGCCCAGAAACGTTCACGGCTTCGTCTTACATACCAGTTACTCATGTCGTCTACGAAGCTCTGAAGTGCCTTTGCAGCCTCTGGAATCTTGTAGTTGGACAGATCATAGTCTACTGCCTTGATTGCTGAATTCAGCTTAGACAGAAGCCATTTATCCATAACAGACAGTTTGTCGTAATCTAATGTATATTTTGTTGCATCGAAATCATCGATATTTGCATACAGTACGAAGAACGCATATGTGTTCCACAATGTTCCCATGAACTTTCTCTGACCTTCTACAACGGCTTTTCCGTGGAAACGGTTCGGCAGCCACGGTGCACTGTTGACATAGAAGTACCAGCGGATCGCATCTGCGCCGTATTTCTCCAGTGCATCGAATGGATCAACTGCATTTCCTTTGGACTTACTCATCTTCTGACCGTTCTCATCCTGCACGTGTCCAAGTACGATAACGTTCTTGTATGGCGCTTTGTTGAAGATCAGTGTTGAGATTGCAAGCAGTGAGTAGAACCATCCACGGGTCTGGTCAACAGCCTCGGAAATGAAGTCTGCAGGGAACTGCTTTTCAAATAATTCTTTATTCTCAAATGGATAGTGGTGCTGTGCAAATGGCATAGATCCACTGTCGAACCAGCAGTCGATAACTTCCGGTACTCTGTGCATCTGTTTGCCGCAGCATGGGCACTTGATCGTTACATCGTCGATGTATGGACGGTGAAGTTCGATATCATCCGGGCAGTTGTCAGACATTTCTTTCAGCTCTTCGATGCTTCCGATCGAATGCTGGTGTCCGCACTCACATTCCCAGATATTCAGTGGAGTTCCCCAGTAACGGTTACGGCTGATACCCCAGTCCTGAACATTCTCAATCCAGTCGCCGAAACGTCCTTTACCGATACTTTCCGGGATCCAGTTGATTGTGTTGTTGTTAGCGATCAGGTCATCTTTTACTTCTGTCATCTTGATGAACCATGATTCACGAGCGTAGTAGATAAGTGGTGTATCACATCTCCAGCAATGTGGATAGCTGTGCTCGAACTTCGGTGCATCGTAGAGAAGTCCACGTCCGTCGAGGTCTTTTAATACTTCCGGGTCAGCCTTCTTAACGAATAATCCGGCAAATGGAGTCGTCTCTCCCATGTTACCTTTTTCGTCTACTAACTGTACGAATGGCATGTCATACTTACGTCCAACCTTGGCATCGTCTTCACCAAATGCAGGCGCGATATGAACAACACCGGTACCATCTGTCAGTGTTACATAAGTATCGCATGTAACGAAGAATGCTTTCTTGTTCTGCTTAGAAGCGCAGTCATAAGCACACTGGTATAATGGCTCATATTCTTTGTATTCGAGATCTTTACCTTTGTATGTCTCAAGAATCTCGTATGCTTTCTGTCCTTCTTCTGCAAGTTTTCCAAGTACTGTATCAAGAAGAGCTACTGCCATGTAGTAAGTATATCCGTCGGCAGCTTTTACTTTCGCATAGTCTTCTTCCGGGTTCACACAGAGTGCGATGTTAGACGGAAGTGTCCATGGTGTTGTTGTCCATGCGAGGAAGTATGCATCCTCTCCTACTACTTTGAAACGAACGATCGCAGAACGTTCTTTTACATCTTTATACCCTTGCGCTACTTCCTGTGCGGAAAGCGGAGTTCCACAACGAGGGCAGTAAGGCACGATCTTGAATCCTTTGTAAAGGAGCTTCTTGTCCCAGATTCTCTTGAGTGCCCACCACTCAGACTCGATGAAGTTGTTATCGTATGTTACATATGGGTCATCCATGTCAGCCCAGAAGCCTACGGTATTAGAGAAATCCTCCCACATACCTTTGTATTTCCATACGCTTTCTTTACATTTCTTGATAAATGGTTCGATACCGTATTTTTCGATCTGGTCTTTTCCGTCCAGTCCGAGAAGCTTCTCAACTTCGAGCTCTACAGGAAGTCCGTGTGTATCCCATCCGGCCTTTCTTGGAACTTCGTATCCTTTCATTGTACGGTATCTTGGAATCATATCCTTGATAACACGTGTCAGAACGTGTCCGATGTGCGGTTTTCCGTTGGCTGTCGGAGGGCCGTCATAGAACATATAGATCTCGTTGCCTTCACGGTCACGCATACTTTTTCTGAAGATGTCATTGTCTTCCCAGAATTTTTCTGTCTGTTTTTCTCTGTCTACAAAATTAAGATCCGTAGAAACTTTCTTATACATATTTACCTCCATAAAATTAAAACATAGAATAAAAAAAGCTTCCGCCCTGTATAGGACGAAAGCTGTACTTACGTTTATAAACCACCTAACATACCATCATATGTCTTCCCTGTAACGGAGGAATGCCGTCAGTTTTTACTTGGCAGTCAGGCTTTTGTTCACACCCTGAAACCGTTCAAAATCTGCAACTCAGAAGTGATATTCAGATATATCTTACTTGTACCGGACTTCCACCATCCCCGGCTCGCTGCTGCGTTCTGTTATATCCTACTGTCTTCGTCAGCGTTTTTCACATTCCTTATTATATGCAGTAATCCTAAAATCCGTCAAGGGTTTTTACCTTTTTTAATCGGTTTTTCTCCATATTTTTCATATATTTTCTATTTTTTATCTTCTACGGCGTATAAGCAGCACGATCAGACTGAAGATCAGAATCACCAGTGCTACGCATCCTCCGGCGATCATATATTTTTCTGTACTTGATTTTCCGGCAAATTTTTTCTGTCCGAAATCCCATACTGCTTCTACTTTTTGCAAAAAATTCTTCCAGATACTCTTTGCACTTGATTTTCCACCGTTTTTCTTCGAATCACCGGAATTATCCACATCCTTCGGCTTACTGTCCACACGTTCTTTCCTGGTGCTTACTTTCTGTAAATACTTATCCGTAAATTCTGCCGTTGCACTTCCAACCTGATGGCCGTCATATATATACCGGATCGTTCCCTCTCCGGTATCTTCATCTACATCCGTAATTTCATAATCTATATCTTTGTATGATACATCCTTCGGCAGGATCACATATCCGTCCTCCAACGGCTGATATTCATTTCCGCCTGTCTGCACGGATTCTGTATCCTCACTTCCATCTGACTGTGCCGATACAGCACTCTGGCTATCCGCAGCCGATATAAATTTCTCTACTTCATCCGGTTTCTTCTCATCTGCCACCTGGATCTTCTGGAAATTGTTAAATGCATATTCGAACAGATTCTTCGTATCCGGATATATATTCACACCGTGTGTCCGAAGTACGACACATACCAGTTTCATATTGCCATTATCGGCCAATGTGATCAGCGTAGATAATGCATTCGATGTATATCCTGTCTTTCCTGCAACCACATACTGGTAATAATTTTTATTTTCTTTGATCAGCATCTTATGATGCTGTGGAAATACATGTTCTTCCGTCGTATCGGATGCCGGGATCTTATAACTCTGCTCCTGGCAGATCTTCAGGAATTCCGGATAGCGCCAGATCTCTCTGCCGATCAAAGCCATATCGCGCGCACATGTATAATGATTGTCATCATGAAGCCCGTTCGCATTGACGAAATTGGAATTTTTGCCGCCAAGACTTTTACATTCTTCGTTCATCTGCTGGATGAACCAGTCGTAATCATGTCCGGCATTTTTCCCGACATTTTCCGCCACCGCATAAGCTGCTTCATTCGCTGAGGCAAGCAGCGTCGCATATAATGCCTGTTCCAGCGAGATCACATTACCTTCTTTTAATCCAACCGAAGAATCTCCCGGCTGCATAAAAGATATGCAGTCATTGGAAAATGTTACCTTGTCTGACAGATTGCCGTATTTTAAAGCAATAAGACTGGTCAGGACTTTTGTGATACTTGCCGGGTACTCATGTTCATCAATATTTTTCGCATATAAGATGCTTCCTGTTCCCGCATCCATCACGATTGCAGCTTCACCGTATGTGCCCGGTCCTTTTGGCCAGTTCTTCCAACCGTTCGACTGGATCTCCATCTTATAGGCATCTTCTTCTGCCTTCTTTTCCCGCTCTTCCGGCGTCATGTCTTCTTCTTTTTTCTCTTCCTTCTTATTGGAATCATCTTTTGATGCGTCTGCCGCCTGATTGCTCTCGCTGCCACCAGGTTCCGCATATACTTTCTGACTTACCGTTCCCGGTATTACTGTAAATAAGGCCAAGATCAATATTATAATCCTGGCCACAACTTTCTTGCTCTGTTTCATTATACTCGCCCGTTTACTGTCCCCTTATATTCATCTTTTGTAAATCCCTTTAATATAACAACTGCTCGATCTTCTTTTTATTCGCATCAAAATCAACCTTCAGTACCTGCATACCCTCATAAGTGATATCTGTATACGTTCCGTCCTGTGGAATGCATGTCTGCTGCATCTTCAGATCGTCTACCGACAGAACATCTTTTGCCATAGAGTACATCTCCGATACACTCATATTCGTCTTTACATGATTTACAGCGTAATTGATCAGAGGCAGTAATGCGCTTGGATCCTTCTTCTCCATAATCTTACGGTAGATTCCATACATTACACTTCTCTGACGTCTTGTTCTTTCAAAATCATTGCCCAGTGTACGGTTTCTCGCATGCGCAAGTGCCTGGGATCCGGTCAGTGTCACATCTCCGGCCTGAATATCCGGCATACCATTCTCTCTGTAATAAGCAGCCTCTTCTTCACTGATGAATACGGTCACACCGCCAATCTCATCGATTACATTTACCAGATCATCAAAGCTGATCGTAATATAATTCTGAATATCAAGATCATATGTCTTATTGATCGTGTTGATCGTAAGTCCCACTCCGCCGTATGCATAAGTATGGCCCAGACGGCTCTTTCCATGTCCGTCAATATCAACCAGCGAGTCTCTCAGGAATGAGATTGCTGTTGATTTTCCTTCTTTTTTGTTAAAGGATACCATCATCATACTATCAGAACGTCCCCGGTCCGCATCCGGATCTCTGGAATCCGTACCTACCAGAAGGACATTATATACATCCTTGTCTTTTCTCTTTTCTTTGGCGATCTTAACCTTCTTTGCATTCGGATCTACTTTGTCTGCCGACACAACCCCTACAGAGTCCCCGTAGAATTTCCACCAGATCGACCCGTAGATACCGCCAATCAGCAATACGATCAATAATATTATAATTCCTGCAATCTTACGTTTTTTGTGTTTTCGAAAAAACTTCATCTGTCGGTGTCCCCCTAGTCCTTGATCACACGGCCAAACTTGTCCGTCGAACCTTTTTCCATCTTGCCATAGTGACCGTAAGCTCCGTATTTACCATAACTTCCGTAGTGGCTTCCATAACTGCCGTAATTGCCGTAACGTCTGTATCCATAGCCGTATCCTTGTCCGCCGGATGAATTATCACCATTGAACACATATCCCAGCATATCGATTCCACTTAATGCAAGGCTTTCTACGCCTTCTCTGATCTCGCGAAGCTTCGTATAATCATAGCGGATCACATAAAGGGCCGCATCTACATATTTGCCCAAAAGCGGTGCATCTGCCAGAAGTTCGGATGGCGCAGTATCCAGGATGATAATGTCATATTTTGACTTCAGATCTTTGATCAGTGCTCTCATACGTCCGCTTCCTATCAACAGCGAATTCTCTCTATCCGGTGCGCCGCCGAAAATGACATGAAGGCTTCCGTTCTCATTCGTTCTTTCCTTCGGAAGCTTTACATTGGTAATTGCTTCAGATAACGGCACTTCTTTCTTAAGAACCGAGCCAAGTCCCGGATGTGGTTCCTGCTCGTTCATCACTCCTGCAATCGAAGGATTTCTAAGATCACAGTCGACCAGCAGTACTTTCTTTCCCTGCTGTGCAATGGAAATTGCCAGATTCGCCGAAAGTGTCGTCTTACCTTCTCCCGGGATCGAACTCGTAACAAGCAGGGTCTGGTATTCCTTTTTCTCCACATCTTTCATAATACGGATACGAAGCTTTCTTATCGCTTCCAGATAACTCATGGAGATTCTTTCATTTAACAGGCTCACTGAATTATAAAATGTCTCTTTTTTACGCTTTTTCGTGCGGACATACGGGATACTTCCCAGATCCTGCAGATTGATATTCTTCTTCAGATCCTTTCTTGACTTCACAGTCCTTCTGGAAAGCACATACAGCAGAAGAATCACACAACCTATGATCGCACCTTTTAAAGCTCCACGCTTGTAAGATCCACGTATAACCTCCACACGTTTGGTATCTGTCGGGATACCGGTCTCATCCAGAATCGTAAGCTTGGTCTCTCCAAGTACGAATTCCGCAACTTTCGGATAATTCTTTATGACTGATTTTAACGTCTTATATGCCATCTGCGGATCATTTCCCGATACGGATATTGTCAGAAGATTCGTTCCGTCATCCGCTTTAACATCGATCGATCCCGGCATAGAATCAAGCCCCATGTCCTCAGCAACTACATCCTTCAGTACACCACTGGTAAGAATATACGGGAACACTTCCGCCATCTGCTGGGCAGACTGTGCATTCACATAGTCCATGCCGCCGACAGATGTCACCGACACTGTTGCCGATGCCACATATTTTGACTGATAACTGGTACTCACCGAGAAATAAGACTGTACTGCGCAAATAATTATAAGCCCGATGAACAGCCACCACAGCCTCTTCACACCATGATAAACATCCAACATAATATTCGTCAGATCAATCTTCTCAGGCGCATCTACACGTTCACTTCCTGATTTGTCTCTATAATCGCCCATATACTCTACATTCCTTTACTTCTTCCATAATTGCCGTAACGTCCGTATTTGCTGTATTTACCATAATAATGTCCCACCGGACTGTCCACCAGGCCGGAGAACGATCTTACACCGTTCAGTACAACTCCCAGTACCTTACCTTCCTTGTCACGGAAAGCGTCCATTACTTCATTGATGTCTTCAGCCAGCATATAATTCTGCTTTGCCACGATCATAACCGCATCTGCACAATGTGCAAATATCTGCGCATCTCCGATGATTCCTGCCGGTGGTGTATCAATGATCACATAATCCACAAATTTCCTGCATGCCGTCATCAGCTTATAAAACGAATCCGAGTTAAGCATCTCTGTCGATGAGGAATAGCAGTTCTTTCCACCCATGAACAACATATGCTTTCTGGTACACGGAACCATGACATCCGCAAGAGATCCGTTTCCTCTCAGATACTCTCCCAGTTCATTCTCCTCTTTTGGCTCCATACCAAAGATCAGGAACTGCGACGGTCTTCGGATATCACCATCTACCAGCAGTACCCTCTTGGACTGTTCTGCCAGCGTGATCGCCAGATTGGCGGCAACCGTAGATTTTCCTTCATTTTCAGATACACTGGTTACCACAAGGACTTTCTGTTCATTCTTTGCCATCCGGTATTCTACCTTGGCCGCCAGTTTCTTATAACTTTCCACGAACCGGAAGCTTGCTACCGGATCATCAACCAGGATCGCTTTTTTCTTACGCCGGAATATATCCCGGATCGTCTTATATTTCCATTCATAACTGATGGCTCCGAGACTTCTGGCATCCAGCTTCTTCTCGATCTCATTCTCCTGTTTAATAGTATTCTTCATATAAGAGAACATTCCGAGGAGGATGAGCACCAGTGCTCCTGCCACAAGTCCGCCCTTCTTGGCCTGTCTGCCTGCATCCAGCGGATTATCCGGTGTATACGGAATCTTCGGCTCCTCCAGCACATCCATAACCGCACTGCCCACGGTATACAACGATACGCTGCTGTAGTTGTCCATGACCGTACGGATAATGTCTATGGACTCCTTCGGTGTATCCGCCGTCACACTTAAGACCAGCATATTCGTCCCTTCCAGCACCTTCGCATGGATATCTGCATCCAGCTCCTCTACTTTCAGCTTCTCACAGATCTTTTTCTCCATGATGTTACTTTTTAATATCTTCTCGAATGTCTTCGCCATTGTGTTGGCCGAACTCAGATTACTGTATGCATTCGCATCCCCTCTGGATGACACTACAAATGTCGCCTGCGTTGTATACTCAGGAACATATCTGCTGCTTACGACTACATAAGTCAGAAGTGCTCCCGCAATTGCCCCCAGAATAATCACCCACCAGTTGGACACTATATCATGCACAAGCGTATATGGATCCAGATCATTATCCATAAATACCGGCATGTCATTTCTATTACTACTCTCCATCCTGCGCTCCTTCCTGGTCCTGTACTACAACGAATAACTTTGTTACCGCAGTCGGTGCTCCTTCTGCCGTATAAAAATATTCCACCGGATAAACCCCTGCCTTGGAATAATCCACTTCTGATTTCACACTGATCGCTTCTCTTGTACCTGCAAGAGCCTCTCCGTCATCCGCATACGTATATGTTGCACCATTCATCTCCATACCTTTGACATAAGACATCGGATCGATTTCATGTCCTACTGTTGTATATGCGATATAATCCGATAATACCGGATATTCTTTCATCTGCTCCTGTCTGTCACCGGATTCTGTTACGGTCACTTCGAGAGGCACTGAACACACATCACCCGCACTGTTACTTACCTGTACGGTCACTTTGTAAATTCCTGCAGCTGCATTATACATACCATCATCCAGACTGGTACGTATCTGACTGGTCAGGTCACCATCAAGACAATCTTCCGCCGTCATATTCTCCGTAAGGTTCGCCTTTGACAATTCCGTTGTCGAATATCGAAGCGGAGCGGTCAGATGGATCTTCGGCGGGGTGTAATCTTCGTACTGCACGGTTCTTTCCAATGTTCCTGCCTGGTTCGCCTTATCGAATACCACATAAGTAATGGTACGTTTGCCCGGCGCAATAAAATGTGACATCGACGCGATACGTACAGACGATGTCAGGTCACCGTCACGGTTGTCTTCTGCTTTGACACCTTTCAGAAGTGCTTTCTTCTGCTTCTTCTGATCGGTCTGCACACTCAGTGTCACCGTCTTATCCTTGCATGTGATCACCGGCGGTGTATGGTCTTCCAACATCTTGGACTTCACAGTATATCCGGCAAATATGACACAGGATGCCACAAATATCAGGCATACTGCTATTTTTAGTCTCCTCATAATTCTTCTCCTTTATTGTTAATATAGCTGTTGCCGTCCGGAATACGGGACCGGTTCTAATCTCAGGATTTCCCGGTTGTCACAGATCCTTGCCGGATTATACTGAAACAGCACATCCAGATGGTTCTCGGAATACTCCCGGCTCAGTTCTTCATACACATCCATCATATACGGCGTCCTCTGAAGCGGGCTGTGTGCATCACTTGCGATCACAGAAATCAGATTATGCCGCAAAAGACTGTCGGCCGCACGCTTCGGTCCTCCTCCGAATCTTCCGAGGAAGCTTCCCTTATTCGCCTGAATCACATATCCTTTTCTGAACCAGCGGTACGCGATCTGCGGATAATCCTGTATAAATTCATACCTTTCCGCATGGGCGATCACCGGTCTTGCTCCGACTTCTTCAACTCTCTTCAGAATAGAATCCGCAAATTCAGGATCTTCATCAAATGCAAATTCCATCAGTATGTACCGGCTCTGGTTAAGCGGCATGATCTTATGATTCACGATCAGCTCCGGAAGGTCTTCTGTCGAAAATACTTCCATTCCCGGCAGGATCTCTATCGGGATCTTCTCTTTTCTGACCGCTCTGACCACACTTTCATATCTGTCAATATATTCTCTTCCGAAATAGTTCCCATACATTCCCGGGATATTGCAATGCGGGGTCGCTATGATCTTGTCCACTCCGCTGTCTGCTGCCATACGTGCCATCTCCAGCGTATCATACACATCTTCGGCTCCGTCATCAATCCCCGGGAGTATATGCGCATGTATATCTATCATCTCATCATCCTTTGTAATTTATAGTCTTTTTTATTATATCATTTTCAAATTATGGAGTAAAGAAAACGATACTTACTATTTCTTACTTGTCTCCTTCAGATATCTGACCGTTGCTTCTGTGTATCTGCACAGATATTCCGGCACGCCGTCTGCCTTTCCGGTCTCCGCAATTGCCGCTGCCACACAAGTGTTACATACCTTTCTAAGCTTACAACTACTGCATCTGGCCGAAATTCTAAGACTCTCTGTTTCTTTTTTTGTAAACTTCCACGCTTCCTCAAACTCCACATCCCGAAGCGGTATGCTTGGCTTATCCAGTACCACACAGGATCGCATCTCGCCCTGCCAGTTCACCACAAAAGAACTCTTACCGGCGCGACACGCCATCTGTCCCGGAACGGCCTCTCCTTCCGGAGTATTCTCTGCTTCGTCTAATCGGATCTTGCGGTATTGGGCAAATACTTCTTCTCCCATCTCTCTTTGCAAAACTTCCACTCTTGCTTTTGCCGCCATCTCCGGATCCAGTCTGGCCTGATTATTATAGGCATGATTTCGTTCTCTCACGGACGGATACATATAAGTATCGATCCTCACCGGAGCATCCAGTGATTCACCAAGCTCTATGATCTTCATTCTGTCATCTACATTCGCCTTTGCAAGACTTCCATTCACTTTCACATCAATGTTCCTCTCCCGCAAAAGCCGGATGCCGTTCACCGCCTTATCGAATCCTCCCGGATAATGGCACAAACGCTCATAGGTCTCATTGCTTGCACCATATAATGTAATATTGATTCTTCTTGGTTTATTTTCCGCAAAAAAATCTGCCCACGCCTCATCGATCAGCGTTCCATTCGTGTTAATCGTAATAATCATCCCCAGTTCACGGAGTTTTTGATATAACTCGCGGAAATGTGGATACAACAGCGGTTCTCCACCTGTCAAAAGAACAAATAACGTCCCGGCTCTCATCATATCTTCTGCCGTTTTCGTCCATTCTTCCATCGTACGCAGCCTTCCCACTTCTTCCATCTCTTCTCTGCTCATACGCACATAACACATATCACAGTTCAGATTACAAAGCGGCAGCAATTCCAGCACTCCATATAGCGGCACTTTCTTCTCTGCCGCCATTGCAAACATCTGTTGCTCTATTGTCGTTCCATCTTCCATTAATTCCATATTACACCCTCAACAATTCCTGTAGATTTTAAAAAAGAACCGGAAATCCGGTTCTTTTTCGATATGTATATAGATTTGTTTTTTATGACTTTGCTTTCTCCCAATTTTCCATATGAATGTTTGTTGTACAATGAGTATTCTTACCATCTTCTCCACGCCATACTTTAACCGGCGTCACAGTAAGTCTTCTCACATAATAGCCATCCAAAAAAACATCTGCAGTATTCGCATCATGTGTTGTCCCACAAGCATGATACCCACTTAGATACGTATCGCCCAATGGCTGGAATCCTTTCCTACCATTAGTTTCTAGATATACATCTCCAGATTTACCACCGCCAGCATCACATTTAAATTTATACACCGTTCCTTTATCGCCACAAGCTGCCACATACTCATTAGCTACAAATCTTTCGCCTACCATAGTAGGTCTAACATACGCCCTCTTCATACTTATACACTCCTTTTATTATTTTACTCTTGTTATCCATAAACCTCTGTCTATATTACTCTATTATATAAAAGTCTAATGCTAAATTCAATACTAAACTCCTTATTGTTATAGACAATTCTTATTATCTATAATTATAACTACATTTTTTAATATTTTCAATACTGTTTACTTGTCATTTCACGTCGTTTTATTACACTTTTATGCGTGATTATGCACATTCTACTAATAATTACTTGTACTAATTAGAAATCCATCGCCATCCGGCTCGATTCTTCCTCATCTAGTTCCGTAACCTTCGTCTCCATAACACGGTACACCCTCTGGCACATATTCAACACACTTGGTCTGTGTGTTGTCACAATACAAGTCTTGTTCGGTTTCTGCTCGATAATGTTACGCAGTACCTTTCGCTCCGTTGTTACATCCAGCGCCGACGTCGCCTCGTCTAACAGAAGGATCGGTGCATTACGAAGAACTGCACGTGCGATAGAGATACGCTGTGCCTGTCCTTCCGAAAGGCCGCGTCCACGTTCTCCGAGCGCACTGCTGATCGTATCCGGAAGCTTCTCTACAAATTCCCATGCACAGGCAATCTTCAAAGCCTCGATAATCTCTTCATCCGTAGCATCTTCTTTGACCATCCGCATATTCTCAGCAATCGTACCGGAAAGGATCGTATTTCCCTGAGGTACATAGGCGAAGAAATGTCTCGTCTCTGCATTCAGGACGATTTTTCTTCCGTTGGATGCAACGATCACAGCCTCTCCTTCCTGCGGACGGATCAGTCCAAGGATCAGACGGATCATCGTCGTCTTTCCTTCTCCCGAAGGTCCCACAAGCGCCACGATCTCGCCCGGACACGCTTTAAAATACGAATCCGTAATAACTCTTGTCCCTTCTACGTATGAGAAATTCACATCCTTCATCAGCACCTCGAATCCATCCTCTGCGAACGGATCCAACTCCTCACTCTCACTGATATGCATCTCTTTCGGGAGCTCTACCAGTTCACGGATTCTATGTGCCGACACCGAACTATTTAGAAATGACGGGATGATTGAAACCACGTTATTGAATGCGCCCGACAGATTACTTCTCTGCTGCAGGAATAATGTCATCGTTCCGTATGTGATCGTATGGGTCCACAGTAAGAATAGACAATATCCGAACGCAATAAATTCCACACCCGTGCCCATAACCGACAGCAGGATATTGGTCTTGATGGAGAACATATTGTACTCCAGACTGACATCTTTGAATTTGCCCTGCCACCAGCGCATTAACCGGCTGTAATGCGGTGCGATGCCAAATGATTTGATCGTATCAAAATTGTAGAATGCTTCCACCTCGAACGTCATCAGCTTACTGCTCATTTCCCTGGTCTTCTGACTATATTCTCGCTGCTTCTTGATCATGAACCTCGACATCAGAAGCATGAACGGTGCGCTTGCCAGTGCCAGAATTGCCATCACCGCATTATAATGAAGAATAACCAGAAACGTCGCTATGAAATTATAGATTGCGATCACGATCGTCGGGAGCCAGCTGATCGCATTGCTGCTGACCGTTCCGATATCTCCGTTGAAGCGGTTCAACACATCCCCGTTGGAATACTTATTAATCTCCAGCCAATCGGCATCCACAATCTTATCGAATATATCCGCCTGGATATCATTATTGATATAAATACTTAATTTGGTCGAGATACGGCTGATAATGCTGCTGAACAGAAGGCTGAACAATGAACTTCCTACCATAATAATGATCAGGATCATCAGTTTATTCGTCTTATATCCGGTAATGATATCAATCAGATATTTACTCGCCACGCTGCTGACAAGTCCCATAGACGTACTGAATATACCCAGGATCGTATAGAATACAATCGCCCACTTATACCGGACACTGTAGCTGAATATCCATTTCCAGTCATCAATGATCTCCGAAAATGTCCCGTCCTTCCACTTTGCGATCAGAATATCCAGAGACTCGAAAGACAGGCCGTTCTTTCCTTGATTTTTATCATTATTTTCTTGCATTTATTCCTCTCCTCGTCCACCGGCAAGTACATCTTCCAGACATCTCACCGCATCTTCGGATATGTCGCACTCCAGATGATATACCGGAACCTCCTTCAGTAAAATCTCAAGCTCATCCATTGCCTGTATCTGAAACTCGCTGTTCCATGCATTGATTGTAATCTGTTCCATTACTTTCCGCAGAGCCTCAAGCCCTTTCAGACAGCTGATACGGTTCTCCTTCGCCTGTGACAGCATAACGATTGCTCTGACCGGATAGGACTTATTGTTACAGATCTCTGAGCTTCCACATACCGGCCATCCGTTCGCATACCATCCATCTTCTTCACGGATAAGAAGCGAACGGTCGCCATTCACCGTCCATGTCCCGCGATACTTTTCCCACAATCCTGCCTGCGTGGATTTTCCCGTCTCAGACGGCGCAGAAAAGAGCACTGCCGTATCTTCATAACACATATATGCCGAATGCAGTATCATCGAATGATCTTTAATAGCCTGCTTTTCCAGCGAGAAGGCCGCCAGGTATACCGTATCCTGGTCAAGCATCTCTGCCACTTCGGGAACAAACCAGACATGATATTGATTCACACCCTCCTGGCTGCTCACCGCATAATGCCAGTCCATTCCAAGAAAATTAATAAAGCGGCATTCCCCGCCGGATGTCTGAAATACCGTAAGATTATCACGGTAGATCACTCTTCCCGTCTTTTTCCCAAAAAGATCTTCTTTGATCTCATCAAGATTTTCTGTCATCTCTACCTGATAGTGGATGACCTCATCATCCGGCCTCTTTGCCTGCCCGGTCCGGAATTTTTCCAGATTCCGCGGACTTTTCATAGATAACGGAGCCGTAATCTCAATCTCCGTATGCCCGATCCTGTACAGGCGGGTGATTGACTCATTCTGTTCTACCATGTTCCATCTTCCCTCGTACACTCAATAAAGCCATTCTCCACAAGCGCACCGACAAAAGCGATCGTATCCCTTCTTGCAGTCTCTTCATCAATCTCATATGTATCCAGAACCATCTGGATCATCTCTTCCAGGCTATCCACCTTTTCGATATTCTCCCAGATGAATTTAGCCGTATCACTGATCGTGATCATTCCATTGAACTCCTGCGAAGTTGCCCCCGTCGGCACCAGTACACATTCACCTGCGATCTCCCTTAATATAAATTCCTTTACAATCTTCATATAACTTTTCTCCTTGATTTTATTGTTCCATCATAGCATTGCCGCCGTCTGTATGCAACCGGGTCACTTTTTACTTTTGTTAAAAAAACAGAGTTTTTCATGAAATACTGTCACAAAAAACTCTGCCTTATCTTTATAGTGCAACTAAAAGCATTATAATTAAGATTATTAAGATCACAATATATGCTATCAGGAATCCTTTGCTCTTTGCCTTATTAAGAAATATCAAAATCAATCCCATAAAAAGTGCAATAACCACTCCGAGCGAAAGATTCATCGGTACTATAAATCCCTTGGTCAACGTTCCTTTCGTAATATTTGAAAAATTAACCATAATTAAAGAAAATATCGAAACAAAGATTCCCATAAATGTAAGAATATTAGCATATATATGATTTTCTTTTTCTTCCAGAGATTCATTTGCCTTCTTTAATTCTTCGGTTCGAGCCTCATATTCATCCCGGTAATTTGCCAGTCCGCGATACTGATATTCATCATTAAATGATGCATCTTCCTGTTCATCATATGCTTTTTCCGGAACTGACTCTAATTGTTCAAAAATTATCTGCGCAATACTGTCATTTTCCCTTATAGTTATATTGGCACATGTTATATTCTGAATCCTCAAATAAATATATGTTTTATGCCCTGGATAATAATGCGGACCTGCCACAGACAACCCCTGTCTTATACGGGAATTCTTTTCTCCAATCCTTCCTATAAGATCTTTCGGCATATGTATCATTTCCCTTGTCTGAACAAATATAAATTCTCCCGGATGTAATGTATAACTATCCTTTAAGGCATCATCGCAAATTACACCTTTAATGTGAAGGTCATAGGAAATTGCATTTACATATTTTTCCGCATATCCCTCGCAAAAAATTTCTCCGGAGCGTTCCTTTATGCTTTTATCTACTAAAATCATGATACCACTCCTTCCCTTTTATACTAATCCATTATATCCATCTGTTTTTTAAAATGCAAGGAAAGCACCTAAAACAATACAAAATATTTTATCATTTAATCACCTTCGCATAACACCACATAATCCCCCGGCGGAGCGGAATCATATGCAGCCATACATGCTCGAAGAATTCCCACCAGAAATCTCCCGGCTCCAGCCACTTTTCTTTTCTTCTGACTTTGGTGATCAGAGCAAATATCTGCTCTCTCTTTACCGGTCCTTCTATCTGTGTCTGTGCATCGCCCACGATATAATACCCCTCCGGCCTGATCTTCCATATCCGGTGCATGACGAACTGCCCGCTCTTTCTCCGAAAAAATACAATATCACCTTTTTGAAGCTCTCTGTCCGGCTTTTTGAAATATATCATATCCCTTGCATGGATCAGAAACGGTGCCATACTGCTTCCAAAGACCAGCATGCTGACTTCCTTTCCCTCTTCCGTCAATTCCTTAAGCATACCAACATATTCTCTTGTATCTACAACTTTCATATTCCTCATCCTGCTTCTCTCTATCCGCACTTCGTCCGTCCCGTTTTTTCGCAAATTATGGTACAATTCTCAGCACATCCTTCGCATTGTTTTTTATGTATACATTAAATAGTACTCAATTTCTTTTTTATCATACCATCGCGGTTTTCTTCCTGCAACATCAAAATATTGCTTTAATTTTTCTACGTTTTTCGACAAATCTTCGCATTAATTTTATATTTTTCTGTTTGATTGCTCCAAATTCTTATATTTTTCTGTTAATATATTCCATTTACTGTCCATTTGTATCATTTTTCTATCTTTTCACTCTTAATCTATGTTATATTATAATTACATAGAGCATATTCCATTTATATTTATATAAAAATACGTTTTATCTGTTCGGGAAGGGGGCTATATATGAATATTGCAATTTGCGATAGATATGATACCGACATAACACGTATTAGTGAGTTCTTGGACGCCAATATTAAGAATCATATGCTCAATCATGCATTATTAGAAGTAGATACCTTTACTTCAACAGACGAGTTGTTAGCATCCCCGAAAGAATATTCCCTCATTTTTTTGGGAATTTTAATGCCGGGGACAGATGGTATAGAGGCTGCCAGACAATTGAAAGATGGTCCAAACCCTCCAATAATTATCTTCACGACCAAAAGCACTGAACATTGCCTGGCAAGCTATAATCTTGGAGTTGAAGGATACATTCTGAAGCCAATCAGAGAAGACGATTTTGAGAAAGTCTTTACCAGACTTTTGCTTCCGATATTCCCTTCAACCCATACACTCAATGTATATTCCAACCGGCTTTTATATCACATCCCGGTTTCTGAGATTTTTTTTATTGAAAGCATTGGAAGAAAATGCATGATACATACTTCCAGAAAAACTTACGAAACCAACATGGCGTTAAATCATATCGAGAGCACGCTGAATGACAATTCTTTTATCCGTTGTTATCGCAGCTATCTTGTAAACATGAACTATATTCAGGACATTCTGGATACCGAAATTCAATTAACCAACGATGACTGTATTCCACTGACCTTACGTAAGCGGAGTCAGATTGTCAAATTATTCAACAAATTTCTGATATCCCATTCGGCATCAGAATAATGCATGTGAAACCAAAGGAACCTGCACGCTATCATGATATGACAGCCGTGTCGGGTTCTTTTTTATCTTATTATACTCTTTAGGATCCTGCCTTTGCAGTATTTACATTCGACTGCACCGTAAGCTCGCCTTCTTTATCTGCCGAATCAAAGTATGCATTTGGATCAAATGCATCTCCGACAGAAAGGTAGATCAGATAATCTTTTAATTTCACATCAATCCCTGCATAACTTTTATCGGAAATACTGATCTGCGTCTTCAGATACACTGTATTCCCGCCGCGGTCCATAACCCTGAACTCGATCGGATACTCACCCGCAGCCTGCGTATTGACCGTCTTCTCCAGTGAATACTTGATATTTGATGTAAGATCTCCGTCCAACACACTGTCCGCAGTAATCTTTGATGACACATCACCGGAACGACTGTCCTTCTAACCATCTTTTTACCTCTTCATCCCTCTGATCAGTGTACGTTAAGCACCGCAATCTCCGGCCGGTTATTCCATCTCGGGAGCTTCTGTTTCTCACTGCTTAATCCACTCGTCACGAACAGCCGGATCCTTCCTGTCCGGTACAGTCCATGCACATATGGCGGGAACCATCCCTGATCACCACCATATAGTCCTCCCTTGAATGGAATGACTACCTGTCCTCCATGATCATGTCCGCTGATCACAAGATCGATCTTCCAGTAATCGGATGCATCACCGAATACAAAACTATCCGGTCTGTGGCACAACATAATCTTGTACCGGTCTGTATTCTGAAACTCCTCCAGAAAATCCCGTACATTACCTGTCAGATTCTCTGCACTGTTATCTCCATCCAGAGCAAATGCATATTCATACATCCCACCGATGCGCACCTTACATCCACCGATCTCCACGTCCCGGTAACCTTCTTCCAGCACACATGCGCCGGCATCTGTAAGATCCTTCACCAATTCGGAATTCTCCGGGTGCTTTTGCATCTTCTTCCCTTCTGCAGTGCCGATATAATCCAGTTCATGATTCCCAAGCGCATAATACACCGGCGCAATCTCTGCCAGACCTTTTACCAGTCTGACCGGCACCTCGTCACTCTTCGAATCCTCATTCAGCATATCGCCATCCAGAATGATCATCTCCGGATCCTGTTCTTTTACACACCGGATCAGCTTCTCATTGTCTTTCCCGAATTCATGATCATGAAGATCCGAAATCACCACCATCTTGAATCCTGCATCTGTAACCGTATCCGCATACCGCAGATTCCGTACCTGCACCGGATACCGATTCACTTTCATCCAATGGTAAGAAACCAGAATCTCTCCGACAAACCATAACAGGGTCAAAAGAATGATCAGAAGTAATATAACGGTTTTATTCTTTGTTGATCCGGATTCTCCTGTCTCTTTCATCACGAGCCTCCTTTACAGAATAATACCTTATACTATACCAAATCCACCGGTAAGGTACAAGGACATTCCCTTACGGTGTAACCAAAGCACTTTATGCCGCCAGTTCTCGGCAAATTGACTCAATATCATATTCCGGCGCATATTTCTCCGCTACTTCATATATCTTTCGGATCTTTTCTACCGGTTCTTCGAAGAGTTCCGCGGTTATTTCACATGAGACGTCTTTTCGCATTTTTTTGAGCACCATTCTAACTAGATTTTGTAGTTCTCCATAGTTTATTCCTGTCCGGAGTCCTTCTTCTCGGCCTTCCCGGAGCACAAATTCTTTGTCAACCCTTATCTCTATCGTCCCTTAATCTCATATAATATCTAATTTTAATATCTAGCTTTCGTATCATTTCCACCACATAGATATTATATCTTAATTGTTTCTTGATTACAATACAAAAAGCCCCTGGTAGAACCAGGGGCTGCTTTACAATATTATTTTGCAATTTATTTTGTAATCTTGAATCCACGTTTGATCGGTGCTGCCTGATAATCTCCACCAAGTGTTACTACCGTCATCACATAACTTCCCGGCTCTGTCGGAGGAGTTGTTGTGCTGGAATAGATCTTCCATTTGCTTGTGAATCCTGAATACAGATAGTGTACATTATCCTGTGCGATCGTTACATCTCCGTCTGCTGAAAGTGTTGCTTTGAAATCAAAATTCTTTGCTTCTTCTGCAGTAATCTTTCCGTTTACGAATCTCTCATTCCAATTAAGCTTCACGCCCTTAGAACGCATCTTCACAAGAAGTGTTCCGATGCCTACACCTGTCTCGTAGTTCTTACTATCTGTAACTGCTGTTACTGTATAGAGACCTGCATGGTTCGGTGTACCGAATGATACTCTTACAGAATCTGCAACGGATGGCATCTTATTGATTATTGTAAGAATCTGTCCAAATGTACCTGTGTCAATATGAAGCTTCTCAAGAAGGTCTAACAGTTCCTGTGTACTGAGCAGTTGTCTCAGTTCTCCTACTGTCATTCCGTCGTTCATCATCTGTGTAAATGTCTTTCCATAGAGTTTCTCTACAATCGGATCTAACAACTTCAGAACCGCACTGTTCGTATATTTGTCCGGAAGATCCAGATAAAGTGACAGGTTCGCATTGCTTGTCAGTCCACCGTATACTGTGTATACATCGAATTTATCTGCTGGATTCATTGTTACAAAGTCTTCCGGCAGAGTTGCATCTGCATAAATGCTGGTTGATTTTACTTTTACTTTTACCTTAGCTTTATTAACCGTTACTGTGCTTTCTGTCTGTGCTGACGGGCGATACTGCGCATTTCCTTTATAAGTAATGCGGATCTTCTGCTCTCCTGCTCCCATCCGTGCATAGGTCAGAAGTGTTACGGTACCACCTTCGATCGGTGCCCACTGTTTCACTCCGCCGTCGATATCACCGGCAAGTGTATTGCTTCCAAAATATTCCATCGTGAAGTTATCCACGGTCAATGTATCTTTTGCAGGAAGTGTACTGTTCTCCCAGTCAATCACGTTGTCAAAGATTGCCTGCTTCATTACAGCTGCATCCATGTTATAAGTAAACGATACGCCTTCTTTGCATACAATGGCACTTGCAAGACGGTTGTCTGTTACATTAACCTTTACCTCTGTTGTTACACCTTTGTATTCTTTATTACCTGCCCAAGAGAACTGAATCGTCCATTCGCCAGGTCCGAATTTCGTAAATGTGCTTGTCCAGTCTGTTGTATTCAGTGGCTGCCAGTTCTTAATCTTATCTATTCCTGCGTTGTATCTGATTGTTACATCGTCTGCTGTCAGATTCTCCGGAACTGTAGATGCTACAACTGCATTGTAGATTGCTTTGGCTGTGGCATCATAATCATATGTCTGATCCTCGTTAAATGCCATCGGAACTTCATAAGAAGCAGCTCCTTCTGCCGGTTCATTCAGATTGAATGCTGACTGTTCACGATCTATTACCGTGATATCTGTCTCTGCTGTTACGGCAGCATTCTCTTTGTCTCCTGCATATGTAACACGGATCTTCTGTGTTCCTTCCGGAATTCCAGGATAAGTAAGACCGTTAATCTTGCCGCCTTCGATCGGTGCCCATGCGTTTCCAAAACCCATTGCTGCTCCTGTTGTCGCTGTTGCATAGTATTCGATTGTCAGGTTATCAAGTGATAATCCTTCCGGGCTGCTTTTCTCAACGTCGATCACATCATTCATGATCGCTTCTTTAGCTGCCGCATAATCTACTGTGAGATCATCGTTATATACAAGCTTGATCGTCGGATTCTTTTTGAATTCGATCACTGACTTCTCTCTGCCGATATCGATATTAACCGTTGCTTCTGCACTTGCTCCGGAATATGCATCCGTTCCAGCATAAGAAATCTTAATCTTCTGGGTTCCATCTCCCATTGCCGGGTAGGTCAGAGGAATTAGTGTTCCACTCGTTCCACCTTCTAACGGCATCCATTCTTTTCCAAAACCTACTGCTGCTCCTGTTGTTGCAGTTGCATAATATTCAATCGTTACATCATTGACCGTCAGCTCCGGAGTTGTAGATTCTACAACTGTATTGAAGATATTCTTACGTACTTCGTCATAATTGATGCTTCCGTCCTCGTTGTATACAAGGTTTACATTTGTATTATCTTTTATTGATATAGCTGAAGTTAATTTCTGCGTCTTTGTCAGAGTTACTTCCGTTGTTGTGCCTTTCAGACGCACCTGATAGTCTCCATCAGTATTTGCTGCCAGAGATGGATGGGTAAATGTAACTATCTTCTTACTTGTAAATCCTCCGATACTTCCCCAAGATTTATTACCGGGTACTCCTAATCCGGTCTTACCTTCACACTTATACTCCCAATCCAGACTTCTCAGATCCACCTGATCCGCATTCTCAACCAATGTCTTACCAAGGATATCTTTCACCTGATTCAGGTCTGCATTCGCCGGAATTACTGCCGTTCCACTCTTAAGAACTGCTCCCGTTGTCTCTGCCGCCGGGCTTACTGCCTGCTCCTGCTGCACTGCATCCGCATTACCTTCCGCGAACACCATCTGTGCACCTACCGGCTGCGCCAGCATTGCTGCTGTCAGCGCTACTGCCAGCAATTGTGTACTTTTCTTTCTTTTCATACTTTTTCCCTTTTTGTATTTCTCTCACATCAATGCACTTATACAATGCATATAACATATATATTATATCCTATACATACCTGTTACGTCATCAACATTTTTTATCATTTTTTAATGATTCCATATTTCTTCATAAGTTCAATTCTCTGATTTCCAATCTTCACGGAATCTGCCGCAGCGTTATCCCCTCCTGCCACTGTCTCTTTACGGTATTTTAAGATACGGTCTGTCCACGCAATCGGAAGAAGAATCGGATGTTTCTTAAGATACGGATACCGCCCCTCGAGCTTTTTTGCCGATGGGAACAAAGACTTTAAGACCGTATTCCCGGCTTTCTTTCCATTCTTGTCTGCTGCCACCGCATCCAGCGTCATATTACTGCTGTGTTTCCGGCTCATATTCGCATTTCCATAGATACCACTGTCCAGAAGATCCATCAGCATATCCGTCTCATCCACACAGATCCCCTGCCATACTTTCGGATAATGCGCCTTCTCCGGATCAAACGTCAGATATTTCTCACCGATTGCAAATAATGCCGCAGCAAAAAGATCCGCATGTATCTCCCTACACTGTCTCAGAACCTTCTCCCAGTCAATCGCATCCCCGTATTCATTGGCAAATAATATGATGTCGCATACCTGACGGATCCCGAATCCACTGTGCAGGAAATGCTTGAACGAATGACAGATCAGATAAAACAGATGATCCGTGTATCCCATTGTCCGGATATCCGTTCCATCGATCCTGATATCAATCGCATCTTCATGTACATTTGCAAAAAAGCGGTTCAGATCCCCGTATGCCTCTGATTCCGGCGGGAATAAACTCTTGTGGAGCTCTATGTAGATAAGGCTTCCCTTCTTCCCGTATGGTACTTCGTAAACCGATTCCAGTTCTTCCGCATCCATATCCTGCTCCGATGTCTGCATTCCATATTCGCGCAACAGATCGTGGCATTTTCTAAAATCCTCCGGCCGGATCAGCAGATCCTCATCTCCGGATATCCGATAATCCGGATTCGGATAAATGTTCCTGCACACGATCCCTTTCACCACTAACGGACAGATTCCGCTCTCTCTCAGATATCTGTAAAGCGGCTCGAACTCTCCCGTCTTCTGCGTCTGCATGATCACTGTGCGCACCATCTGCGCCTTCGCCGGAGCCAGGATCTGCGGATCCGCCTGCCCGGCGGCCGGGCTTCGGTATACGGCCTCATAGATCATCGGAAGGATCTGGTGCACTTCCGCCATGCGGAACAGGTCCATCCATTCCTGCGCTTCCAACTTGTTATTCCATTCTACCTGTTCATTTTTTAATGCGGCTTTTAATGCCTCTAAAAATAATTGCTGTGTGTGTTGCATATGTTGCTCCTGTTTTTATCTTCCTTCATTTAATGCTTTCTTCTTATTCTTCAATGTTACGTGATAGTATTCCAAATTGCAACGCCATTTAACCACAATCTAACATATATTTAATCCCATCCCCACCACAAATTTCATATTCCCACATTACATTAATCATACAGTCCAACAAAAAGGAGCGATTCAACCATGCAAAATCATATAACCCGAAGGCGCCTGATCGGCCCATCAAATAATGTGATCGAAACTACCGGTCAAGATACCGCCACCGGAACCGAGCTTGCTTCCTTTACCGACAACGGAACTGTCACCTATACAGCCAAACCAGTGATCGGAAGCAAAGGACAGAACCTCGAACCGGGAGTAAATTATACCGGGACTATGACATTTGGGATTGGGCTTGTGGAATAATTGTTGATTATACATAAAACCTGCCAGTGACAGCTTTTCTTGCATACTTTTGTATATCTACAGGACCTGCCACTGGCAGCTCCTTACGAATGTAGGTAATAAAAATGCTCCTGACAAAAATCAGGAGCATTGTCATTTGTTTCAATCTTTCCCAGCTTCGTTTCCAACCGTTTTCTCCATCCCTCCATCCACATCACACACATACATCTGCTCTTTCTTCTGATCCATTCTCCTATAATATACCTTGTCTTCCTTCTTATCCATCATAACCACATCTTTCTTAAATACCCTGACCTCTTTGCCGTCATAGCTGACCGACACAATCTTCGACCCCTTCTGCGCATACAGCTTCACGCCGGCAAAAAAGTACTGAATATGATCCGCCAGTTCCTTTCTCTTGCCCGTCGACATATCACAACGGATAAGCTTCTCATCCTCCGTACAGCAGATCACATATCCACCGATTACGGCAAATTGCTTTACCGGATCCTTCGTCCAGGTCTTTCTCTTCCTTCCGTCATAGGTTACAGATTTCAGAACATTATGATCTTCCATATCAATATAGAAAATCCGCTCCCGCATCGCTATGATCTCTCCCACCGGTCCATTGATCAGTACACTGTCTTTCGTACTGCCATCTTTAAGCTCTTTCACACGTAGAGTACATGTATCCGGATCCCGGTACACTTCTTTTCCATCGATGCGGTTCTTATACCGTCTTTCATCCTCCGTCTGCATAGCCGGATTCCCAAGCGCCTTATTATTCCTGATGCCCAGCATCTGCTTTTCATACCACTGTATGCACCTTTCACTATCCGCAGTCGCCTCTCTTAAAAGCACCTTCTCCAGCTGTTCCGTATGCTCTTTCGTAAGGTACAGGTACTGATCCCGCTGCACCTGTCCCGGGATATTGGCCGCAAGCATTGTCAGCACAGTCAGACCGATAAATCCAAGCGTGAATAACCAGGTTCCCCTTTTCTCTTCTTCCGCTTTCCTGATATCCTCACCGACCCAGTACCGAATCGCAAGTACTGCAAATATAATCATCACAATAACCTTGCAGATCAATATATAACCAACCTTCAATACCGCCGCCAGTACAATCCCAATCATTATAATCGTTACAAATAATTTCTTAATAAATTTCCGTATCGTCATATCTCATCTTCTCTTTCATAATCTCTCTATATATAGCTAATTCCGGGGCCCTACACATAAAGCCCCGGAATTATAACACCGGTGGACGATATCCAAATCCTCCGGCGATTTACAGTATCCCACAACTCCCAAAAATTTACAGTACGTTTATCAATGCACACATATCAATATTTATCAATACTCTATTATTTATATTCATCGGATTTTTTCATTTCTTTGAGTATTTCCTGCGTATGTAAATGATGGGGTGCGGGGCTGTAACCACAGTTCACATGCAATCTCGACATAGTCTTTTTCGATTGCTCCAATCTATATAAATTCTTCTTTTTGTCTCCCTCTATATATTAATACACATAACTTTTAAAAACCTGTCGCGTTTTTTTCAAAAAAATTTAATTTTTTTATTTTTAGCTGTAAAATACGCAAAAAAACGATTTACAACAGGGGTTCGCCTATAATACAATCATCTATGAAACTAACAATTTAATAATGGAGGAAAATTATGAAAAAGAGATTTTTCCAACTCGTACTGACAGCAGTTCTTTCTGTGTCCTGTGTTGCAACAGGAGTAAATGTAAGCGCTGCCCCACTCTCATCCGAAGGTTACAGCATCGAGAAAGTATCTCATCCGGAAAGAGGAGCCGGTGAGACTGACGGTATCCTGTCATTCGATGCTATGGGAGAAGAGAGCAACCGTAACCAAAGCTATGTATGGTCCTGCGTAGAACATGGAAATTATATCTACCTTGGCACCTGCTGGAATCCAATCTCAGGTATTTACTACCGCAATCTCAAGAACAATCTGACCAAATTGTTCCAGAACCGCGGGGATGAAAATCCGGCACAGAAAGCCGGCACCGTAGCAACCAATATTCTGAATGTTGTGTACAACGGTAATTTTCCTGACGGAGCAACATCTACCAACGGAACTCCTTGTATCATGCGTGTGAACAAATACACCTATGAGACAGAAGTTGTCTACATCGAAAAAGAGAGCTCCGCATTCGTCAACTGGAACGGATACCGAATGGCCGTAGAATACAATGGCAAATTATATTTTGCCTGCGCCGGTTTCCCGACATCCCGTCTGCTTCAGATCGATCCTGAGACAAATGAAACCAAAGTTGTTATGCAGAAGACTGCAGAGAACTCCGGATTCGCCAACGGGATCCGCGGACTCACCGTTATGGATGGCAAGCTTCTCGTATCTCTGGCTACCGACGGCGCAGATCCAGACAACATGTTCGCATCCGGTTCACAGCTTCCACAGGCATACCAGAATGCGATCAAAGCAATGGCCAAAAAAGACGTGCGTTACAAAGACGCTAACCCACGTATGCAGGGTGTACGTCTTCTTTCCACTACAAATCCAGAAGACGTAGACAGCTGGTCCGTTATCGCCAACCAGGAGACCTTCGACAATCTTCCGGCCTGCTGGATCCGCGACAGTATCAACGGCGGCGGATTATGGGATCTTGTTCCATTCAACGGATCTCTGTACGTATCCATGGTAACAGGCAAGACAGATGCCACAACAGGCGTCAATCACAAACAGGGATTCGCCGTATACCGCGGTGATCCGAAAGAAGACGGAACCTGGAACTGGACACCGATCATCGGAGACACATCCAAAGGTGCCAAATATGAATTCGGTCTTGGAAAGAAAGAATCCTGCGCAGGTAACCTGTTCGCATACGGCGACCATCTCTACATCGGCGGCTATAACGACCCGATGCTTGACCTCGCCGAAATCGGTAATGCCGGTGATTTCCAGTCTCTCTATGAAGATCTGAAGAACCCAGCATGCCTGAACCGCATGGACAAGAATGAAAATATCGAACTCATCAACGACGACGGATTCGGAGCAGCTTCCACACAGTATCTGTGGAGATTCTCTGAATACCACGGAAAGCTCCTGATCGGAACATTCGATATCGCAACACTCGCATCCGGATTCACACAGCTGACCGACGGAAGTCTTCTGGAAATGACACCTGAAGAATTCTCACAGAAGATGACTTATGTCAAAGAACTTCTTCAGAGCCTTAAGAAAACTCCTTCCGGCGCAGCACTGACCGCAGAAGAAGGCACAACAGAAGAGGCCGTCACAGAAGATACCGCAGAAGATGCTCAGGAAAATATTCAGGAGAATACAGACGCTGATAATACTGCTGATCAGGCAGCTACAGAAGCCGCAAAAGACCAGGAAGCAGTTGTAACAGACAACACAAATGCAGAACTTACAGACACAGAAGCAGATGCCATCGACCAGATGTTAGATCAGCTGGATGAAATCGAGACACTTTCTTCTGACGACTCTCAGACAGCTGCTTACACACAGAGAAATAAACCATCTGACATCGTCGATGTATATATGGATATGGTAAATAATTACAACAAATATGTAAAACCAATCCTTAACCGCCTGAACCCAGATCTTGCACAGAAGATTGAGAACAACGTCTTCAACACTGCATTCCATCATTTCGTATATTACCTTGGATGCAGCAACATCATCCACACACAGGAAAAAGGATGCGACGTACTGATCTCTTCCGACGGAGTAAACTTTACAACACTCACCCGCAATGGTTTCGGCGATATCTATAACCACGGCGGACGTGCATTTATTCCGACAGACAACGGACTCTTCCTCGGTATGGCTAACCCGTTCTGGGGAACACAGCTCTGGAGAGTAACCGACGGATCAGAAAATCCGACACCGGATAAACCAGGTACGGATAAGCCAGGTACTGATAAACCAGGCACTGACAAACCGGGTACTGATAAACCAGGTACTGACAAACCGGATACTGATAAACCGAGCACACCTGGAACAACAGATCCTTCCGGAACTAACAATGGTACAACCTCTGGTTCTACAGGTAACAACACATCCAATGGTCAGAACGGAGCAACTACTACAGCATCTCCAAAGACTACTAATGCTAATCATGCAAATAAGAAGTCTACAAACGGCAAGGTAAAAACCGGTGATAACAATCACATGATTCTTTATACAGTTTCATTGGTTCTTTCACTTATGATCGCTGCAGGATGCATCTATACTATTATTAGTAAGAGACGTAAGAACAGATAGTATTTTGATTATTCGGCTATAAGGATAATAAAAGCGCAGGGAAATGGCGTATGCCATTTTGCCTGCGCTTATGTTATGTATGCATCGATTCTTTAACAAAATCAATAACATCCAGATTCTTCTTCACAATATTAGGATCTCTCTCCATGTCGGAAATACTCATCCAATAATAGTGTCTGTCATTAACAACAAAGTTCTCCTTCTGCTCATCCTCCGGAAATACTTGAATCTTTATCTCGTACAATCTGTGATTATAGATCCTATTCTCCTTAATGTGCTTAATTCGCATTCTGTAATAACCCATTTTTGTCCATAACGGATTTCCGAGCAAAGGCAAAGATATAACTTTTTCTCATCATCCACACATAAAAAAAATGAGTTCCGATTCAAATTCATAAAAAATGTAATCTAGATATAATCTTCCTCTTTGTATGACTTTATCAAAAAATGTATATCTTCCCATAAATCCATTCCTATCAATTGTTCCAAATTTTATAACTCTATATACAGATTTATTCTCTTTTTTAGCGTCCTTCGGTAATATATCTGTTTCAAAATTTTCTGGAAAACATTCCGTATAAACACCATTCTTATGCAGGTGTCACCTTCAAATTCCTTATGCTCAATCTACCTTTTTCTCCATCTATGTACGATTCTGCAAAGAATACCGTAAAACAAACTTCTTTGATCTTCTCCAAAGCTTCTCCATTTCTTACTTTATCCCGGAATCTATATTTAAAATGTCCTCCACCGTTACTTACATCATTCTCTTCATCTATTATTTTCACACCAGTATCATTTTTTATTTCCAACTGAACTTTCTTTATAGCTCCTGTCGCAGCTGCGTCAAATTCTATGGCATATCCGGCGTCAAAGAAGCCAGTCCAGTTATCACAAGGAATATATTCCATCAATGCCATCGCAAATTCTCCCATCCCTCTCTTGGTTACATTGCTGATATCAACATCCATGTCAAAGCTATCTGCAAATGTTGCTATCCTTGCGACCTTTTCATCACCACAGGAGATAATTGGTTTTACCTTGGAAAATGGAGTATAATCCTTCAACAGATCAATCTCTTGTCTCTGAGCTACCGGCGCATCAAATCTTGTTTTTACCTTCGTTTTATTTGATTCATTTACAGACTCGGACGAGGTAATTTCAATATTCTTTTTCTGCGCAATAATCTTTATCTTATCTAAAAAATCGTCTCTTTTTTCTTCCCATTCATCTTCATTTATTGATCCAAGACCAAACTCCTCAATAATGCCGTTTCTAAATTCTCTGAGTCTCTGTTTTATATCCGGATCATCTAATTTAATACAGATCTGATTTTTATCAATACATCCGGCTAATTTGTCAAATGTAAAACCTGGCAATAATAATCCTGTCCATTTACACCTCATTACCCAAGCTGCACCCATTTCATTTAATGTTGCTACGCTGGAATAATAATTATCCGAAAAGGCGTACACGACGTGAAGGTCGCTCGTCTGAAATTGTTTGGCTAACCAGTCATATATGTTACATCTAACCGGAATATAACATTGCGGAACGGAAGTACAAGTTATTTGATTCTTATGCACTCCTATTGCTACAAGCAAATCTACAAATGCTTTCATATATTCTGCATCTTTGCTGCTGTGTGAAATGAATAATTTGTGTGGTTTGTTTTTCATCTTTTTGTACCTTCCTTTCGGGATTTTATTGTCTTTGCTTCATATTTTTCCTATGGTATGTTGTATATATTTTTGTATCTATTCTTTTTCTCTTCAATGTTGGATTAATACTTTTTTCAATAATCCACATTTCCGTAGCTTTAAGAAATACTTATCCACATTCCATTCAAAGTTTTCGCTATATTTTCAATAGCTTCGATGTCTTTCATTTTCAATATTATTTCACGATTTTTTAATTATCAAATTTATTATATTTTTAATAATCTTTCTTAATGTAATAAATTCTTCTGATTTTCTAAAAAATATATAAAAAACTAAATTCGTAACTACACTACACAATACTATTTCTTCCATTACACGTGCTAGAATTCCACCTTTAATAAGTTTAAATGAAAGCCAACATCCACCCGCAGATATTAATAACACAATAATAAAATAAATATACTTTTTTAAATACTGTAATGGTGATTTATGAAATCCATGAATAAATATTGCATACGGATCATACCATAAATTTGTCATAGCTCGCGCTATAAATGTGGCAAATAAAATTCCAAACAATCCCCAATAGTGTCCTAATACTATTGAGAAAATAATATTAAGCACTCCTGTAATAATCTGCAAAAATCTTCCATATCTAAATAAGCCCATTGTATGTTTATACGTCCATACGGCATTCATCATCCCTACAGTATAAAAATTTAATGCTAATACAAATGGAATTTCTTTTGACAAAACGTATTTCTCGCCAAAGCACAATCTTACAACATCTGAAGAACAAAAAATAATTCCTAATGTCGCCCAGCCAAAAATCCAGAAATTCATTAAATTCATGAAGCTGAACATCTCATATTTTTTTTTCTCCGTTTCAGTTGCATTATGGTTTCCAATACTTGCAGTTAAACTATTAAAAATTTGACCTAATAAGGAATTTATTGTATTTGTTAACAATGTGTAATTTGATGCGACTCCAGTTGTAGCCAATCCCTTAAAAAAAGTAATTAATATATTATCAGTGCTATTAACTAATAATCCAGAAATCTTGTAATATGTAAGATCCTTTATATTTTTAAATAATGCCTTTTTTTCATCAACTGGCAACGGTTCAATATCTTTTGACATAATACATGGGAAACGCTTTGTTGCTATATGCGACACCCCAAAATTGTATGCCAATGTTCCTATCGTCTGAATAGTAAGATACACCAAATAATTATGCGTCGCTAATAATGCCACCATTTGCAAAATGCTTTGTAAAATAGTTACTATATAATTCGTTGCAACCACAATATAATTTTGTTGAGCAGCTATTAGCAACGAACTTCTATAACTATAGAAATATGTTATTACTGTGTTGAACAAATTAAAAATATACAATAAATAAATACTTTCAGAAATATTTGGCTGTTCCGTAATAATTATATTTAAAAACGGCATTAGACATATTCCTATTATCCCAATAACACAACCTATAACTTTATATGCCGTTCCATATACCTTTACCAATGATGCTATTTTTCTTTCATCATTTTCTGCTAATGGTTTATACAGTGCATAAACTATTGCACCGCCTATTCCTAGCTCTGCCAAAGAAAGCATTGTAAGAATATTTGTAAACAACCCGTTTACTCCTAAATAATCCGCTGCCAAACACTTTACAAACACCATTCTGCATATAAAACCAAGAATAGTATTTACAATATATCCCCCAACTCCTGCTATTATATTTAGTATCGAATATTCTGTACGTGAACGACTATCCATATTTTACCATCCTATTCCTAGTTGTCTTTAATTAAAAAGGTACCATTTATTCATAAGCAATTCATAAGATACAAAACTACTTTTCTCTAAAGACAATAACAATTTTTCCCATTTTCTTCCTAGTTTTGTCGCTTGTCCATTAAAATAATTATTAATCATCTCTTTTTCAATTATAAAAATAGCCTTTTTTATTTCTAAAGGTACGTTTTGCGTTCTTATCCAATTCAATCTAACCTGTTCTATAAAGTCGTCTATACTTGGCTTATATCCTCTTTTTACTGCTTCTTCAAAACAACTTTGGGTTATATATAACGTATCCATAACCTCTTTTTTCTTTACTGTATTTGCAGATATTCCTTTTGGATTATTTCGATAATAATAAACAATATTGGGAATTTTTATAATCTTCCGGCTTCCTGGAATTAATAAGGTACTTATTATTGTATCTTCATATAAATATCCCTTTGGAAAACATAAATCCACCCATTTTTCTGCTTTTATAATTTTTCCCCACGGATAACCATTTAACCTTGTTGACTTTGTTTTACAAATAAGATCTTTATGTATATCAGGTTTTATATTGTTATCAAATTCTATATATTCCCCTTCAACAATATCTGCATCTGTTTCAACACTTTTTCTCATCAAAACTTCAATCGCATTATCCATTAACATATCATCTGCATCTACAAACAATACACATTTACCTCGAATGTATTTCAATGCAATGTTTCTTGCCTCGGCCACACCTTCATTCTTTTTATTTATAATATACACATTTTCTTTTTTTGCATATTTATTTAAAATATTGGCCGATTCATCTGTTGATCCATCATTAACAAACACGACGCAATATGAATACCCCGTTTCCTGTACAAGCAACGATTTTATACAATCTTCCAAATATTCTGCAGCATTATATACTGGTACTATAATCATTAAATCATATTCGGGGTTAATTTCTATATCTTGCTTAAAACGGGGTGTGTGTTGATAATAAAAATCATGGATATCCTTTTGTGATTCTTTAATAGATTTTCTTTCCTTATATTTAAGACTCTTTTTATACTTTATATTAATAATTTTTTTATAAATATATCTCTTCACCATTGATACCTCTATTATCAAAATTTCCCCCCTTTAAATTGATTTTTCCATTTTTCAATTTCGTCCCATGGCATTTGTATATCTGTTTCAAAGTTTGACTCAATTTTTTCTTTAAGTAAATTTCCAATATTCTCTCTCAAAACAATCGGAAGTCCTGTGTCATTTGCAATATTTTTTGCTCTATTATCTATAGCAATAACAATTGTTCGATGCCTTTTTCCAATCGCTCTTATCCCAGCATGAAGTCTTGTGCCCACATAATCAATTTCTTTATGTTCTAGCAAAGAATCATAATTTTCAAGACCAAATGGAATCTTTACAATCTTAGAATCAATTCTCAATTCTTTATAATATTCTTCGTCTTCTATCCCTTGTGGCCAAAGATAAATCTTTTTATAACAAAGTAGAAGTATATCCAATAATTTTTGATCATTCTCTAAATCTCTATCATAATCAGTGAGTGTACATATTACTTCTTGTGCTTTTCTTTTTGGTATGTCTTGACATAACTCTTTTGTTATTCCCCACATTGTAGGACATCCTGTATTTATAACATTTGTTATCCCCATACTATTAAGCATTTGTTCCGAAAAACTATCTCTAACCGAATGAATATATTTCTTATGCAAAATAGTATGTAACAACATCTTTGTATAATAATCGTACTCTTGATTATTGCACTCAAATCCTACCCCCATAAGAATTGTATTATTATAAATTCGTACTTTTTTCTCCATTCTCCACAATCCATATGTCCGCATATGACCGGATAATGCATTTGTTCCACACAAAACTTTTATAGTCGCACCAGATAATTCACGAATTTCTTTATTCATCAATTTTCGATGTGTTGGCACATAAATTATATTTTCTTTTTTTGTTAACGGAAAATATTTTTTACAATTTTCTACAATTATTTGATCTCCAGTATTGTCTCCATCATATGAAGGATCTAATAATACTATTTTTTTCTTATCACTCTTAAAAAAACTCGCCAAGATAAGTTCTTTATAATCTGGTACGACCTCTACTATCTTTATAATCCTCTTTTTCAACTTTTCTTTAGCCCTTAGTGGTAATTTAGTAAACATTTTTAATCCTGCATATTTTTGTAAAACACTTTCTATATAAAGGAATTTGTTTGTTCCACCCTTTCCCATCACTCTTTCTAATTTTTGCCTTCGTTTTATCTCTTTTTTAATTTTTTCATCTAACCAAGAAGCAGTAAAATGATGAATTGAAACTGTTCTATTCGATTCATGTATTTTCCCTGTTCTAAAATTTTTGGGACATAAAACGTCTGAAGCATATATCTTCATACTTCGTAAGTTTTGATCTTTATTTTCTTGTAACAATCCATACTCTTTTAATATTTGAGTCGTATAATGTGGCGATGCCAACATATTTAAAGTTCCATCTTCTTTATAAAAAGAAATATGTTCATACAAATCTCTCGCTTTTTTTATGATTTCATGATGAGGAACAGCTCCAAACCCCTGTCCGCAATTTACATAATATGTTTTTTCTCCTGTCTCTTCAAATCCCATAAATGCTTCTTGATCTAATAATTCATCAAAACTACGAATTATCTCTACATCCGTATCTAGATATATTCCTCCATACTCATATATAATATCTAGCCTTGCATAATCCGGAACAAATCCCCATTTTTTTGCTTCATACGCTTGCTTCATATATTTATTTTTTGTAAAATCATAATTCGATTCATTCCACTCTCGAATTTCATAATCTGGGCAAAATTTTTTCCAGCTTTCTATACAATATAATACAGACTTAGGTTTAGGAGCGTTTCCAACCCAACAGTAATGAATAATCTTAGGAATCATATCTTCCCCTTTCTTTTAATACCTTCACCGTTTAAAAAGGCTATATAGTCAAACTCATCTAAATATCTTCTCACTAGGAATTGTTTTTTGAAATATAAAAGCACACCAACACCATCTTTGTTCTCAAATCCAGGAATATAATAAGCAGATTTTATTTCTGGATACTGCTTATGTGTAAAAATCACTTTATTCTTATATGGCAATTTATCAAATTGCTGCATACTTTCATAGGTACAATTATCACCATCTATGCCCAATATAAACAAATTATCCCAATTGATTCTTTTTTTGCGCTCATCCCACTTAGCTACCGCCTCGTCAAAAGTTTTATAATGATTAAATCGGATTTCAATATCCCCTAGCTTTCCTGTTGGGAAATCAAATTTCTCATCATTATACGGTAAGATTGGTTGTTCCATATACCATTTTAGATTTTCTAACATTTTCACATAATCATTCATTTCGAAGCTCAAATTAATTGTCGGCGTTCTAAATTGAAGCCCCATATCATAATATATAAACTCTCCATTGCAATTTGAAGCAATAATTGTCGGCATTTTATTTTTCAATCTTCTTTTTTTTAATTCTTTGTATATTCTCCATTCAATTCTTTGTAATAAATTCATTTTTACTACCTTCTAGTATAATTTTGAGTGTATTCCTGGGAAATATCTCAATAATACTATCCTAACAATTTGTTTTATGTTAAATCTTGCTTTTTTATAATCAATTTGATTATACACCTGCCTATAGTATTCTCTTACCTTATGAAAATCATCTTTATTTAATTTATGATCTATATTTTTTTCAGCATTTGCTAACGCTGCATATAAGCTTAAGAATGCTTCATCCCCATATGGCTGTATATCTCTTTTGATTAAGAAATCCGCTCTCATATAAACAGCCTCAATAAAATCAAAATATCTATTTGAAAACTGCGAACGTCCTAAAATACTCCCTTTTCTGGATAGATACCAATATCCTGTTTTTCCTGTCAATACTACTTTATCAGCTTTATACAATAATTCATGATACACATACGTGTCTTCATAAAATTTTCCATATGGAAATGAGATATTTGCAAACAACTTTGCATCAAATAATTTATTACATACCGATGGCTGATTTAATGTATCAAACCTTCTTATCCCTTCCAACACTTCTTGATTATCTGTTGGATTATAAAATTCTTCTGTACACCCATCATCATAAAAACGCATAATATTACATATCGCTATTTCACTATGAGAAATAAGTATCGCTTGCATCATTTGTTCTAATGCTGTTCTCTCAAGGTAATCATCACTATCTATAAATGAAAGATATTTGCCAGTTGAAACCTGAATTCCTGCATTACGAGCATCTGACAACCCTCCATTTGTCTTATGTATAACTTTTATTCGATAATCTTGTTTCTTCAATTCATCGCAAAGAAATCCTGATTTATCTGTCGATCCATCGTCCACTAGTATAACTTCCAAATTTTTGTACGTTTGCTCTATAATGCTTTTTACACATTTTTCTAAATAATTTTCAACATTGAACACTGGTACAATTACTGAAATTTTATTTGCTTTCATATACTAATCCTCTCATATTTTAGCTAAGAGCTATAGGCCTATTTTTAAGAGGTTTCTTATTCTACACGTAAATGCTAAAGATATCTCCGCCATAGATACCCATATTTCTTGTTTTTCATGAATTCCTCTAAATTTTCTCTTTTTAAACTCATTTTCTCTTAATACTTTTTTACTATATTCAAGTACTTTTTGCACATCATCCTTAGTTCCTGTCCTATAAACTCTCTGAATCTGGTAAATACACGACATCACCAAACAATCATAACTCATTAAAGTGAGTCTTGGAAATTTTTCTTTAATGTATTGATGACGGTATCCTTTGGCTTCTATCGCTTGAATCCTATTCTCTGGTTTTAGCATGTGCATTACAGAGTTGTCCTGTTGTCTATATGCATATAATTTTTCATTACAATGAACTAATTGTTTTGCTCTTCCTATTACCTTATACATCCAAAATTCATCATCAATCTTTTTTCCTTCTGGAAAATACACATTTTTGATACAACTTCGACGGTATAATTTATTCCAAATAAGCTGACGAAAATAATGATCAGCAATATGTTCTCTCATTGCTTCTTCTGAAGAAAAAACTCTAGCCTGTACACTCTTTTCGTCTATAAATAATACATCATCTTCTTCAACAGAAATAAATTCACACTCCACAATATCTATGTCTTCTTCAAAATAGCTTAGTAAATTTTTAAACATATTTACCGACAAGTAATCGTCACTATCTACAAATGAAATGAACTCCCCCTGTGCCAGTTTAAGCGCTACATTTCTTGCTGCTCCAGCACCCGCATTTTTTTGATGAACTACCCTTATCCTAGAATCTAATGTTGCCCACTTATCACAAATAAGCCCACTTTTATCTGGTGAGCCATCATCTACTAGTATAATTTCTAAATTAGAATATGTTTGTGAAACTATACTTTTTATGCATTTATCCAAATATTTTTCAACTTTATATACCGGTATAATTATACTAATCATTGTATTCATTCTGTTTGACTTCCTTTAATCTAACGAATGTTTTTCGAACTTTCTCTCAGAGATTACCTAAGCAACTTTCTTGCCTTTATTTTAATAGTGCAAACCAATTCTGAGTTTTCACAGTATTCTTCTTTTAATCAAATCCTCGAATATATTATTGTTCCACATTTAATTTTCTCTGATTTTAACACTTGTCCAGCTTTTCTAGCCGCATCTCGATATACATCTTCATTTTTGCCAATAATCCTAGCATTATATCTTCTAGACCTCCTGGCAATCGAACCGTTATTCTTATTAACACTTCACAATCATGATTTTCACTGCTTGTATACATGCTATACTTTTCTTAAACATATTTATTTTTCAACAAAATTTTTGCATATATCCTATATAAGATCGGATACATTATTGGTACCTCACATATTAAATGTGCTAATAATTGTTGTTTCCTACTTAACAGGTAAAACCATTCCTTTTTTTCACAGATTAATTTTCTTATTTCATTTTTTTCTGATTTATATTTATTTTTCTTTTCTAAAACAATACTGTTATATACATTAATACATGTTCTAATATAGGCTTTTTGTGTCGGTAAAAACATTTCTTCTTTTGCTAGTGTTAAAATAATTTTCTTTACTCTAATCGGATCAAAAATCCTATGTTCATTTAACTTTTCTCTAGATGCCGATGTGCTTCTTACAATATAATGATACAAGCATCTATCTTCAAATATTGATACTTTTGCATTTAAAAACAAAAGATAGTTCATTAATAAATCTTCATTAATTTTAATATCTTCATTCATTACCGTCGAATGTAACAAGCTGTGGAACAAGTTTTTATGAAAGAGCTTGTTACACAGGCCCGGTTCGACAAGCGAACCGTCCAACAGATCTTTTAGACCTGTTGTCCTGTCTTGTTGTACAAGACAGCCTGTGTTATGAAAATAATTCACTCTTCCATCTTCAAAAATCATTTGATATCCGCAGTGTGATATATCCGCATTATATCTCTTTGCATTATTTAACAGGATTTCGTACATATCTGATTCTATTTCATCATCGCCATCTACAAACCCTATCCATTCTCCCGTAGAACGCCTAACCCCTTTTAATCGGGCACTTGTAACACCACCATTTTCTTGATGTATTGGAATTACTCTATTGTCCTTATCTGCAATTTTTTGAATTATCTTCCAGCTTTCATCACTTGATCCATCATCAACTATTATTACCTCTATATTGGTATATGTTTGCTTTAACACACTTTCAGCAGTTCTTTTTATGTACTTTTCCAAATTATAAACTGGTATTATTATTGAAATCTTTTCATTCATATTATTACATTTCCTATAACGTCAATAACATATTCTCAACTTCTGCTACTGTTTTCTCCGTACTAAACATGTCTCCTCTTTTTTGCGCCTGTTTTCTGTAATGTCTCAACAATTCCGGCGACTTTACCAAACATCTTATTCCTTCATATAATGCTTCATCATTATTTTCTGTAACAATTCCATATTCATTATTTTCTCCCAGCATTTCTTTCATTCCAGAAACTTCAACAGTGCATACTGGTACTCCCAATATTAACGCTTCTGTCGTTGCTGTAGAAAATCCTTCTGCATAACTGGCACATACAAAAAGATCGCATCTACTAATATATTTATATGGATTTATTTGATATCCAAGGAATGTAACATTTTTTCCCAACCCATTAGCTTTTATATAATTTTGTAGGGTTTCTTTTTCAGGACCTTCTCCGAGTATATATGTATGTACCGAATAGTTTTCTGCTATCAGTTGCTTTGTTATACGAAGGATTCTATCAAAGCCTTTACTTTTTAATAACTTTCCAACGCCTACAATATTCACAGTATTTTCTTGATCTATATCAATAGTAATACTCTCTTCTGAAAGCCCACGTATTTTTTTACTTTCATTTGTATTATACAAGACTTGATATGACGCATCTATATTCAATATTTTTCGAAAATCCATTTCCACTGTTTTTGAAACGCTAACAATTTTGTGAAAACGCTTATAACATTTCACTGCTTCCTTCTGATTTCTAAATGATGCTATTGCCCGTTTCGTTGTATGCTGTTCAATGTGAATCCACGAAACCAACTTTACTGATTCATCTGTACATCCACTGATAATTCTTGCACATGGTCCTTCAAGATATGAAACTTCTATATCGTAATGAGCCTTGATAATTAACTTGTGTAATTGTTGCGGAGACAGTAATTTCATAATGTGAGAATTTCCGGGTATCATTTTCTTACACCATGTTTTGTAATGTATTTTATCTCCTAAAAATTGTCGATTCTCACCATGATCAAATAAAGTCATTACGGTTATATCGAATTTTGTATGATCCATATTATTAACAAGATTCACTAATACTTTTTCTGCTCCACCCTGACCAAGATCATGTATAAGGAACAATATTTTTTTCATATTTTCTCCATTCTTCAATAATACCTTCTCAATGAATACTGCGCTCTTAATTTTTATTATATACTATCGTAACAACGCATGTATATCACGTGCTAATTATTAATTGCTTTTTTTCTAATAATAGACGTTAATATACACCCCAATGGTGTACATAAAACGGTAAGTAATTTTCTTGGTGATTCAACAATATACTTTTTATTTCCTGCAATCAAACTACTAGAGCAATAATGTATGCAGTCCCGAATCAATCTCTTCTTACTGGTCGGATAAGTCATTGCCACCTTTCTCAAAAAAGCAAAACCTTTAGGATTTTTCAAATATTGCCGGAACATCGTATTGCTCGAGCCATCCGTTTGATATTCAACATCACATAACACATCATTCATCACAAAAAGCTTATATTTTTGATCAATTAATGTGTATTTATACACCAATCCAACATACTTTTCGCCTTCAAATACTGGATACTGTGGAACACTGTTGATAACATCTGTACGATAAACTAATTTTTTATCTCCCTCTCCACCAGATGCATAATAACCTCCAAGTGTGGTCTCTTTTAATCCATCCGGAAAGCCTTTTCCTATGATTCTTCCGGTATTCATGTCTGCATCCAGTCCTATCAAACCGGCATAATTTTTATTTCTTACTTTCAACCAAGCAGTTTTTATTTTTTTCACAGCTCCTTTTGCCATTCTATCATCAGAATCGATACATACATTTAATTCTGTATGTATATTCTCATACGCAACATTATGAGCTGTATGCATTCCACCATTTTTTTTATAAATATATTGTATTTCAAATCCATTTTCTTTTTTCTGCCACTCTTTTACCAGACTTGCAGTTTCATCAGTAGAACCATCATCTACAATCAGCCAAATAAATTCTTTACATTCTTGATCACACAAGCTTTCATAAGTTCTCGGCAATGTACTTGCTCTATTATAAGCCGGTGTAAAAACTGTTAAAAATACCATTTCTCTTCCCCTGTTTTTTTAATGTAAAAACATTCTAATTGTTTTGCAGCTACACTAATATCATATCCTGCATTTGCGATTTCTCTAATATGATTCTCATGCGTTTTTTCTGATTTCTGCAGTATATAATTTGCCCAATTTTCTACACTATCACTCAATCTCTTTCGTATTACCAGTCCTTTCGTAACTATACATTCTTTTGAAACTTTATCAGATATAATACACTGCATTCCTGATGCTTGCGCCTCAATCATGGTTACCGGTAATCCCTCATACAATGATGGAAATACAAAAACATCCATTGCCTGCATTAATCTATTAACATCGGAACGAATCCCTGTAAAAACAACATTGTCTGCAATTTCCATACTTTCTGCCTTTTCTTTAGCGGTAATAAGTCCATCACCTCCACCGACCAGAAGTAACTTTGAATCTGGTGATTTTTTTAGAATTTCTTTAAATATCTCCAATAAAAATATATGATTTTTAGCCGGTGTAAAATTTCCAACATGACCGATAACTATTTTTCCCAATAATCCCAACTCTTCACGAACGCTTTTATTCACCGTTGTAGTATAAAGATACTTCTCTGTATCTATCGCATTTCTTATGATTTGATATTTCTTTCCAGAAAACATCCAATCTCCCGCCTGTTTTCCACATGCAAAAAGATCTGTCGCAAATCGAGGAATCTTTTTCATATAATATAATTTTATTGGATATTTTATATTCTTTACAGCACTACTAGAATGGCTATGCGCAATTCGAACCGGAACTCCGCAATCTTTCGCACATTGCAACGCTACAGAACTCAGGCAGTCCTGATGTACATGTACAATCTTATATTCCGGATGAGTTCTAAAAAAGCGTCTCAATTCTGCTTTGTATCTTCTACTCCACGGCACAAGCCTTGATACGTGATAGATTCTTCCGCCTAAAGACTTTATTTCCTCGTCATAATCCGCTTCAAATTCTCTATGCACTAGGAAATCGAACTGTACTTTACTTCGATCTATATGACGATAATAATTCATAAGCATCGTCTCAAGACCTCCGCGCCCCATATATGTAACAACATGTAATACTCGAATCATTATTCTCCCTCTATCCCAAAAGATTATTAACACTATACAAATAGAATCCCAGATACCCCACTACCATTACAACATAAATCAATCTTGCTGATCGTTTGGTAAACATATGATCAATCTCCCATGGCAATAAGATATAACTATATAACGAGAAATAAATTGGAAGACGACCAATAAATATTCCACTTGTGAACATAGATACTATATAGAATCCAACAGATACGATTGACATATTCGTACACAGATTAATAACTTTATCATCTTCATTCCGTATAAATCTTAATCCTATTAAAGACAGTACCGATGGCACTGCATACACTAATACACGCAATGCATTCGTTCCATTATCATTCCAACTCTGCCAGTCAGACACAACATTTTTATATTGCGTCTCGGCTAACATAGAATCCAACACATTTGTAAACTGCCCAATACCAGCCACAATTGCAATAACTGCAACCATAAAAAGTAATGTCTTTTTATTCCATGCCTTTCCCTGTGCAATGAAGATAAATGGAATAACCAGTAAAGCGCTCTGATGCATCAATGAGGCAATCAGAATTAAAATAATTGCTTTTGCGTACTTCTTATCCAGTATAAATTTAATTCCTATGAACGTAATCGTAACCGCCAGAAACTGTCGGATACCATTGAACATCCATGAAATGTAATCCGTCGAAGCAATAAATAAGAAAAAGCTTACCAGATATCTGCTGGAATATTTACGATATACATATATCAGCACCCCCGCCTGAATCGCAGCTAATACTATAAAATATATATTAACGTGATTTCCTACAATACATTTGATGACCGCTGACACAAAATAGAAGCCTTTATCCTTCTTTACTGTTGCCATATAAGACGCCATACCACCTAAACTTACCGGCATTTCGGAAAAGCTTTTTTTGTATGCCCACGTATCGCCTATATTTTCTCTATATCCACACCATATAATCAACGGCAATACTGTCACAACCGCCCACACCGGTCTCCACCGATATTCTTTTTTCCCACACACCGTCTCCTCTTGTTTCACCGATGTCAATACAGACAGCATCGCCATCACGGCAACCCATCCGATTATCAATATATAATTCTTGTCCATATTCTTCTCCAAATAATTGATTGATATTGCAGGGATTCTCTTACCTGCTTCATGCGTTCTTCAACACTTAATTTTACCATATATTCCTTAATATTCCAATACAGCACGATAAGCATAACTCACCATTTGTACCGATATCTCGTAATTTATAACGTTTTTTCTTATTTACCTCTCATATTCCATTTCTACCCCTACAAGTTTTATATCACCTTCTTTTCCATTCATAACACTTCGCGTTTTTTCATGTATCTGCCCTTTCTATTCTTTCCGTCATTTTAACCATATTATCCCAACTTTTCCTATTGCATTTGTGCATTTTATATGATATGTTGACTTTAACACATTTGGTGTTTACATGATGTAAGGGAGATAATTATCGTGTAACGCCCAACACACATTGGCATTACTGAAAGGAGGCCTATATGTTTAGAAAAAGTTATTGGAAAAAGAGATTTGCTCCTGTCCTGGCAGGCGCACTGGTGATTTCTTCATTACTGGTACCGCCTGGCCACGCATTCGCAGCCGATCCGGTTACTTCCGAAGAACAGACTGTAAGTCCTGAGACACCGGAAGTTAAGGACGTAACGGATTCCACAGATGCAGCGACCACCGATGCGAACCTGACCACTCCCGATTCCGTTTCGGATTCTGTATCAGATTCTGTAGCCGGTACTTCTGCAACAGATGCTTCATCCGCTAAGGAAGCTGCTAAGCAGGACGTGAAGGAGACAAAGGAAGCAAAGGCAGCTGACGATGCAGTTACCGATCCGATTCCGGACAAGACTCCTCACCTCGTATACGGTGACAAGAGTCTGGCTGACGAAGATGCTTTCGTCCTGCTGATCTTCGGCGACGGCTTCACTGCTTCCGAGCAGGATTCGTTCTATACCAATGCTCAGAATACCGCGGATTATCTGATGGATACTTCTCCTTGGAATGAGTTCAAAGATACGATCAAGATCTACGCTCTCGGAGTTGTATCGAATGAATCGGGCGCAAAAGCAGACACAGCGATCAACCAGGAGCAGGCGAACGCAGACACACGCGACACCTACTTCGGATCTTCATTCTGGTCAGGCGGTATGCAGCGTCTTCTTACGATCAGTTCAGATGGATCTAAGAAAGCAAAGCAGTTATCAGATCAGTACCTTCCTGCAGCAGACTTTAATGTTGTGATCGTCAATGCTACTACATACGGCGGAAGCGGCGGAGATGTATGTGTTGCTTCTCTTAATAATGAATCACTCGAGATGATGCTTCACGAGCTTGGACACACCACTGCCAAACTTTCGGATGAATATTTCGCAGGTGCAAGCTATGCGGCCGAGATGCCGAATATGACAGCTGAGTCTGATCCGGCAAAGGTCCGCTGGTCACGCTTCATCGGTAAGAATGGTGTCGGTGTCTACGAATATGACAATGGCGGTAACGGATGGTACCGTCCACACCAGAATTGTAAGATGCGTTTCCTTGGCAAGCAATATGCTTTCTGTGAAGTGTGTAAAGAACAGATCCGCAAGACCTTCTGCCAGGATTCAAACGTAACGAAGTTATTCTTCCAGCCTTATGCAGACATGTTCTATGAGTCTGACACAGGCAAAGATATGCGTGAATACTTTATCCTCCGCAGAGGCAAGAATGAGATCACAGGCGACAAGCTCGGTGATGCTTTAACGCTTACTTACAAGGATGCGGATGGCAACGTAGTATCCGGTATTCCTGACAAAGCCGGAACTTATACCATCGAAGCTACATTTTCCGGAGACAGCACCTATGAGAAATGCAGTCAGACAGCTTCCTACACGATCGAATTACCGGACCTCATCACTCTCGATGTTCCGTCCAAGGTATACGACGGCAAACCTGCTGACCTTAATTATACCGTTAATTATGATAAAGACTATACGGTAAAAGCACATTATAAAGGAACTGTTCCTTACGCCGCTGAGATCACTTATGACTATGACAGCGACGAAGCACCGGTAACTCCTGGCCGTTACAGCGTAACCCTTACCGCTTATGACAAAGCCACAGGAACTGCGATCAGCAGCAAGACCAAAGACTATGAGATCACCTTCAAGTCTACGACCCTTCAGAATAACGATACAGCCGATTATCCGGGTGCTATGCCTTATTATAACAATAAGACGATCGTATTCTCAGGAGAAGGTTACACAGCCGGCGATCAGTCTCGGTTTGAAGATGTTGCAAAAGACTTTGTGAAGTATTTCCGTTCTACAGAACCTTTCAAAGAAGCTGACACGTACTTTAACTATCACACGGTAGAGACCGTATCCAATGAATCCGGCATCGGTCAGAAAGCCAAAGATACTTACTACAAACTGACTTATGACAAGAATGGTAAGATTGTTCCGACAGACGAAAGTACCGCCGGTGCAATGTACATCGGTAATAATGTCATCACATCTTACTACAAAGCTAATATCGTTATTGTAAATGATAAGAATGTCAAGACAGGTACTACATTCAAGAACAAGCGTTTCACCATCTACACGACAGCAGATGAGGCCGGCATGCAGTTTGCGGCAAATGAACTACGCAATTACTTCACTAACCACGAAGAAGGCTATACTCCTTCTACAGACGCCGAGAAAGATGCGGAAAGAATCGAATTCCTGAAAGCGCTTTATTACACCTGGTATGGATCTGATTACGCTCCGGTATTAAGCCGTGCGTATGACGAGACATTTACGGAGAACGGATCTCCGATCGACCTTGCACCATATTTCCATACTTATGTATTGGGCAAAGATGTAGAGGGCGTTGCTTATAAGATGACTTACTATGCAGATGATAACGGTGCTGTCGGAGAAAAACTTTCCGAAGTTCCTTCCAAGGCAGGTACTTATCATGCGAAAGCGGAGCTTGTCATGGACGATGTGTCCGCGTATGGCGAGCCTTGTAAGAAGGTTACTTTAGACGGTGAGACATATTCGCTTCCTCTGGCACGCGGATGGACCACTTACACGATCCAGGCCAAAGATGACCCGGAGAACCCGAAGCCGGAGAATCCAGATCCAGAGAATCCAGACAAACCGGATCCTGGTACACCGGATGATCCGAAGAATCCTGGAAGCGATAATCCTGGACAGAATCTGAAGCCGAATCAGAACCTGAATAATAACAAGAATACAACCAAGAATATAAATATTAACAAATCAACCAACGGCAAAACTTCTAACAAAGCTGCAGCCAGAACCGGTGATCAGTCACCGGTATGGATGTACACACTTCTTTCTCTGGCAGCACTTGCTGTGATCGCAGCTGTGATCCGTAAGAGAAGATTCCGTAGATAAGGTAGATAAAAAAGCTTAGATAAAAATCTTTAATAAAAGGAAACTCCTTTCTGGCACCTGCCAAAAAGGAGTTTCCTTTTTACCGTCTTTGATTATATTATACTCTCTCGATCCCCTGTATCGTCTTCTTCACAACCTTATCCTTATCGAATTCCCGCGCCATCTTATCTCTGCCGCATACTCCCATTGCTTCGCGTTCTATACGGCTCATCCGGGCGATCTTACTCATCTTACGGTACAGATCATTCCAGTCCTCTGCTTCACACAGAAGCCCGCTCTTATCATCGTCTACGGCTTCCTTACAGCCCGGAATATTGCTGGTAATCACCGGCCGTCCGGTCGCTGCTGCCTCCAGAAGTACATTTGACATTCCTTCATGATAACTTGGGAGCACGACACAGTCGGCCATGGCATAATACGGTCTCGGATCTTCTTGGAAGCCATGGAATACTGCGATCCCTGCATCCACCAGCTTATCAATCTTTTCTTTGTATTCATCTTCGAAGAATCCTACCAAATCCAGAACGAACGGTACTTCTTTTCGCTGTAGTTCTTTCGCTGCATAGAACAGTTCGTCCATTCCTTTTTCCTTCATGATCCTTCCAAGATATAGGAAATGCACTTTGTCATTCTCCGGATATTTCTGATAAGTATAATACTTAAGATTTACTCCTGCCCCTTTAAGCAGACACATCTGTTCCCGACGGATGATCTGCTCCTGCAGGAACACCTTCGCATTTCCCTTATTTTCGAAATACACTGTCTTTGCCTTTTTTAAGGCTATTTTATACATTCTTATAACAATCTCCCGAAGCCCCTTCTTCTGGAATGCAGTTCCGAGTCCCTGTACGTTGACACAATATGGGATCCGCATCTGTCGGCAGGCATATCCTGCATATACATTAGGCTTGATCGAATAGGTAACTACCATATCCGGGTGATGTTCTTTTAATAACCGGCGGTAGGTCAGATACAGCTTCATATCCGTCTTCGGGTTGATCCCACGGCGGTCCACATCCGTCTCGATCATCGTACATCCCATCGCTTTAAAATCATCCTCATGTCCTACGAATGGTGTGCTGATGATCACATCATAATCTTCCATAAGTTTCCCGATCAATTCTCTTCTGAACTGCCACAGCATATAAGAATGATTGGTGATGACCATAAGTTTCTTCTTTGCTCCGGTTCCGCCTTCTACGACTCCGTCACTTCGAAGCACGGAGAATACCGTTCCGATAAAGCAACGGATATCCATAAGCGGCCCCATCTTTTTTACATACTCGCCGTCCAGTCTGGCTTTGACAGGGATCTCAAGTTCATCTCTTCCGTTGATCTGTGCCCATCCGGTAAGTCCCGGTTTTACATCATTAGCCCCGTACTTGTCACGTTCTGCAATCAGGTCATCCTGATTCCAAAGTGCCGGTCTCGGTCCGATCACGGCCATATCTCCTCTGGCAATATTCCAAAGCTGCGGAAGTTCATCTAATGATGATTTTCGCAGGAAACGCCCTACTTTTGTTATGTACTGATCCGGATTCTCCAGAAGGTGTGTCGGCTTATCGTGCGGCGTATCTGTGCGCATGGAGCGGAATTTGTACAGGTTAAAATATTCCTTATGGATTCCTACTCTTTTCTGCGAAAAAAAGACAGGAGCTGTAATCCCGTCTTCTTTCTTGATCGCCACAATAATTGCCAGATAGACGGGTGATAATACCACCAGACCGATCCCTCCAAGAGCTCTTCCTATTATGTTCTTAACCTTCATATATTTCCTTTGTCTGAAAGACAAATGATCCTCTTTGAACATATCTGTTATGCCTCCTGTATTCTCTGGTTCTATTGTGTTGATTTATTTAATTTTGGATGATAGGTCGGAACGATGCTTTCCACGATCAGACGCATATCATCGGTCTCATTCTGTGCTGCGCTCTCAAGGACTCTGAGTGCATGTGCGAGCTTGACTTCATCTACATCGATCGGATGTCCGATATGTATCAGCTTATTCGGTGTATCCGTCATACCTTCTTCGTCCATCAGAAGTTCTTCGTATAATTTTTCTCCCGGACGCAGTCCCGTGAATTCAATCTTGATATCCTGATCGACTTTATAGCCTGACAGCCGGATCATATTCCTTGCAAGATCAAGGATCTTTACCGGTTCTCCCATATCCAGGACGAAGATCTCTCCGCCTTTGGCATAGGCACCTGCCTGAAGTACCAGTGATACCGCTTCCGGAATCGTCATAAAGTAACGGATGATCTCCGGATGTGTGACGGTTACCGGTCCTCCTTCTGCAATCTGTTTTTTAAATAACGGAATAACACTTCCGTTACTTCCAAGTACATTACCGAACCGCACTGCTACATATTCTGTGTTCGATTCTTTATTATAAGTCTGTATGATCATCTCACAGATTCTCTTGGAAGCTCCCATGATATTCGTTGGGTTGACAGCCTTATCTGTAGATATCTGTACAAATCTCTTAACATTCCATTTATCTGCCATTCTGACCATATTATAAGTTCCGAGGACATTATTCTTGATAGCCTCGTTCGGGCTGCCCTCCATAAGCGGCACATGCTTATGTGCTGCCGCATGATAGATGATCTCCGGACGGTACTGTTCGAAGATACTGTTGATACGGTTCTCATCACGTACAGAACCGATCAGCACCACCAGGTCAAGCTTCGGCTGTTCCCTTAACAATTCCTGCTGGATATCATATGCATTGTTCTCATAGATATCGAAGATGATCAGCTGCTTCGGGCTGTGCTTTGCGATCTGTCTGCATAATTCACTTCCGATCGAACCTCCGCCGCCGGTTACCATAATTACTCTTCCTGATACATAATCCATGACCTCGTTCAGATTGACATAGACTTCATCTCTTCCCAGAAGGTCATCGATGTTCACCGGACGCAGCTTACTTACCCTGACCTCACCGTTGACCAGCTGATATACTCCCGGCAGGATCATAAGTTCACAGTTTGTATCCTGACAGATCTCCACGATTGGTCTGATCTTTGCTGCATTTGCCGATGGCATCGTCAGGATGATCTGCTGGACATTGTATTTCTTGACGCTTTTCTTGATACTGTTCCGATTGCCGACAACCTTGACTCCCTTAATATATCTTCCAATCTTATACGGATCATCGTCTATGATACAGACAACCTTCTGATCCAGATATTTACTGTTCTGAATCTCTGTGATCAGACTTCTTCCGGCCTCTCCTCCGCCGATGATCATGACTTTCTTTCTCTTTGACCATGGGAATGTACGGTTCTGTCTGCGCAGACGTATCAGTCGGTAAGATACTCTTGTTGCCCCGATCAGGATCATCAGATAAATTGTATCCAGTACATACCAGCTTCTTGGCATAACGCTCCATGTAAATGAGATGATGACAATCTTCGCTACGGCCGCCGCAAGACAGGCTGCGATCAGACTGAATACTTCTTCAATCCCTGCGTACTCCCATAAACTACTGTAGATACGGAAAAGTGAAAATATAATTAATGTTATGACTATGGTGAATGGTCCGTATTTATAGATTACTTTTAAGAATTCTTTCGGAATCTGGCTGAAATCGAACTCAAAACGTGTCAGTAATGCCAGAATTGATGCTGCGATAATACATATGATATCAAGTACGATAAGACCTATTCTTCTTATCAGTAATTGATAATTTATTTCCTTTTTTTTCATACCCATTTCCCTTTTGTTAATTATTCTCAATTAATAATTATAACATACTTTTTCGGCTCATAAAATGCCAGTTACTACAATCTGCCTCTTCTCATCTAATTTTCTTCTAATTCTGAAATGTTACAACAACGTCTTTCCCGTCTGCCACATTTTTAAACATACTCTTGATTACTTTCTTTGCATTCTTGTCGGATACATTGCAGACTTTATTTGTTATGTAGCGAATGATGTAGTGCAGATTCAGATGAATCTGCCACTGCGTATCCTTGCACTGCTGCTTGCTCAGCTGATGGCATCTATGGGAGTGGCATTATATATGGTCGCAGATATGGGAATCGCTCCATATGACAGTGTCGCAATTATAATCGAGAAACTGACACATCAGAAAATTCCATTCCATAAAGCAAGGATTACAATTCACCAATTCTTGCAAGGCTCATATCCAGAACGGATACGAGCCTTTCTTTTTCACCAGTAGCTTCATCCAAACCTTCACATTGAATAATGAACCCTTCTCTTTGGTAAAAAGAAATTGGATATACAGCGATAGCCCCTTATATTTTCGGAAATCGGAAAATAAAACTCGTTCCGATACCTTCGATACTTTCGACGTGAATGGTTCCATTGTGGAGATTTACAATCCAGCGCACCATAGAAAGACCGAGTCCGGTACCTCCATTTTCTCTGGAACGGCTTTTGTCTATGCGATAGAAACGCTCCCAGATTCTGTCCAGGTGTTCCTCACTTATTCCAATACCATCATCTTTCACTTCACCGACAATCTGGTCATTTTCGACCTTCAGGATAACATGGATATGTCCATTTGTTTTTCCGTAATTGATGGCATTGGTTATTAAATTCATCATCATACGCAAAATCAATGTCTGGTCGCCGTTCATAAATAAATCGTCCTGCTTTTGCAGGGTGATCTCAATATTTTTTTCCTGTGCTTTTGTCTGCAGTTCTTCTATTACAAGTTCGCTTAATAATCCAAAATCCAGTTTTTCCATCAAATGCTGCTCGCCCTGTTCGTTTCTGGCGATCATTAACATTTCGTTTGTCAGCTTTGACATTCGTTTTGCCTGCTTTAAGATGACTGCAATCTCTTCCTTATCTTCCGCAGATAAGTTTTCATTTTCCAATAAGTACTCACACTGGGAAATGATAACAGCAACGGGAGTCCGCAGTTCATGGGATACGTCTGATGTGAATTGACGTTCCTTCTCAAACGAAAATTCCAAGCGCTCGAACATTTCGTTAAATTTCTCCGACAATTCGTATAATTCATCTTTTGCTTTTGGCAGAGACAATCGTTTGGAAAGATCTTTTCCATTGCTGATGTTTTCAACTTCATCGCAGATAAGATCCACCTGTCTCAATGCCCGCTTGATCATAAAATATCCGATGGCTCCAATCAGAATAATGAGTAATGGGAATACAATCAACAGCATTTTCTCGGATGTCTGCATGAAAAGTTCTATAGAATGTACGGAGGTAATTCCTCGTACCCACATTTCCTCATCATCACCGTAAGTGTAAACGCTGTCATATATCATCCATTTTCGATTTGATCCGGATATCATTCGCGGTGTATTCGACTTGAGGATAGTTTCTTCTGGAAATTGGGTTGGAATCGTTCCATAAAGTAAGCGTCCGTTTTTGTCATAAATACAAAACATAATACCGTCATCGTAAAATTCGGTATCGCCGTCAAGATAAAAGGAATCATCCTGAAAATTAATATTTGAAGAGAAACCAGTCACTGCGGCACTGATTTCTTCTTCTGTCGCAGAAATTCCAACCTTATCCACAAAAAGAAGGACGAGAACTAAAATAGTCCCAAGAACTACGGCAATGATTCCGGTGTACCATAGCGTAATTTTTTTCTTGATCGTCAGCTGTTTCATTCGTTTTCCCTCATTACATATCCGACACCGCGAACAGTGTGGATGAGTTTTTGTTCATATTGTGCATCGATTTTTTTTCGCAAATAGCGAATGTATACGTCGATCACATTGGAACCACCTTCAAAATCAAAGTCCCACGCATTCTGTTCAATCTGCTGTCTTGTCATTACGATATTTTTGTTGCGCATAAGACATTCCAGAACCATAAATTCTTTTGCAGAAAGATCAATTTCATTTCCGGCTCTTGTAACCTTTCTTGTGTCACGATCCAGAATAAGATCTGCTATTTTTAGTTGATTGGATGTAAATTGTGGCTTTCTACGCATCATGACACGGATTCTTGCAAGCAGTTCTTCAAATGCAAATGGTTTGATCAGGTAATCATCGGCACCAAGATCCAGTCCTTTGACGCGGTCTTCAATGCTGTCTTTTGCTGTCAGTAACAGAACCGGTGTATCATCTTCTCGTCGCCTTAATTCTCTTAAGATTTCATATCCATCCTTTCCCGGCAACATGATATCAAGAATAATACCATCGTAGGAAGTCATATCGATATAATCCATCGCTTCCAGACCATCCCCACAGGCATCTACACTGTAATGTTCCTTGACAAGCCTTTTTTTGACAATGTTTCTTAAATCATTCTCGTCTTCTACAATCAGTAATCTCATAATGTAATTATTATAATACCAATCATTTTCGTGTGCCAGAGTCCTTTTTTTCATTTTTTGAAATTACTATTTGTTTTAATCTTTTTTTAATCTTCCCTCTATATGATACATATAACAGCAAAAACAAAACACCCAAGAGCCGAAAGGAGAACATATTATGAAAAAAATATTAGTAGTTTTATTATCTCTCACATTAATATTTGCTTTTACAGGATGCACTTCATCCAATAATGGAGCAGCAGAAGATGTAGAAATTAAGACACAGGAAGTTGTAACATCAAATACAGATGACGATGATGATAACATCAGTAACACAGAAAACGCAGTAGAGAATGTGAACGAAAAGGATTATGATTTCTCTTCTTATGAAAACGATGTCCGTAATATAACAAAAAGTGTAAACAATGCAAAAAGATCTACAAATGCATCTGAGAATCATGAACAATTCTACGCTTTGAAAAAACAGGTAGACGCAGTTGATGACGAACTGGATAAGCTTGACGATGAATTTGAGTATGCTTACCAGATGAAAGAGATTAGCTTCGAGACATACAAAGCGAGAGAACGCGCGATTGAAAAACTGGAAGATGAACTGGAATTAGCAGAAGAAGCGCTGGAAAACAAATACGGCATTGATGATTAATTCCATCTGGGCTACAAGAATGTGGCAGAACTTTCTTAATTTCTAAAATCAGGTAGGAGGTAGATAATTATTTTATCTACCTGCATACCTCTGCAATCTGACTACGGCATGAATTATGAACACAGATAAATGCGACTTTTTTCTTATTCATGAAACGGACACCTCTCCTTAATACATTGGTTGTTCTTATCAGAATGAATACACTTTATAACAGGCTTTTCCATTTGTATATTGAAATTCTCTGCCACATAGTCAATTGCTGAGATTATGGCTATATAGGAATCTCTTTTACAACATCTTGGTCCACCAATGCTCCCGATTGCTTCAAGTGCCTTAGAAGTCATTTTATTAGCCAGACCCCATGGTTCATTTTTAAGTGGAGTCGCTCCTGAGATTATTGATATAAACATTCCTGTACTAATTCCGGCGCCACAAGCACCCCAGAATCCACATACACCGCCTGGAACAGCTTTTCCTCTATTCATCATTTCAAGCAGAGCTTCCGGCAAATCAATCTCACCACCTGCATTTTTATATGCGGTAAGAAGCGCTGAACCAACCATAACATGATGCTCTGGTCCATGCATATGACAGAATGGCTGCGCCATCATTCTTCTTATAATTTCTATCGGATTCTTAGATGTTTCACTAAGACATATGTCTATAATTACACCCATTCCTTTTGTATGGCATTCATTACATACATAATGACCCTGCTCACATCTAGTTTTGCTTAATTCCTTTTTATGGCATAACACACACTCCATCATTTCATCTTTTTCAAGATATATAAGTGGTGCTTTACATATAATACATTCTTCTTTCATTTCCTACCTTCCCAAAGCTTCAACAAATGAACTTGCCTCTCTTATTACTTTTTTGTTCAGAGAATAATAATGCCGCTTGCCTTCCTTACGGTCATTTACAATCCCACAGTCACCCCCGCAAACTTGAAGTTATCACTCTGTCAGTCGATTCTCCTCGCCCCAGACACAGAGCTGATCCAGCACAGTCATCAGCGATTTTCCACGCTCCGAAAGTGCATATTCCACCTTCGGCGGAATCTGCGGATACTCGGTACGGACGATCAGTTTGTCTGCTTCCAGCTCCTTGAGATTCGTGCTGAGAGTCTTGTCGGAAATGGTTTTCAGATACCGTTTCAACTCATTGAATCGCACCGTCTCAAACTAGTTCTTTATCATTTAACTTTCTCCTAAGATAGTACCTGTCATAATTGCCAGTACTTGAATTTATAATTTGCATGGAGATAATTATAAGCAGGATGAACAGTCCTGTCAATATGATCACAAGGAGGAATTATCATGCGAACAAAGCTGAAAATTACCGAAGGCATTTTCCCCATGCCGGTTCTGATGGTTGCAACTTACAACGAGGACGGCAGCGTCAATGTCACTGCCGCTGAGAACGTTATGGTGGATGGAAAAATTGATATGTCTAAGGTCAACGCCATCGCATTAAGTTGAATTCTATAGCCAGCATAATGGTGCATATTTTACAGTAGCAAGAAATTATTTTTTGAAAATTTTGTATTTTTCTGAAATTTAGTACGGAAAAGAGCATATGGCTTTTCTCCACATGCTCTTTTTTAGTAAACTGTTAATAGACATCAGATATAATAAGATTCGATCATTATTCTTTTTTAACAGTCATCCTGTCAACTAATTAATATTTTCACCGTTGGTTGAAATAACTTCTTTATACCACTCGAAAGAATCTTTCTTTCTTCTAGACAAGTCTCCTGTTCCATCATTATGTTTATCCACATAAATGAATCCATATCGCTTATCCATCTCACCGGTTCCTGCACTGACAAGGTCAATGCATCCCCATGGTGTATAACCCATCAAATCTACACCATCTTCCTCTACTGCCTTTTTCATTTCTGAAATGTGGTGCTGCAGATATTCCACACGGTATGGATCGTGAATGCTTCCATCCGCTTCTAACGTATCATATGCTCCAAATCCATTTTCTACAATAAACAGTGGTACTTTGTAGCGATCTGTAAACCAATTCAATGAATAGCGCAGTCCGATCGGATCAATCTGCCATCCCCATTCACTTGCCTTTACGTACTGATTCTTTATGCGATCCTTTTCTCCGCGGTAGTCATATTCCGGATTATCTGGTTCTGCTTTTGTACAGAAAGACATATAATAACTGAAACCGATATAATCGACACAGCCTTGTTTCAATACTGAAAGATCTTCTTCTGTTACGTCGATCTTAAGGTCTTTTCTTTCCCAGTATTTCAAAATATTTACAGGATATTCTCCTTTTACATGCACATCTGCATAATAATATCTTTTCTGCATGGCTTTTTCGGCCTGCAGTATATCTTCCGGACGGCAGGTAGCCGGATAGATTGGGCACATTGCAATCATACAGCCAATCTGAAATTCCGGATTGATCTTATGCCCTGCTTTTATCGCTTCAGCACTGGCAACCAGTTCGTAGTGAGATGCCTGATACATCAATTCTTCTACATTTTCTTCTGGTTTAACCACAACCCCGGAATTAGCGTAAAGCATGAATCCGTCACCGATATCTGCCTGATTATTAATCTCATTAAATGTCATCCAATATTTTACTTTGTCTTTGTATCGCTCAAAGCATGTTACTGCAAATTTCACGAAGAAATCAATCAGTTTTCTGTTTCTCCATCCACCGTACTCTTGTACAAGATGCAGAGGCATTTCAAAGTGACTCAGTGTGATCACTGGTTCGATTCCATATTTCAGACATTCATCAAACATGTCATCATAGAATTTTAATCCGGCTTCATTCGGCTGCTCTTCATCGCCATTTGGGAAGATACGTGTCCATGCAATACTTGTACGGAAACACTTGAATCCCATTTCCGCAAATAAGCGGATATCTTCTTTATAGTAATCATAAAAATCGATTGCTTCATGATTCGGATAATTCTCGCCTTTTAGAATTTCACCTGTTATTCTTCTTCTTGTATTTACATCTCCGCTGGTTACAACATCCATAATACTCAAGCCTTTTCCGTCTCGATCATAGGCACCTTCCAGCTGATGGGCAGCAACTGCGCCGCCCCAGAGAAAATCTTTTCGAAATCCCATTGTTATTCCCTTCCTGTTGTCTTAATTGATTTGTATAATAGTGTTGGGGGCTTTTGCCCCCAACTTTCTGTTTCTATATTCAATCTCAGCTTAATGATTATTTCTCATCGATTCTCTTATACAGTGCAATGAATTCATCTGCAAGAATGCGGAATCCTTCTGCACTCATAAGCTGATCTTCTGCATGCATCAGAAGCATGTATCCATTGGAAATTTCACCATTTGCATCCATTGTCAAAAGATCTGCATGAGCGTTATGTCCAAGTGAAAAGGCTTCATCACCTTGTTTAATCAGTTCTGCTGCCTCATCATATTTTCCTTCTTTCGCACACTGGATCGCATTGATAAAATGTGTTCTTGCTGTACCTACATATGTGATGATCTGAAAACATGCCGTTTCAAATTTTTCGTCCATTTTTTTCTCCTATCCTGCTATTATTTTTATTCTGATTTTACCAGTCTTCATCCTCATCTTCTACCGGCTGATTCTTCTCCTGAACCAGATTCATCTTGTCAATCTTCTTAATGAATGGCAGATAAACAAAGAATGAAACACAAAGGATCACTAACTGAAGTAAAGCACTTTTCCATCCTGCTAAAAGGAATCCTGAGATAATCGGTGGACAAGTCCATGGAATCTGTGTTGCTCCATATAATGGGCAGATTCCTGTATACAGTGCAAAATACTGGATTAAACATGCGATCACAGGCATTCCAATAAACGGAATTGCAAGCATTGGATTCATAACGACTGGAGCACCAAACAGGATTGGCTCATTGATTCCAAATATTGCCGGAATAATTCCCAATTTACCAAGTGCTTTCAACTGTTTTGATTTTGCAAAGAAGAACATATACATTACAAGTCCGATTGTGATACCTGCACCTGTTATATTGATAAACTGATCATAAAACTGCTGTGTTACAATATGTCCTCCATTTGCTATTGTAAGTTCTACACCACTGTCAATAATAGCCTGATTTGCAAGGCTGTTTGCCTGTAATAGTCCTGTCATGATTCCACCAACTACTGTTGAACCATGAACTCCGAAGAACCACAGGAATGGTCCTGTAAAGCACATCAGAACTGCTCCACCAAGGGAGTCTGTCATTTTCTGAAGTGGTGTCTGAACAACTTTGTAAATAATTTCCATACCTGTTGTGTTGAATCCAATAGAACAGATACCGTGAATTACTGCAGTCCCTGTCAGGATTACGAATGCCGGGATTAATGCTGAGAATGCATTTGTTACACCTTCCGGAACTCCGGCCGGCATCTTAATACGTATATTTTTCTTCAAGAACCAGCAGTAAACAAGTGGTACGATTAATCCAACAATAATTGCTCCGATCATTCCCTGTCCTGCTGTCCATGTCTTATTAATGATTCCAGTAACAACTTCTCCACTTTCTGTTGTTATGGATGAAGGCATCAGGATCAAGAATGATGCTAATGAAATAATTGCACAGTTGAGTGGTTCCTGATTTTCCAGTTTCGCATAGCTATAGCTGATACCGATAACTGCGATCATCGCACTGATGGAGAATGTTGCACCACATGCCTGATCTAATACTGCTTTGATTCCTGTAGACTCTAATACATCGACAACTGCCTTTACAGGAAAGTTTGACAGGATCAGGAAGATTGATCCGATGATCAGAGGAGACATGGAAGTCACCATACCATTTTTAATTGACTGTATTCCCTTTGTGTTAATAAACTTAAGGATTATAGGGATTACTTTTTCGTTAAATTTCTCTTTCATTTGCTACTACCCTTTGCTCTGTTTTTTTGCTTTAAATTGTGTATCTTTGTTTTCTCTTATTTATTTTTCGCAAGCTTATATGCAAATTTCAAAACATTCATTCCATTGCACATTCCATAGTCCTGCATTGGGATCACATCTACCGGAACCCCTTTTGGCTCACAGATTTCTTTTGCTCTGCCAAGCTGATATCCTACCTGTGGTCCGAGCAGTGCTACATCCACACCTTCAATCACGCGTTCCATCTCTGTAAATGGATATGCTGCGATGTCAGCATCTTTTCCTTTTTCCTTTGCTGCCTCTTCCATCTTCTTTACGAGAAGACTGGTTGACATTCCTGCTGCACAAAATAATCGAATTACCATGATTGTTTCCTCCCTTATTTCTTTCTCATTTGCTTTGATGGTGCTAGTATAACAAGCATTTTTCGTTTTGTCAGTACTTTTTCCTGTTTCTGGTTTCTGTTCCATATAGACGGAATTTGTTACATAAAAAAAACAGGGCATTCTACTTTGTTGTGTAAAATGCACTGTTTTCCTTTTCCTTTTTTGTATATTATGATACTTTTTCGTGTATTCTGTTTTTTTTGTTACTTATCTGGTTACTATTCGTACCATTACATTCTACAACCTTAATGAAATAAGTCTTCCATATCATTTTGAAACAGATCATCTGTATCGTTATGGACGCCCTTCAATTCTCTTCCGATTAATTCCAAAATAAAAACGACTGCCATCTGGGATGTCAGATCATAATTTTCGTCTTCTTTATATTTATACTCTGAAACATAATAATTTATATTGCAGTCACTCATCTTCGCCAAAGAACAGTTTGCCTTATTTGTAATAGATATCAGGCTGCTCCCTCTTCTTTTCAACTTTTCTGCCAACATCAGTGTCTGTTCCGTCTCTCCTGATACAGACAATGCGATTGTAGCTGTTCTCTCACCTTTTCCACGAAATACTGGCGTGAACGGATCATCAATAGCAAATGAAAACCAGCCTACATTATTAAAATATCTTGCCCCATACTTTCCTATAAAAGAAGAATTCCCCACACCTACAAATATAATTGACGATGCCTTTGTAAGTAACTTCACAGCTTCCTGGATATTCTCAGCAAATGCCTGTGTCTGCACCCGTTCAAAGAAATCTTTAACCGCAGTAAGATCCATATTGATTTTCTTCTGTTCCTTGCTGCTGACTTCCTGTTTTAATTTCAAACGGAATTCAGAATATCCCTCGCATCCTACCTTTTTACAAAAGCGAAGGATCGTCGTTGTTGAAACATGAACCTCCTCTGCCAGTTCACGTACTTTCATATATACTACTTTCTCTTCATTGCTGATGATGTAATTATATACATCCATCTCCAACTGATTAAAAGATTTTATCATCTCATGCGTAAACATATGAATTCAGTTCCCTTCTGTTTTTCTCTCTATTTCATTCTTCTTATTATACACTCAACAACTGGCTTACTTCCTTCCAGCACTGTCTTCTTGCTGCCAGTATCGAACACGGCTGATCCAGCGTGATCATTCCACCTTCTGCCGTTAAGTTCAAGTCGAGTCGCCGCATAATCCCACGGATACAACATCAGTTCAAGATATACTCCGTTTGTAGTCCTTTCGTTATGTCGTTTAATTGCAATATCACAGATTCTGTGCTTCTATCTTATCATGATTTTCCTCATTAATCTATAGATATCCGGGGCAAAATCAGCCTGATCAACACCCTGTTTTTTACTGTTCCAAATTATCGAGCCAGTCGTCGAAACGAGAGCTCCAACGGCTGTTTTGTCAAATTATATATCAAATTGAATCCACCTTATCAATCGGCCATAATTTTCTGAGTGCCGCATAAGAAATCAAAAAGTTTGCGAGCCAGCCAGCCGGTACACCAAGCCAGACAAATGCAATACCAAAACGAGGGGCACAGATTAAGGCAACTGACAATCTTATTGCAAGATTTACCATATTTGCAATAAGAAATGGCCACATGATTCCAAGCCCACGAAGGACTCCATCTGTTGCCATCTTGACACCCATGAAAATGAAAAAGTAGCCTAGCCATCTCATATAATCCCCTGATACCTGATAAGCTAAAGCAGTTCCGTCTTTTCCTAAGAATAACGAAGAAATTTGCGTATGCAATGTCTCAATAACTATAAAAGCAAGAACTGCAAAACATAAATCTAACACCAGTGCAGCATGATATCCTTTTTTGATACGTTCGTTTTTCTTTGCACCAAGATTTTGGGAAACATACGGTGAAACTGCATTTCCAATAGATATAAATATCAGTGAAAATACATTCTCTACTCTCATCGTTGCCGAATAACCCGCTAGTGCCTGTGTACCAAATGGATTTACAACCGCCTGTACAATCATCATCCCAATTGACACTGTAGACTGCTGAAGAACCGAAGGTACAGCAATTCGAAGCATTGAACGTAACTCCTGCCCGTCAAACCAGCTAAAGTGACTTTTATATCGGCGCATCCGACTAAAGAAAATCAAAATTGAAAATACTGCAGAAATTCCTTGTGCAATAAGAGTCGCAAGGGCTGCACCAAACACACCAAGACCAAGTCCAGCCACCATCCAAAGGTCCATAAATATATTTAAAACCGAAGAAAATATTAAAAGACCTAACGGAATCTTTGATTCGCCGATTGAAGTGAACATCGTTGAAAGGATATTGTACATAAACAGAAACGGAAATCCCACAAAATAAACTCGAAGGTACAGTACCGCTTCATCCAATATATCAGCAGGTGTCTGTAATAAACTCATCATTGAATGGGAAAAGCAAAATCCAAACAGACCCAGAAGTATACTTAGAATCAGAAAACTAATTAATGATGTCGACACAATCGTTTTCATTTTGCTATAATCACGGGCACCAAAATAACGACTTACAAGAACCCCTGCACCTACACCTGCACCCAATGCTACACAAATGAATACATTCGTAAGTGCGGCGCAGGCACCAACTGCAGCAAGCGCAGATGAGCCAACAAACTGACCAACAATAATAGAATCCGCCATATTATATACTTGTTGAAAAAAACTGCCTAGAATCATAGGCATTGCAAAAACAGTCAGCGCTTTAAGAGGCGCATCTGTAATTAAATATTCATCTTTTGACATTGTCTTATTCTCCTTCTATAGAGATTTATTTTATATCTTCAAAACACAAAATGCAAATGGGAAAAGTACTTCCAAAACCATCCGAAAATTAGGTACGTTAGAAGAACAGGGCTTCATGCCGGTATATGAACGTCAGGAAATCACTGATGATCTCCATGAAACCTGCGGATTCAGAACGGACTATCAATTCATAACAAAACGGAAAATGAAAGGAATTCAGAAAGAAAGTAAGCGGAGATAAAACATTACTATATTTCGTGTATGCAGATAAAAGTGCCACACCCCTTTACAGGGATTGTGGCACTTTTTTAACTAATCAACTGTCAAAGATGAGAGTATAAAGCATATCTTGTACAAAAACAAGTTGAAAGATCTTTTATGCATTTTATTCTCTTATATCACTAAAATTCTGTGATTACTTAAATTCTACAACAACCTTTCTTTCACCGGCCACATTTTCAAACATGCCCTTGATCACTTTCTTTGCATTCTCATCTGCATTATCAAGGAAACCATATTCATCGGATTCGGCCTTTTTCTTTGCCTTTTCTTCCGCTTCTGCGACAACTTCTATCACAGCTTCTTTATCAATACTCATGATTGCAAAATTCGTGTCATAGATTTTCAGATCACTGGATTTGATCTTGATTGAATCTTCGTTGATCGTACAATGTGGGATAGTGATTCTGATCTCATCATCTGTTTCTTTAATCTTCGCCTTTTTCACATCCAGGCCAGCAGTAACCGTTGTCTTATACTGCACCAGGAATTTGTTCTTGTTGATCAGCGGGATATTACCCTTTGTGCTTTTGAATACATCTGAGATGATCATCTTCTGGGTAGTCAGTTCCGCCGCATCTTCAAGCGTGGTTTCCAGTGGAATACTTTCTTCTTTTGGGCTGGTAATATACTTGTATGCGGATATCGAGCCGACACTGATTACGACGGCAAGAATTACCGCAATGATTACTTTCCATTTGGTCTTCATAGGATTCGCCTCTCTTCTTTTGTATTGCCTTATATCTTGTGTTACTTTATATCATATCACATTATCTTTTCTTCCGGATATCTATTCTATATAATCCAGTTTGAATATCGCAATCTTCTCCCTTGGATCTTCTCCCGGGAACAGATCCATACATACGATCTCATCTGTGAACATCAACTCCTCCACCGTCATCAGATACGATATATACTCATCTGACGGATAATAGAAGAATAACTGAATCCGTCTCGGCTCTGCATAATAAGATTCTAATATCCTTGCCATCACTTTTCTTAATATCTCCACCGAAAACGGATTAAAAAAGTACATACAGTCTGCCGTCTCCGGTACTGCAAATTCTTCCGCATTCGCAAGTTCTATCTCCACTCTTCCGGACGATACCGCATCTTTTTTATTCTCTGCTGCTTTCTCATAGATTCGCTCATCATATTCGATTCCGATAGACTTACATCTTGTCTGATATGACAGGAAGAAGTCTACTCTTCCTTTTCCACAGCCATAATCAAGCAGTATATTCCCCTTACGGATATATCCTGCATTTGCCAGCCTTTCCAGCACAGAATACGGCGTCGGTTCGTAAGGGTAGCGGTACTGGTCTGCATGAGTGTCATCTCGTCCCATCGTCCGAATATTCAAAAGCTTGTCCCATCTTGATTCGTTCTTATCTTCTTTCATCTTTTTTTATCGCCTTCTGCTCTTTCACTTCTTTTATTTTTATCACGCTTCATCCTCCGTTTTCAACCGCTTTTCCACAAGTCTGGTAAATGATTCTGCAAATCTTCTGTCATCTTCGTCTGTCCTTTTTGACGGACCTTTCAGATGATGCTTCTTCTTCGCATTTCTCGCTTTCTTCGCGAGATGTCTTTCCATCAGCATACGATCAATATTCTCATTCGTATACCATTTGCCATTCTGATGGATTCCATATGCTCCCTTTCCAAGAATCATTGCTGCGACACCATAATCCTGTGTTACCACGATATCACCTTTATGGCAGAGACTGACCAGTTTAAAGTCCACAGCATCTGCTCCGGCTCCTACCGTCACTACCTCACTGTAATCCGAATATAACACATGATTCGTATCACACAGAAGAGTTACCGGAATCTCATATTCTTTTGCGATCTGTTCAACGATGGCTACCACCGGGCAGGCATCGGCATCCACATATATCTTCATAATACTTTTCCTCAAATACTTGTTAACAGAAAAACGCCACACATGTGACGTTTTTCTCTATTTATCTATTATCTACAGAACCTTCCATTGGCATCTTCTTGGCAATTATCTATCATTACGAACTAGAATGATCTCACCTTCGGTCTGTAGCGCATATCAGATACTGTATACACCGTTACAAATGCTTCCGGATCTTTCTGGACAATATAGTTCATGAGTTTCTGATATTCACTCTTATCTACAATCGTAATAATCTCTCTGTACTTCTGCATATTATAAGCACCCATCGCTTCATAGAATGTCGCTCCACTGTGCAGCTCATGTAAAATAAACTGTCGTACCTCTTCTTCGTATTTTGTAATAATGCAGACTCGTCTTTTTACATTCTGTCCAAAGATGAAATGATCCAGCACAATACCATTAAAATATGTGCCAAGCACACTTAACACTACCGCTTTTTTATCATAGATCAGAGCAGACGAAAGTGCCACACACATTCCTGAAATTGACATAGCTTTTCCTAGTTCGATGTGAAGATACTTGTTCATGATCTTCGCTACGATATCCAGTCCACCGGATGACGCATTCATGTTGAATAAAATGCTAAGACCAATACTTACCACCAGAATATAACATAACACATCCAGCTCATTGCTGTTCGTCAGTGATTCAAAATCCGGAAATACATGTTCAAATACCGCCAGATACACTGGCAGCAAGATACTCGTATATACCGTCTTCGCCCCAAATTCTTTCCCGCAAGTTACAAATCCGATCAGCAATAAGACCACATTCAGGATCATCGTAACCGTTGACACATGCAATGGTACATAATGTGCGATAATAATCGCAAGTGCAGATATACTGCTGATCGAAGTCTGACTCGGAATCAGGAAGAAATACACTGCCGCGGCGATAATCCCCACTGCTATCGTCATGACGGCGGTTTCTTTTAACGTGTCTGATGTGAAACCTTTTTTCTTTTGTTTGTTCATTTTTTATTCCCCACTTTTGTAAATAGTTTTATCAATATTTATATTATATCTCTAATGTATCCTCGTAATAATTATTCTTTTTTCATCATATACATTTTTTTCCTTCCTGCTCCAGTCCGTATGACAGTCCCCTCATCAACCAGCTTTTTAAGTGCTGATTCTACTGAAGAACTTCCAAGGCTAGGGCAGGCAACCAATGCATCATGTTTTGAAAACTTTCCAAGCGTGTTTTCCGAATATGTCTTTACAATATCATATATATTCATCATTTAGTCCTACAAATCCTTGTATCATTTTATCTGCTTCAAACACATAAACTTCGGATTGTGACAGCATTTCTTTTACTAATTCATAATTACTTTTCCAATATTGATTGGAAATAAAATAATGTGCTTTCAGATTTGTCTTTAACCATATGTCAGCGACTCTATCGATATCTCCGTTCAGCAACTTTCTAATCATAACAAATATTCTCCACAACTACATCCTTTATGCTTTTCTCTTTTTTCCATTCTATCACAAGCTCACCATTAATTATCAATTTTTTGATATTTTTTCTTTTCCCCCACTGTAAAACAGCCTCTGAGCGTTTCGTTATATAGAGGGATACAAATAAGGGCAAGATCCACCCATGTTTAACAGTAATGTCGTTTGCCATCCTGTTCTCCTATGGGATTTATCTTGATGGGGATTTCCCCATACCCTCTCAATAACAGACGTTTCACTTGTCTGTTGGTTCCACCTAAAGGTGTTCACAGCACTATTTCTAATATCGGAAGGGACAGCCGATATTGAAATACGTGAACTCCCGGCGGGAGGAATAGTCTCAGCGGAAGGAGGAGTATGAGAACAAAAACAAAAATATCTTCTTAGTGCAGCTTATCTCGCCAAGAAACTGAACTACAAACTACTATTCCATCTTCATAGGAAGAGATTCCATCATGTGAAAACTGTTCTGGATACTCTATATCACTAAGTTTCTCGTTTACATAATTATTAAAATTACGATATCTATTCTGTTCATTAAATTGTCCTGATTTCATCGAATTATATATTTCTTCAAGAATACAATATTTTTCATCTTCATACACCCAACAATAGTATTTTTGATTTTTTACAGACTCACATTGATATACCTGATTTAATGAATCCACATACGAAACAAATGCTTGATAATACATAAAGCATTCTTTATCAAAATTAATTTCTAAGTTAACTTCTCCCTTTCCTTCTGGATCCACATCATGTATATTCCATACTTTATCTATACCAGAGTATGCGTCAAAACATGAACAAATTACATGTTTGCTATCTTTTTGTGGGTAATACATCTGGTTTGTTGATGTATCCTTAATTGAACCCACATTATTTAATTGTACTTTTGCATGCTCGATTGTCTTTTTCCTAACATTCTTATTACAAGTCCCCTTACTTTCAAATAAAAATACTTTTTTTTGCCCATCAACTCCGATCCAATCTGGTGCCATTTTTCCATTCACCAACGTTCCTTTAAAACTCTTATCTGTAAAATGATATAATTTGTTAATGTTATATATTTCATTTGCAATAATTCTTGTTGCTAACATACCCATGGCAAAAGAAATTACATTTTTATATGAAGTTTCCGCAAATTCATACTCATCTGAAATTACATAAAACCCTTTTTCCTTTTTTACTGCCATTCTACACATTGATGAATAAAATTTTCTTGCATCTCGAGAAATCAGTTTTTTTCCGTAAAATCCATTTAAAATAGCATATTTACTAAAATCTCCTCTTGAAACGTTAAATGATCTATGTTTGGTTGCATTAGGATTTTTTGAATAATCATTCTCTGAATCAAAATATTCATAATTCACACTTTCCATCTATTTTCCTTCTCCTTATCAGATGTAAATTTTTTTGATATCATTTTATTAACTTATCATTTTTCTTCATTCTATCACAGCATCTATTCTTCCGCCATCAGTCTTTCAAACCAGCTATCCAATAGCAATGATAAATTGGCCTACATCTGGCAATTCTTGCAGCATTTCGTCCAGAGTTTTCTGTTTCACATATTTCTGCACATACACCCAACAGGCAAGTACTCTATGGAGCAATCACTCCGGAAGTACCGGCTTCCATCCTTCAGTTACATAATGATGTAACAATCGTTGCTGATGAAGCTGCACTGAGTGAGATTGATAAATAATATCTACTGGACACCGGACATTGCAGTGTAACTTATGAAACGCATTTAGCTTTTGTTAAAAAAGGGAAGCTGTGATACACATCCATATACCACAACTTCCCTATATTTTCATCTTCATTTAATTTTAATCAATTGTCCATTTAAGCAGCTGTTCTTTCACCTTTTCAAATATCTGCATTACAACTACTAACACAATTACCATAAAGATAAATCCAACCCAGGTATGCAAGATGATACACTCTACAATATGACGGATAATACAGAATACCAGGCCAATCTGTTTGCTGCCGATCTGCTGATTGAAGATGAGGAAATCGAAGATATGGTTCAGAACGAGGACCTGGATTATTTCGGACTCTGCAGCTCTTTGAATGCGACTCCGGAACTCATGAGCTTTAAACTATACAGCCTGACAAAACGAGGCCAGGCTTACCATATGCCGATGGAGATACAGAGTAATTTCCTGGCGAAATAAAGTAAATAAAGATCCTGTTCTATATATCATAGTATGAACAGGATCTTTTTATAATGATTTATTTTCTATCTAAAATTTTATTAAACCGACTAAAGACTCCATAGTTTGTGTGTTTGACTTACTGTTTATATCTATCTTCTCCTAAATATTTTTCTAGTCATTGCAATATAAAATTGCTTATACAGTCTCTCCCTTAAGAGTCCTGGTATTCTGGATAATATACAGAGCGACCGATATGACCATCATTATAGCGCACAAACCAATCAACAGATCTGATACCATAGGTGTAATGTGGAACCATATAATATGCACCGCTGCAGTTCCATATAATAAAAAGGTTACTATCTTTCCATGCCAGTCTGCACCGTGTACTTTTCCTGTCTTTCGTATCACAAGACATCCACTGACTGCCATATACAGCTCCTTACCTGCCATTATTACGATTAAAAGAAGCATATGCGGAAACCGAGTAAACAGACAGATTAACATCGCTGCCTGTGTCAGCTTATCGGCCACCGGATCAAGTATTTTTCCCAAATTACTAATCATATGGAATCTTCTTGCGATATATCCATCAGCAAGATCCGTAAGACCAGACAGCAATAAGATTTCTCCAGCTAACAGAGGATTTTTCTTTACACAATAGCTCCATATAATTACCGGAATCAGGCAAAGCCGAAAAAAAGAAAGAAGATTAGGAACCGTAATAATTCTATTCAAATTTTCTTCCTGATTCACTTCACTCTGCATGTACGGTCGCCTCACTTTCCTTTTTTTTTGACATAAACCAATAAAATATAACACAAAATGCTAATGCAAACACAACACCAAAAACATTTTGAATCACTCTAAGACTAACCGCTCCTTGTAGTCCATAAGTCTCTGCAGCAATGGCTAAAGCACCAAATGTGTTAAATACTGCCTGCCAGCCATATTGTGCTGAAAGTCCTACACCGATTCCACCAAGAATTCCTATATATGCATAGATTGACGAAGGAAGCAGAAAATATAATACTGTAAAACATATAACACCTGCAATATTTCCGACAATCCTTTTACGGACTCTGTAGTGCATATCTTCCATAAATGGCAAAATCGCGGACATGGCCGCAATACCAGCCCACATTGCACGTGGCATATTACAAAGTTCTGCAATGCAAAGGACAATCGGTACGCATAAAATCTGACATATCTGCCATTTTGTTCTGGAAGAAGTGATATCAAATTCTTGTATCAGATCTTTCAGATTTCTTTTATAAGTTCTGTTTTTATGATTTCGATAAAATACGAAGCAGGTAAGTGCTGCACCTAAAGCCATTCCGACTAATCGCATCTGATAGCTTTTTCCCGTAACATCATAACCATATAGCAGCAGATACCCAAGAACCAATGTAGATTGATTAAACATGAATGGATTATGGCATCCGAACAGAATCAACACAGCCAGTGTCGCAATATTTAACAGCATTCCCAATACCGGTGAAAACTGATTTGCTAAATGCGGACATACAGTCATAATTACAAAGAACAAAGCCAAAAGCATCGTAGATTGTCCGGTGTGGATCCCCAGATCCGCATTCCGAAATACCATAAGGCATAATAAAACTACTACACCCACAATACTATTCTCATTTCCAAATAAGATACTGAAAATAGTAACAAATAAAAAACAAAATGCCATTGTAACAGCTATCTTTACCAAATATACCAGTATATGATATGATTTTTCTTTCACTGTTTCACTCTTTTTCAACAGATTTTTAGAACCTGCCTGATTTAACTGCAATTCCTGATAAAATGTCATGTAATTCCTCCTCTATCTGTTTTTCTTAAACTTATATGGCCTCATCTTTCTGCTTTGGCAGCTCTATAACAAATCTGCATCCACCATATTCACGGTTTTCTGCTTTGATTGTTCCTCCGGCACTATCTACAATCCGTTTTACAAGTGCAAGACCTAGGCCATTTCCTTCTGCTTTATGAGATCCATCTACCTGATAGAACTTGTCAAATATTCTGGATTTTACATCATCCTCTATTCCTGGTCCTTCATCTTCCAGAATGAACTTAACAGAATCCTGTTCTTGTTTCAGAAACATCGTAATTGTCCCCTTTGAAGGGCTGAACTTAATCGCATTATCCAAAAGATTTATCCAGATATGCATAAAAAGTCCTTCATTCCCAGTATATTTAACTTCCTCCAATTCTACCTGAAAACCAATTTCTTTTTCTGTCCATTTTGTTTCCAATGAAAGAAATGCCTGGCGGATTTGTTCATCCAGACGATATTCTGTTTTTTTCATTGGTATATTCTGATTCTCTAACTTGGATAACAGCAAAATATTACCAACCAATCCGGAAAGTCTTTGGGTGTTAAATAAGATTTTTTCTACATATTCCTCTTGATCCGGAGACAGTTCTTCTCCCTGAAGCAGCATTGTATATCCTTCAATGGCATTAATCGGGGTCTTAAACTCATGAGAAACATTAGATACAAAATCCATCTGCAGCACCTCTGTTGCACGAAGTTCTTTTGTCATAACATTAAAACTTTGATAAGATTCTCCAACTTCTGCTATACGGCTGTTCGTTTCCAAATGCTGTTCAAAATCTCCCTGAGAAACTTCCTTCATTGCTTTACTAAGTCTGGTAATTGGTTCCAGTAACTTTGCATTGATAAAGGAAGTGATCAGCCCTGCAATCAATGTATTGAAAATCAAAAGCCAGCCAAGCACAGGTATGCTGCCCGGCAGATTAAAAAAATGATTCAAAAAAGCAAATAATAAAGCAGATATGACTGTTGAAAATACAAGTGCCAGCCAGATTGCACCAGTCAGACAGGATCGGATCCGCAATCCTTTTTCTTTCTTTTGTTCCATTATTTTTTCACCACCTTGTATCCAATTCCACGCATTGTTACGATTTCAAAATCAGGGTTATCTTTAAAACGCTCTCTGATTCTTCCTATATGTACCTCTATCGTATGTGGGTCTGCCTCCGTCTCGTATCCCCATACTTCATCCATCAACTGTTGTTTTGTAAATGTTCTGCCTGGCGAAGCTGCAAGCTTATATAAAAGCAGGAATTCTTTTTTAGGCAAAACAAGACTTTCCTTATCAGTTGTAACCGTCATTGCATCATAATCAAACTCTGTTGAACCGATCACAATTTTGTGTTCATTCAGTATCTGTGCACGGCGAAGCAGTGCTCCGACTCTTAAAACCATTTCATTCACATTTACCGGTTTTACCATATAATCGTCACTTCCCGAAAGAAATCCCTGGCGCATATCATCAAAGGAACCTTTCGCAGTGATCATAAGCACTGGTATCTGATATCCTGCTGAACGAAGTTCTGACACCAGTTCATAGCCATCCATAACCGGCATCATAATATCAGAAATGATCAGATCAATATATTCCTTATCCAATACTTCTAATGCCTGTGCTCCATCCGATGCACTTTTGACTTGATATCCATTCTTCTCAAGCACTTTTTGGAATAGCTGGCTTAATTCTTTATCATCTTCTACAATCAATATTTGAAACACGTTTTTCTTCCTCCTTATTAAAACAGATACCTTGCCCATCCAAGCAGATGCTGTACCAAAAATATTTTTCTCTGACGTTTCTTTGTTAATTCGATTGGCTCTACATGATATGGATCATTATAAGTTCCGCCTTCTAATATCTGGCGGGACACTTTTTCATATTCCATCATGCCCTCTTCCAACTGTTTATTAATATCTTTACTGCGAATTACAAGCATCAGTTCCGTATCCAGATATGCACTTCTCATGTCCATATTAAAGGAACCGATTACAGACAGATCATCGTCAATGAGAATACTTTTTCCGTGGTATGAATAACCGCCTTCATATTCCCAGATATTAATTCCTGTACTTAAGATTCTATTTCTGTTTTTCGCATAATCGGCAGCCCCAAATGGATTCCCATTATTCGCAACTGAATTTGTCATGATAGAAAAATCTGAAACGTTCTCTGCAATCTCCTCCCATGTATTATACATCATATCATTACAGATAATATATGGCGTGTGGATCTTCACACGATCTTTTGCATTTTTCATCAATTCTCCCAACTGATACCACACTACTGGTTCTTTGGAACCTGTGTGAATAGGATTTGACACTAATGTAATCTTTTCTGTCTCAAAAGTTTCGTCCGTATAATCGGTCTCGCAGATTCTTTCCTTATTCTCTTCAAAATATTTCTGATAGCTGTTCTGCAGCTCTAAAACTGCGTTCTTTACAGATTTTCTATTTGCCAGTTTTTTATTGTTATGAAAATAACCACTGTCTTCCTGATTCCATATGGTTTCAAAATACTCTGACAACTGGTTAACTGAATTTTCTTTCTCAGGTTCATCGCAAACCACTAACACGTCTCTGTCATAGTTCTTATGTCCCGGAAAATCACCCAGGAAATAATTATATGTATTTCTTCCCCCAAGAATATATCTCTTTCCATCTGCAATCAAATATTTATCATGCATTCTACCCATCATTTTCCACGGTTTCAACGGATTGGCCTTATTATACAGTTTAATTTCAACATTCTCATGGGAAGATAATCCATAGAAATACGGATTTCCTTCCATATCAATCCAGCTCTCCATTCCATCTACTAACAGACGAATATGTACACCTCTGTCTGCCGCATCATGCAGTGCTCCTAAAATCAATTTTCCACTTTCATCGGATTGAAATGCAAAAGTAGAAAGAATAATTTCCTTTTTTGCATTCTTGATCAAACGCACTCTTTGTAAAAGCGCTTCTGGATTCTTTTCTATGATTACTGCCCGTTCTGTATTTTCACTGCATTCGTTCCATGACCCATTTTTTGTTTCTTTTTTGGTTGTATTGGACACTTCCGGCTGCTTTTTATATGCAACGCAGATTCCGAGCAATTCATAAAAAGCCACACATAAAAAAATTGCCAGTATAACAAGAAGGATTTTACATATTTTATGCTTTTTCATTGTACATCACCTGCTTCCTTTTTATTTCATACTTATACAATACAAAGTCAATCTCAATTTAACCTCAACAAAATTTATTTTTCATAAAAAAATATGACCGGCTTCTTTTTAAAGAAACAGTCATATTTTTATTCTAATATATGAAGGAGCTTTTCTTACTCCGTTGTATTAATCACTATCCATGCAAAATCTTCTTTGTACAACAGACTGTTAGATATAGCAAAAACGGCCTTTCAAAAACAGTTAACTTCTAAATCAACTGTTTTTTGAAAGGTCGTTTCATCAGATTCTTATAGCAATCCAGCAAATAATCTCATAAATAATTGTCCCAGTCGCAAATATGCACTTCGTCCGGTTTGATATTGGTCTGTCACATCACGACATTCTCCCATCGTTCTTATCAGATCATTTTTTATTTCCACAACTGCCTGACAATCTGCCATAAAACAGCCGTTTTCAAAATGGTGATATAAACTTCGATAATCCAGATTAATTGTTCCACAAGTTGCCATACAGTCATCTGCCACACTCATTTTTGCATGACAGAAACCAGGAGTCCACTCATAAACACGAACACCATGTTTAACTAATCCATGATAAAAAGAACGAGTTATATTATAAATGAATTTTTTATCAGGGATACCAGGTGTGATAATTCTTACGTCTACCCCTCGCTTAGCAGCCAGACATAACGCATGCGTCATTTCATCTGTTATGATTAGATATGGAGTCATAAACCAACAATATTTTTCAGCTTTATTTATCATACTGATATAAACTTCTTCTCCTACTTGCTCATTATCCATAGGGCTGTCTGCATAAGGTTGAACAAACCCAGTTTGCTGTGCCGCATAATCATAGTGGAAAAGGTATTTACTAAAATCAGAATCATTAGCATCCTTATCACTTACTGCATTCCACATTTCCAAAAATGTCACCGTAAGCGACTGAACAGCATCTCCTTCTAAACGAATACCTGTATCTTTCCACTGTCCATACGGGTGTGTGTAATTAAAATATTCGTTTGCTAGATTATATCCACCTGTAAATCCGACTTTTCCATCAATAACTGTTATTTTTCTATGATCACGATTGTTCAAAAACAGATTTAAACCTGGCATAAACGGATTGAATACACGGCAATGAATTCCTATTGCTTCCATCTTTTTCACAAAATCTGTGTTAATAAAGCCTATAGAACCCATATCATCGTAGAATACTCTAACTTCCACACCTGCTTTTACTCGCTCTTCCAGAACATCTTGAATCTTATGCCATGCTTCAGCGTCTTCTATCGCATGATATTCCATAAAGATAAACTTCTGTGCTTTCTCCAAATCCTTAAGCTGTGCCTCTAATCCTTTCACTGCTTCATCAAAATACACAATATCCGTATTCTGATAGATTGGATACTGCGAATTTCTTTGTATGTAACTTGCTATATTTCCTGCTTTCGGAATTTTTTCTTTTATTTTGCTCAAACACTCCTGACTGTCCGGAAGCATTGGTAACAATTTGCTATCAATTTCTGCATATCGCTCACGCATTTTATGTGTGCCACCATTCAAACCAATCAACAAATACAGGCCTACACCCATAATTGGGAAAATTAGAATTAAGATGACCCAAGGCATTTTCATAGAGGATGTCTTATTTGATGCGTACAATCCCAAAACCAAGATCCCACTCAAAATCCTTGTAAATAAATTTATGATTTCTGCATATTCATTCAAGCGTGTTACGATAGTAATAATAAAAATCACTTCCAGAAGAATGCAGATTATGGAAAAACACAGCCGTTTTACCCCATTTTTTGTTTTTGCTTTGCCCTCTAAAGTATCTTGTTTCATATATATTCCACCTTCCTACTTGCTCAGTTTTCTTCCTAAATTTCGTGGAACATACCAATTTTGTCTTTTATTCTCTGCATTTCATTATCTGCTTCAATGATAGCTCTTGCAGAATGAAGTAATTCTTCACTTATCTCATCATAGCCAGGCATTTCTTCAATTCCTTTTTTATAGCGAAGTTGATGTTCCAATGTTGCCCAGAAATCCATACCATTGGTTCGAATCTGTAATTCTACACGCATAGGTGTTTTACCCTTAGCAAAAAATACTGGTATTTCAACAATCATATGATAGCTTCGATAACCATTCGATTTTGGATTTTTTATATAATCTTTTATTTCAATAACTTTAATATCATCCTGTTGGGTAATCAAATCTGATATCATATAAATATCGTCAATAAACGCACAAACTATTCGAACGCCTGCTACATCATTGAGATATGTCTGTATATTTTCTGTTGTAAATTCATATCCCATCTTCTGCAGTTTATCGTAAATACTATTGGGCTGCTTAATTCTTGTTTTTATAAAAGAAATAGGATTTCGATTGTTCTCAACTGAAAATTCATCATCCAAAACCTCAAGTTTAGTTTGTATCTCCCGAATAGCACAACGATACATCATCATTAAATTATAAAATTTTGTAGCATTATTTAAAAACTGTAGTGATTCCGGACTGTTCATCCTGAGTTTTTTTACTTCATCTTTTGTCATGGAACTTTCCTTTCTACCTCATCCCTGATTTCAAAACATTATTTATTTTGATAGTTGATTCGTTCTCCTTGAATTACTGGATAACAAATCATTTTATCACTATCCAGATTTTCTACATGCATATCTACTGCACTGATCTGATGGTTTTCATAAGTATTGTAATAATAAATACCTTTTGTAACATTACAACACGACGTATACAATGTGATTTCATATTTTCCATCCGCTACTTCGCAACATCCTCGTTGCTGATCCACAGATCCGAGAATGTGGAAGAATTGGCTAACGCTTTCTTCCTCTGATTCACCTGAAATTGCATTTACCTTTGTAAAAGCTACACGTACAAAGCGTGAGGAAGATGAGAGATCTCCCGGAAGACCTAATCCTCCCATACCTCTACTATATGCATCAAGAGCCAAATTTTCGCAGAAAGTATTTCTGGGCTGTTTAGGAGATAAATACATATAATTATTTAGTTGAAACATCTGCTGTGGAAATGGAGGATTATTCGTAAGCACTCCTACTGGATTGTCATAAATATGCAAACCATCTGACATAGATTCTACCGTAATTGACTCATTCTCATCAGAAATGATCCAGTGTAATTGTGCTAATGGTAATTGCTCGCTGAAAGGAGTATTAACAATATTAATTCGTTCAAGAAGCTCGCGAACTTCAACTAAAGAAGAACACTGACTTAAAATCCACGGAATAAATTCAAACTGTGCAATATTTTCCACATCTGGCTTAATCGCGGCATAAACAGCATTTCCGACAAAATTCAGTCCTGCCATTGCCACTCCTTTTTCATTCATAGCATCATAATACAAAGGATAATCCTCAGCAACATGAGCCATTCCAATAATTGCATAATGATTTTTCATATCGCCAACATGGCGAAAATTAAACGCATAATTACGTGGTGTAATTACTATCTGATCACCATAAGAGAATTCATAATCGAGGGTTCGTCCAAAGTAAAAATCTTTTGTTTTATAAGTTGCTGCTGTACACATGATCGTTTATCCTCCTAAATAGATTGAAATATGTCAATGAGCTTTTTCTTGAACAATATTATAGCACAATTCTTTTATTTTGTTCCAACTTCATACATGATCATAACATGTAAACTTTAAACTATTTTCCTAGATTATTTCTCCATCAGTTTTTCAAACCAGGTATCCATAGCTAGGATGAATTGACCTACGTCTGGCAATTCTTGCAGCATTTCGTTTAGGGTTTTGTGCTTCACATATTTCTGCACATACACCCAACAGGCAACGCTACTGGCTTCTGATACAATGTCAGCTATGGTTTTGCGCATAAGCTCTTCAAATTCAGCAATTTCTTCTTTTGGAACAACATCATACAGTGTTGGTGCCTGATGACTTAATTTTACGCCATTTTCATTTGCATCTTTAAGCAGATTCTTAACTTTTTCTCTTGAGTTCTCCGGTACTTTCATGTACTCCCAGATAAATGCTACCACATCGGACGGTGTGTCTTTTTTTAGTGGTGGTAACTGAATATAATCATTGTTTTCGCTCATTTTCATATTCTCCTCACGATATAATAAAATCAATAATACGTTCTCTTGTCATGTCCAGTACAGTATCTACAAACACTCCTGCAAACAGGATCAGATACAGAATTACACTCAGCGAAAATAGAAATGCAACCTGTACCCAGTCATGATAACAGTATGCAGTCGCTATAATCAATAAAGTGAATATAAATCCAAGGATCCCTCTGACAACCGCATAAGTCTGTACTGTCATTTTTACTGCCAGGCCGATTACAAAAAGGATCAGCCATACCGGCAGTAATAATATCTTTCCAGCAAGTTTTAAAATAAACATGTGCACCTCCTATCTTACCAGTCCTGGCATATCATGGTTCACCTCTGCCTGATAATACCCGTTCATCGTTGACGGTGCATTAAACAGGGCTGCTAATAAATATTTCTTGATGTTCTTCACCTTTGTGGTGTTACCACTCATACAGTGTAAGACATACTCGATATGTGAATAGGTCAGCATCAGAAATTTTTTCTTCACCAGTGATGCCGGATACCAGTTGCTGGCAATCAAGATCTTGTCATTTTTACACATCACAGTCTCTACGATCAGGTTCACGATTTCATCTACCTGCCGCATATCGTCATGATGGGTTACTTCCAGTGATTCATAATCAATGGTCTCTTTGACAAGGTTTTCATAAGCCTGATAATCCTCAGAGCGGTTATCGCCATCGGATCGATTCTCATCTGCAGATACGATTTGATTAGATTTATTATCATTCATTTCAGTATCACTAAGATTAGTATTATTAGGGTTTGAAATGTAAACTTCTTGAAGTTTGTTTTCGGGACTTCTAGAAGTTTGATTTTGGGACTTCATGAAGTTTGAAATGTAAACTTCTGTAGATTCCTCATTTTCCACAGAAGTTTGTTTTTTAAACTTCTTTAATTCCTCTTCAAATTTTTTCTCATCTGTTTTCTCAGGCATAAAGGTTTTCACGTAGATAACGTTCACCTTTCCAAATCCCTGTCTGCGTTTCTCAATCAGGCCAATCCCTGTTTCGTCATCCAGTTCTCTCATGGATTTGATGGCTTTATTTCTGCCACAGTTCAGTAATTCCATGATATCTTCGATGGAAAAGTAGATATATGCTCTGTTTTTGTCATCAAACCACTGATTCTTGATGGAAAGAGACATTCGATCCAACATCAGTCCATATAAAATTTTAGCATCGCTCGATAAATCTTTAAAATAACTGTCTGTAAATAATGCTTTTGGTATGCGGTAGAAGCTGAACTGATCAGCTTCGGTACCGTAAAAATAATTAAATGTCATTTTTTTCTCCATAATTTTCTCCTTTCATTTTCTGCTAAGAAGTCCTCTTTTTAAACTTCTTTGACTTTGTTTTCTTAGCTTTTTCTATCCTTAACAGGACTGTTCCTGCATCCATTTTTCTAATAATGATTCAATCACCTGTTCCATATCTTTGGCTGTATAATCATCCGGAAAGTACTTTGTCAGTTTCTTTTCTGAGAAGGTAAGAGACCGGGATACTTTCTTTGCCATCACACAGTTATTGAAAATCGATAACATCTGGATCTGATTGATACAGTCGATCAGGATATAATCGTATCGGCATCGTATCGCATCGATATATTCTTTCATGATCATTTCTCTGCTCATAACATTTCCCATCGTTACTTCCAGTGCGGAAAGCTCAATATTTGCCGGGAGAAGATCTACATTTTCCTGGTGATGTAAAATCCCATCTTCCAGAGAGATTTCTTCTTCGTTGATGACCTCCATCATGATCGTTGCCAATGTGATGCGAAGATCATCCGGTTCCTCATATCCAAGACTTGCGGTTAAACTTCCCTGTGGATCCGCGTCGATCAGCAACACTTTCTTACCTTCTCTTGCCAGTCCAATGCCTACATTTACGGTTGTGGTGGTCTTTCCGACGCCACCTTTCTGGTTTACTACGGATATAACTTTACACATGATTTCTTCCTCCTTTAACTTTCCCATGATTCTTTTTTCCATAATTTCAACAGTGCCAGTATTTCCCGTTTCATCATTGCCGGTGTATAAGAATTTGGAAAATACTTGTGCAACTGCTCGTTTGTGAATGCCACTCTTGTAATCTCACCCTTTTTCACTTCACACATGATCTCTTCCATCTTTTCCAGTGACAACTGTTTTTCTTTACTCAGTTGCCGGATCCTCTGGGCCTGTGAGAGTGATGGGATTGCCTGTGCATACTCCATTGCTACAAGCAGTTCTCTTTGTTCTTTTTCACTTAATGCAGCTATCTCTACAGCCGGACAAAAAGAAATAATCTCATCATCCAGTTTCTGCAACATTTCCGGTATCAGTTTTGTCAGTGAGATATAACGCTGCACTTGTTTTGGGCTATCACCACAATCTTCACTGATGATTTCTATTGCCCGCTTTCTTGGTGTTTTGTGGTCAACTTGGCTCTTTTTTCGACCACTTTTTCTTTTTAATACGTCATTCTTCAGTTTGTAAGCAAAAGCTTTTTCACTGTAGCTGATCCGTTCTCTGTGAAGATTGGAATCTACCATGCTCAAGATGGAATCATCTTCACTTAATACCCGGATGATTACCGGTACTTTACGGTATCCCAGTTTCTCCGCAGCATGTTTTCTTCTGTGACCGGATATGATCTCATAGTATCCATCCGGTACTGGTCTGACGATTAACGGATTTAAAATTCCATACTTCTCAATGCTTTCCTGCAAAAGAAACATTTCCTTATCATCTTTTACCTGAAACGGGTGCTCTTTGAACGGACGAAGACGCTCAATCTCAATTTCTATGATTCTTTCTTCGTTTTCTTCTGATTGTCTGTTTGGTTCAGTCATCTTGACTCCTTTCCTCCAGGATTCAGGAAATAAAAAATGCCTGCCTGGAACTTTTATAGATAGTAAAGTTCCAAACAGACATTGCTGTTTGACCATTAGCTGTAGCTAATAGAATTGAATACTGTTTCAGCTAATGCATGTTTGCAGGTTTGGGAGAGATTGTTTCTTTTCCCGCCTTTTCTCTGATTTACATCCCCGAATAAGGGGTGACAACAGAGCGGGACCCAAATGTTAGCTGAACTTCCTAAAACCCATGTTTGCAAACCGGTAATTTTGATTAGCTGTCAGCTAACAAAAATCAGATTGCGTTAGCTGGAAATTGATCATTTTGAATGGAATTTTGTGTCACGAACGTGATTTGAAAATAACAAAAGCGTTCGTTGTCAGCTAATCCAGCTAACATTTTCGAACGCTTTGAAGCCCGTCGCCAAGAGGATTTGAACCTCCGACCCCTCGCTTAGGAGGCGAGTGCTCTATCCAGCTGAGCTATGACGACACATGCCGCAAACCCTTGATTTTACTGGGGTTCTTGGATTTTTCCCTTCGGCCATATATAAGATTATCAACTCTTTTTTGAGTTGTCAATCTACAGATTTTTTTGAGTTGGTAACATTAGAACGTTCCCCAATTTGGGGAATGCTTTGTTGTCACCTTTGGCATTTTTCAGAATAGATTCGAACTGAAAGTTGTTTTTCATTTTTTCCCTTTGGGGAATGCCTCGGCTTTCTCTTAGGAGGGGCTTGTTATATCCATTTAACTAAGGGAGCCTGACTAACTCGTACTTTATTATTTTACCTATTAATCCTGTAAAAGTCAATACAGGGATGGTTTTCCCCATCCCTGTATCTTTCAAAAATATTTATCCACATTTTTCTTTATTTATCCACATACAAAGGGTCTGCCATCGGAAACTTCTTCCGAATGCATGGCAGATTAAAAGTTGATTCTTCCCTGCAACCACACATTTCCTTTGAATCTGCGTCCGACTGCCGGTTCGCCCATGACCTCTCTTTTTGGTACACATACATCGAACAGAAGGCCGTTCACATCCAGTTTCATGATGCAGATATCTTCTCTCGTTATCTCATTTCTGGTAAGACGATATTCCAGGATTTCTCCCATGATCGAATACCGGTCACATTCGATTCCGTACGGCATGATGTACGTATCCACGATCGTAAATACATCTTCCGATATCAATCTTCTTGATACTTTGGAATATGTATCGATGTCATCCAGAGTAAGACTTTCAATCGCCTGTGGATCGCCAGATTTTGCTGCGCTTAACAGCAGCATACGATTGTGTACATCTTCCTGCTGTTCCCGCTCCTGTTCTTTACTTTTCAGCACCGGAAGCAGAATGATTCCCTCATTGCAAAGACCGGACAATGTCACGGAAGAATACTTGATACTTCTTCCACCAAGCTGCCTTTCCCTCAGATATTCCATCATATTCTGAAGATAAAATACCAGATTAATGCCTACTTTTGTATCTTCACAGATGCCCACATATGCTTCCCGGTCTATCCTTCGTTCCACACTGACATCCGCATAGGATGTCACACCGGATCCTTTGAAATATGGTGTATAATAACGGTACTCAAACTGTTCATCGATGTCCATATCTCCGCACACCTTGATCCCGATTCCTTCTCCATATTCTTTTTCAAACTCACAAAGATCCGTTGTTTCATCCTGTGTAACGAGCTGATGTTGTGTATAGGATTCTTCCACATCTTTTAAAATCTGTGTTAAGTGTTTTTTGTCTCTGATATTTCCAAATCCAATGGATTTCATATATTGATGCATACGCTTATCCTTATAACTGCTTATTTTTTAGGTACAAGCTTCTCTGTTCCACCCATGTATGGCTGTAATGCCTTAGGGATCTTAACTGATCCGTCTTCCTGAAGGTTGTTTTCCAGGAATGCGATCAACATTCTCGGTGGAGCTACTACTGTATTGTTCAGTGTGTGTGCGAAGTATTTTGTTCCGTCTTCACCTTTGACACGGATACCAAGTCTTCTTGCCTGTGCATCACCAAGGTTAGAGCAGCTTCCTACTTCGAAGTATTTCTTCTGTCTTGGAGACCATGCTTCTACGTCACAAGATTTTACCTTCAGATCTGCCAGGTCACCTGAGCAGCACTCTAATGTACGTACCGGAATATCCAGTGAGCGGAACAGATCTACTGTGTTCTGCCATAATTTATCATACCAGATCTTGCTTTCTTCCGGTTTACATACAACGATCATTTCCTGTTTCTCGAACTGGTGGATTCTGTATACTCCACGCTCCTCAATACCGTGAGCTCCTTTTTCCTTACGGAAACATGGTGAATAGCTTGTAAGTGTCTGTGGAAGCTGTTTTTCTTCTAACATTGTGTCGATGAATTTACCAATCATAGAGTGCTCACTTGTTCCGATCAGGTACAGGTCTTCTCCTTCGATCTTATACATCATGGAATCCATCTCTGCGAAACTCATAACACCTGTTACAACATTGCTTCTGATCATGAAAGGTGGTACACAGTAAGTAAATCCACGGTTGATCATGAAATCTCTTGCATATGCAAGTACAGAAGAATGAATTCTTGCGATATCACCCATCAGATAATAGAATCCATTTCCCGCTACTCTTCCGGCGCTCTCAAGATCGATTCCGTCAAATGCTTCCATGATCTCTGTATGGTATGGAATCTCGAAATCAGGAACAAAAGGCTCACCGAATTTTTCAATTTCTACATTCTGACTGTCATCTTTTCCGATTGGTACAGAAGGATCGATGATGTTCGGAATGATCATCATATTCTGTTTCAGTTTCTCTTCTACTTCTTTTTCTTCTTTGGAAAGTTCTTCGATCCTTGCAGCACTCTCAGCTACTTTTCTCTTTAATTCTTCCGCTTCTTCTTTCTTTCCCTGTGCCATACATGCACCGATCTGTTTAGAGATTTTGTTCTTTTCTGCACGGAGTGCTTCTACTTCTCCCTTAATATCTCTATTCTTCTGATCCAGTTCTATTACCTCATCTACTAAAGGTAATTTCTCATCCTGAAATTTGTTCTTAATGTTCTGCTTTACAACATCCGGATTATTTCTTACAAATTTGATATCTAACATTTTTCTAAATTCCTCCTGATTATATATATGTTATATTATCTCTCATTTCTTGTTTTTTCAGGTCTTGCCATATCTGGACGCACATTACTGGTTCTTGCATTTAAGATCTTACCATTGTTTGCTTTTCCAGATGTCTGTTTTGTATTTCTCGCATTCGCGCTTTTCTGATTTCCATTCTTTGCCGGACCAGACTTAACAGACTTAAGACTTCCTGTTGCAGATGCAACTGCTTTATCCACCTCTTCTTCATAACCATCTTCGAAGATTGCTTTATCCAGTGCTTCTGCTTCTTCCTCTGCAAGCTCTACATAACTTTCACCTTTTACGATCTCTTTCACATAAGTATAGCAGCCTTCTCTGCTGTGCATCGCATTGATGATCCAACCAGTATTATTATTGTCCAGCATTGCAAGTGCGAAACTGAGTTTACCACCCATTTCATTAAATGCATCATACTTTACAATTCCAAGTTTCTGGTAAGATTTTTCCATCTTCTTGTTAAGTTTCTGAATGTCTGTACGATTCTGTTTTGTATATTTCAGAATGGCCTCTACATCCGAGAATCCCGACATCATACTTTCTTCCAGAGTTTTTCCATCTTTACCACGCATAAACGTCGTATAGCTGCTTTTCAATCGATTATACTTCATTGTTACATTTACATACAGAACGAATAATATAACAATCAGTATCAGCAAAAATATAAATATTAATGCCGGATCGATACCAAGTGCTTTCAGTATTTTGCTATCCATATTCAATTACTCTCCTCTTTTAATGCTCATCATCATATCGAACAGATGTTCTAATTCGTCATCTGAATAATATTCTATCTCTATCTTACCTTTTCCCTTTCCTTTTGATGCTATACTTACCTTTGTTCCAAATACACTCTTCATTTTCTCTTCCAGATCCTGGTAAATAAATGAATTGGCCACCGGTTTCTTTTCTTTCGGCTTCTTTGGATTTTTTATTTCTTTGACCAATTTCTCAGTTTCTCTTACACTGAGTTTTTCGTCAAATATCTTATTTGCCAGTGTGTACTGAAGCTCAGGATCATCAATGGCCAGCAATGCTCTTGCATGTCCCGTTGAAATCATGTCGTCAATGATCATCTGTTGAACTTTATCACTAAGTTTCAGCAAACGCATAGAGTTCGTTACGGCTGTTCTGCTCTTCGATACTCTCTCTGCGACTTCATCTTGTTTCAGATTGAATTCCTCCAGAAGTCTCTTGTATGCAATTGCTTCTTCAATCGGATTCAAGTTTTCTCTCTGAATGTTCTCAATCAAACCTATCTCAAGAATTTCCTGATCTGTATATTCCTTTTCAATCACAGGAACCTCTTTTACTCCGGCAAGTTTTGCAGCTCTCCATCTTCTTTCGCCCGCAATGATCTCATAGTAATCTTTTCTTTTTCGAACAAGCAATGGCTGTAACACACCAAATTGCTTAATCGAATCCGAAAGTTCAAGGAGAGCATCTTCATCAAAATTCTTTCTCGGCTGGTCTCTGTTTGGCTCAACCTCATTAATTTTCATTACCTGTACACCGGATTTAGCTGCTGCATCTTCTTTTGATTCCACAGTTTTTTCCGATGTAACAGACTTCATGCTCTTATTATCAGGAATCAGACTGTCCAGTCCTTTCCCCAATCCTTTTTTCTTTATTGGCATTCGTTTCCTCCTACATTACATCTTTCATTTACTCTCTATTCATAACTTCATCCGCCAGTCTCTGATATGCGCTTGCTCCTGTAGACTTTGGATCATACAGATTAATCGGCATACCATAACTTGGTGCTTCAGCCAATCGGATATTTCTAGGAATAATCGTCTTATAGATGTTCTGTTGCAGGTTTTCCTTTACATTTTCCACTACCTGGAGTGAAAGATTGGTTCGTGCATCATACATAGTAAATACAACTCCTTCAATCTCCAGAACAGGATTCAGCCTTTCTTTTACAAGCTCCACTGTATGTATTAACTGACTCAACCCTTCAAGTGCGTAATACTCACACTGAATCGGAACCAGTACAGAATCTGCTGTTGTCATTGCATTGATCGTCAGCATACTTAACGATGGCGGACAATCAATAATGATATAATCATAATCATCTTTGATCGGCTGAACTGCATTTCTTATAATAAATTCTTTATCATCCACACCGATCAGTTCAATTTCAGCAGCCGAGAGGTCAATGCTTGTCGGTATCACATCCAGATTTTCAATTGCTTCCTTTTGCAGAACTTCATCTACACCAGCCTGACCAATCATAAGATCATAGATATTCTTTTCAACTTCATCTTTGTCTATTCCTAATCCACTCGTCATATTGCCCTGCGGATCCATATCAATAGCAAGAACCTTTTGTCCTTTTTCAGCAAGACATGCCGACAGATTAATAGCTGTCGTTGTTTTTCCAACGCCACCTTTTTGGTTCGCAACGGCTATAACTCGTCCCATTTAATTATCACCTTCCCTTATTTCACATGATTCTAGTATATCACTTTTCAGAATACTTATCCAGAAAATGTTTCACGTGAAACATAGATTTTCCCTTTTCCATAAATATAAAACCGTTCTATATATTATTTTCGTTATCTTTGTGTGACATACGATTTTTGTGAATGTTTCACGTGAAACATTTGTTTTTACCACTTGCTTTATTATTCGTGTCCCTTCTTTTCATATATTCCAAGTAAAATGTCCTATTTCCTTCACTTTGTTCATTTTATGCTCATTTTGTAAAGGCAATCTTCCAATTCATAAGTAAATATAGTATAATTAGGAAAAGAAAGTGAGGTATCAGCATGAACTGGAAAAAGACATTATTATTCATCTCAACAGCAATTGGAACGACAACCTTAGCATTCCATGTAATAAATAAATTCATATTCAACGCCTCCGATGAACATTCAGAAGAAGATGAATCCAATTACTATAATTGGAAATTTGGAAATATATATTATAAAAAAGAAGGAACTGGTTCTCCGGTTCTTCTTATTCATGATCTGAATCATTACAGTTCTTCTATGGAATGGGATAAAGTAATCGGTACTCTTTCCAAAGAACACACAGTATATACGATAGACCTTCTCGGATGCGGCAAATCCGACAAGCCCGCAATTACATATACCTGCTATCTGTATGTTCAACTGCTTACTGATTTTATTCGTGATATTATAGGTGAAAAGACAGATATCGTAGCTACCGGGGCTTCAGCCTCCTTTGTAACAGCTGCCTGTCAGAATATAGCCGACCAGATTGACCATATTATTCTGGTTTGTCCGGAAAGCACACATGCACTTGCAAAAGCTCCAAATCACAAATCAAAACTACTTGCAAAGATAATAAATATCCCTATATATGGAACATTTATTTATAATGTTGGCGCACGCAACACCGCTCTTTCCGACTCAGCAGAGTGTAAATATCTCTACGCCAGCATTTTAGGACATTACACAACTGTAAATGTTGCCCACTGTCTCGAAGGACTTACAACCTCAATTGCAGTAATCACAGGTAAAAACGCACCAGAAACATCACAAAAAGCCACCGAATACTGCCACATACTTCCATCTATCGAACACCTCGAAGTCCCAGGCAGCGGATTACTTCCACAACGCGAAAATGTCAATGCATTCTTGGAGCAACTAGACCTACTATTAAGTGACAACTGCTAATTCAAGGATTTGCACTAATATAGTATAAGCCAATTACTATTTCAAAGACTATCATTAACATTCATAAACAAACGCAGTTATTATTATACATTCCATCCATCAGCAACCTACACACACGTACAAAGGGAGGATGTTTCACGTGAAACATCCTCCCTTTTACCAATTTTTTCTCTTCCTGTTTCCAACACCTATCCTCATCCACGCATCACCCCTACACTCTCATTATTTAATCATTGCCGCCCGCGAAAACCAGATGGAATGAAAATGAGATAGGAATCCCTATCTCATTTTCATTCCATCCCGGGGTAAGCCATTTCTCCAACGATTAAACAATCGGCTCCCTTGAAGGCATCCCTGCCTTTCTCGGATACTTCTTAGCCGTATTCTTCACTTTGTGGATCTTTACAAAGGATCTTCCGATATCCGTTCCCGGCAATTCGAATTTCACTACATCTTCTATCTCTCCTCCAAGCACTTTCACCGCTTTTTTCGATCCTTTTACCTCTTCATCAATCTCACCTGATTTATAAGGTATAAACATACCGCCTACTTTTACATAAGGAAGGCAATATTCACTCAATGTCGCCAGATTTGCAACTGCTCTGGATACACACAGATCATACTTTTCTCTATATGCTGCATCTTTGGCATAATCTTCTGCTCTTCCATGAATTGTGTGGATATCTTCCAGCCCCAGCTCTTCAATCACCGTATTGAGGAACTTAATCCGCTTATTCAGTGAATCCAGTAATGTTACTTTCAAATGTGGGAATGCAATTTTCAGCGGTAATCCAGGAAAACCAGCTCCTGTACCCACATCGATCACTGTATCCACATGATTCATATTCATTACTTTTACAATCGACAAGCTGTCTACATAATGCTTCTCTACAACTTCTTCATATTCTGTGATTCCGGTCAGGTTCATCACCTTATTCCACTCTTCAAGAAGCTTATGATAGATATCAAACTGCTCTTTCTGCTCGTCTGTGATCTCTATCCCTATCTTTTCCAGGCTTTTTTTCAAAATCTGGTCCATATTTTTCTCCTTTTTTCTCTCTAAAATTAATAAGTATATAAAATGTATGATTTTTCATCTTATTCATTTTATATACTTATCATTATATTTACTGTGTAATTATATTTTTAGCGTATATTAATATTAATACATTTATTTTTGTGTTAGATGTTTTTCTTACTGATATACTTCATTATATTACAGCTACTCATCCCGCTTTTCTTACTTTTTCATCACATTTATTAATTTATCTATGATTTCTTATCTGTGATTTCCGCTCAGATACACAAGCAATACTGATATATCTGCCGGAGATACACCAGAGATACGCGATGCCTGCCCGATTGACACCGGTCTGTACTCTTTCAGCTTCTGAACTGCCTCAATACGAAGGCTGTTCACTGCATCATAGTCCATATCTTCCGGAATTTTCTTATTCTCCATCTTCTTGAACTGCTCTACCTGGCGTTTCTGACGTTGGATATAACCGTCATATTTCAGAGAAATATCCACCTGCTCGATCACTTCTGCTGCCAGATCTTTCGGAAGTTCCGGTCTCGTCACATCAATAGCCGTAACAGCTTCGTAAGATAATTCCGGTCTCCTTATCAGTTCTGCCAGACTGCTTCCTGAATTCAAAGGTGTACTTTCATAAGATTCCAGAAGTTCCTGTACCTTTTCACTGGTTCCGACATAGGCATTCTTTAATCTCTCGATCTCAGACTCGATCAGTCTTTCTTTCTCTTTCAGACGATCATAACGCTCCTGTGAGATCAAACCGACTTCATAGCCTTTTTCTGTCAGACGCTGGTCCGCATTATCCTGTCTAAGGAGCAGACGGTACTCTGCTCTCGAAGTCATCATTCGGTACGGTTCATGGCTTTCCTTTGTAACCAGATCATCGATCAGAACGCCGATATAAGCCTCTGAGCGGTCTAACACTAAGGATTCCTTGCCCTGCAGCTTTCTGGCGGCATTTATGCCCGCTATAAGGCCCTGTGCGGCAGCTTCTTCATAGCCCGAGCTTCCGTTGAACTGACCGGCACTGAATAAGCCGCTGATATTGCGGAATTCCAGTGATGGTTTTAACTGTCTCGCATCGATACAGTCATACTCGATCGCATACGCATTCCGCACGATCTTCACATGCTCCAGTCCCGGAACACTGCGGTACATTGCATACTGTACATCTTCAGGCAGCGAACTTGACATTCCGCCGATGTACATCTCATCTGTCTCCAGCCCTTCCGGTTCCAGGAATACCTGATGACGTTTTTTGTCCGCAAATTTTACCACTTTATCTTCGATAGACGGACAATATCTCGGTCCCGTACCCTCGATCATGCCGGAATATAGCGGCGATCTGTCCAAATTGGCACGGATGATCTCATGTGTCGTCTCATTTGTATAAGTCAGCCAGCAGGATGCCTGGTCGATCTGCACATCGTCCGGATTCGTGGTAAATGAAAATGGTACCACTCTTTCATCTCCGAACTGTTCTTCCATCTTGCTGAAATCAACTGTTTTCCGGTCTACTCTGGCAGGTGTTCCTGTCTTAAAACGGTACATTTTAATGCCCAGTTCTTTCAGACAGTCAGTCAGATGATTGGCCGCCTGCAGTCCGTTCGGGCCTGTATACTGACTCACATCACCATAAATGCATCGTGCTTTCAGGTAAGTTCCGCTACAGATGATAACCGCCTTACAGTGATATGTTGCACCGGAAAATGTCTGCACTCCCGTGATCTTTCCATCTTCCACAAGGAGATTGGCAACCTCTCCCTGTTTGATCTCCAGGTTCTCCTGAGCCTCCAGTACGCGGCGCATCGTTCTGCTGTACACTGCTTTGTCTGCCTGTGCACGGAGCGAATGTACCGCAGGACCCTTGGATTTATTTAACATTTTTGACTGGATAAATGTACGGTCGATGACCTTTCCCATCTCTCCGCCAAGGGCATCCAGCTCTCTTACCAGATGTCCTTTCGAGCTTCCGCCGATATTCGGATTACACGGCATCATCGCAATGCTGTCCACACTTACGGTAAATACCAGTGTCTGAAAGCCCAGTCTCGCCGTCGCCAGTGCTGCCTCACAACCTGCGTGGCCGGCACCGATGACTACGACATCATATTTATCTTTATTTTCCCATACAGAATTTGCTGAATATCTCATTAACCAAATCTTCTCCTATCGTTTCGCCGGTGATATTACCGAGAGCTTCATACGCATCCATAAGGTCGATCGAATAGAAATCCTCCGGCATATCCGCGGCAATGCTGTCATTCACACGTTCCAGTGCAGCATATGCATCCTGAAGCGCTGTTTTCTGTCTCACATTTGTAATATAGATTTCATCATTAAATGTCAGTTCTCCCTGGAAGAACATCTCCTTTAACGTATCTTCCAGCTCTTCGATTCCCTGTACATTCTTTGCAGAGATCTCGATCACCGGAAATTCTTCCGGCAGTTCTTCCTGTTCTTTTGTCACCTGCATATCCAGATCGGATTTATTTAACAGGATGATCGCACGTTTGCCTTTGATCAGATGCAGGATCTCTGCATCATTTTCATCCAGTGGTCTGGATGCATCGATCACATACAGGATCAGGTCTGCCTTGTCCGCATATTCTTTCGCACGATCAACACCGATCTTCTCCACCACATCTTCCGTATCACGGATACCGGCAGTATCCATAATATTTAAGGAAATGCCCTTCAGATTCAGGTGTTCTTCCAGTACATCTCTTGTCGTACCGGCAATATCAGTAACGATTGCCCGGTCTTCTCCGAGAAGTACATTTAACAGAGAGGATTTTCCCGCATTCGGTTTCCCGAGGATGACTGTGCGTACGCCCTCTTTTATAATCCTACCATCATCACAGCTATCTAGCAATCTTTTCATTGCTTCCATGATCTCATCGACGACTTTTTTCAGTGTTTCTCCATAGCCGTCAACACTGATATGCTCCGGATCGTCCAGTGCAGTCTCGATAAATGCAGTATGATACAGGATCTTTTCGCGCATTTCGCTAATCTTATCTTTGATATTTCCTTTTAACTGGCTTACCGAACTCTGCAATGCATATTCGTTCTGCGATGCGATCAGATCACCAACTGCTTCTGCCTGCGAAAGATCCAGTCTTCCGTTCAGGAATGCACGCTTAGTGTACTCTCCCGGCTCTGCCGGGCGTGCACCGTTTTTGATCAGGACTTCGAGAATTCGTTTTACCACATAGACACCGCCGTGACAGTTGATCTCTACCGTGTCTTCACCGGTATAGCTGTGCGGCCCGCGCATCAGCATGACCAGGACCTCGTCAATTACCTGTTCTCCATCAACAATATATCCATAATGAATGGTATGTGACTTCTGATCACATAGTTTTTTCTCTTTTTTCCCCTTATATACCCGGTCTGCGATCTGAAATGCTTCCGGTCCGCTCATTCGTACAATTCCTATTCCCGAATTACTCATTGCCGTAGATATTGCGGCAATCGTGGAGTTATATAATTGTTCCATAATTTCCTCCAATATACATTTGAGTGAAAAAAAGACAGGGGCCGCTTAAAGACCCCTGTCTCTTAATTATCGATTATTTCTGTTTCTTACCAGTGTTACCACAACTCTTCTGTACGGCTCTTCACCTTCACTGTGTGTGGATACTGCCGGGTCAGACTGCAGCGCAGAGTGAATGATTCTTCTCTCGTATGGATTCATTGGCTCAAGAGAAACTGTCTTTCTTGTTCTCTTTACTTTGCTTGCAATGTTCTTTGCAAGATTTTCCAGTGTTTCTTTTCTTCTTCTTCTGTAATCCTCTGTATCGAGTTTCACTCTTACATAGCCATCCTGCATCTTGTTGGCAACACGATTTGTAAGATACTGCAGAGAATCAAGTGTCTGTCCGCGTTTTCCGATCAGGATACCCATGTTGCTTCCTTCCATATTGATGGAAAGTGCTCCTTCTTCATCTACAACAGATGTAACTTTTACATCATCCATGCCCATTGCATTCATCACATCGTAAATGAACTTTTCACATGTCTCGATCGTCTGTGGTTCAACTTTTGCAAGTTCTACTTCTTTCTTTGGCTCAGATTTTACTTCCGGTTTTTCTTCTCTTACATTTTTCTTTGTATGAGAATGCTCTTTTGCCGGCTTCTTCTCTGTCTTCTTCTCTGTCTTCTTCTCTGTCTTCTTCTCTGGTTTTACTTCTTCTTTTACCGGTGTTTCAACTTTACTTTCTTCCACTGTCTCTTCAACCGGTTTTTCTTCTCGTTTTCTGCGGGCTTTGATTACTGCCTGCTTTCTTCCGATTCCAAGGAAACCTTCGCTTCCTTTTTCAACAACAATATAATCTAAGCGATCACTTGTTACACCTAACTGAACTAACGCTTCGGTGATCGCATCGTCCAATGTCTTTGCCGATACAGTAATGTAATCCTCCATGACAGCGCCCCCTAATCATTTTCGTTAAATTTCTTCACCATGTTTGCTTTTGATGCGAGACTTCCTTTCTTCGCATTTTCAGCTTTCTTGTGTGCGTTTTCTACCTTGGCTTCTCTTTCTTTTTCACTCAGGTTCGATGTACTCTGTCTCTTCTTCTGGTTCTGATTGTTCATATTCTTGGTATTCATCTGAGCCATTGCTGCGATACGTTCATTCTTCTCGCCACGTTTTACACGTTTTTCCTCAGCCTTTTCCTTATTCTGCTCCAGAATCTCTTCTACAGAAATCTTGCTTAAGTGCTTATTGATAAATACCTGCTGAACACAACGTACTACCGCACTGACGATCCAGTACAGACCGATACCTGTCGGAAGTGAGAATACCATAAATACCGAAAACAGTGGCATTGTGATATTCATCGTGTTCATTGTAGACGCCATCGGGTTATCTTTGTCCAGCTGCTGGCCTGAAATAGCCTGTGAAAGCTTGATACTTCCATACTGTGTCAAACCTGATAATACCGGAAGTAAAATCGCAGTAATAATGATCATGATTGCCGGGAAACCATAGCTTCCGCTGTTCTTGATCATCTGCATAGGTGAGATAGTCAGATCCGGAAGTGTCAGGAATACATTTACAGCCTTTGGAGCTGTCTTGATCTCCGGAACATATTTCTGGATATTATAGATAACCGGGTACAAAGCAAATAACAGCGGCATCTGAATCAGTAACGGAAGGCATCCTGCTGACATCGATGTACCATATTTATCGTACACCTGCTGAATCTCTTCCTGCTGTTTCATCATGGACGCCTGGTCTTTCTTATTTTTATACTTCTTCTGTATAGCCTGAATCTCCGGATTCATAACAGAAGACATCTTGGATGTTCTCTGCTGCTTAATCGTAAGTGGAAGTAATAATGTATACACAAAAATCGTATACAGAATAATCGACAGACCTACCAGCCCGCTATCGCTTGGCAGACATTTGTCCAGGAAATTATAGATAAAGTTCATTACCTTACCCAGAATCCAGCAAAGCTGTCCGACAATCGGCCAGTTAGCGGCAGTCAGTAAACTTGGTACCATAATTTTTTCCTCCATATGTAGTTGTAATCTTTTTAAGGAACAGGGTCGTAACCTCCTCTGGTAAACGGATTACAACGCAGAATTCTCCACACCGCCAGTCGTCCTCCTTTTAATGCGCCGTATTTCTCAATTGCCTCTTTCGCATACTGAGAACAGGTCGGATAAAATTTACAGGTGGAACCGCCCTTTATCGGAGACAGATATCTCTGATAAAATCTGATACCAGTGAGCAGAATCTTCTTCATAATACGTTACCCCTCATCTATAATCTTATGAAGATGACCCAGATGGAGCATTGCGCCGACAATATCTTTATAATCTTTTCCTTTGGCGCCTATTCTTGCTATAACAATTATATCTAATCCACATCTGAATCGTTCTTCTTGCAGTCTATAGCTTTCTCGGATTAATCTTGTTAATCTGTGCCGTACTATACTGTTTCCTACTTTTTTGCTTACAGATATTCCTAATCGATTCTGACTTGTCCCATTTTCCAGTACATACATGACCAGATATTTGTTGGCGTAAGATTTCCCTTTTCTATATATATATTGGAAATCTTTGTTCTTTTTCAGTGATTCGGAATACTTCATTGTCTTATTCTCCTAATTTTTCTGAGTAGAAGAAAAGGCCACATATATGCGGCCTACGCTGATAATTTCTTTCTTCCTTTTGCTCTTCTTGCAGCAAGTACTTTTCTTCCACCTGCTGTGCTCATTCTAGATCTGAAGCCATGTACTTTAGCTCTCTGTCTCTTCTTTGGCTGGAATGTCATCTTCATGGATATCCACCTCCTTATTTTATTCCAAGGGGCTTGCCCCCTAATTTTCATAAGACATCAGCCTTGATTATATAAAAAAAACCGCTCTACGTCAAGCTATTCCTTAAATTTTAAAAATATATTTATCCACATTTTGTGGAAAACTTTGTGGATTTTTGTGGATAACGTGTGGAAATCATATATTTTTTTAGATTTTTTCCCCATTTCATGCGCATTTTACAAGTGTTGATAATTGGGATTGAGTTTTCCACATATTTCAAATCTACATCAAGAGAAACTGCCAGTTGCCAAAGCATAGCGATAAAAGATTGCCTAAAGCAACTTTTTGATGTACAATGTAGAAGAGTGGGTTTATAGGTGAAAATCCGCGAATCAGACAGATTAGGAGTAAAT